>JAOTWF010000002.1 GCA_029863005.1 Gammaproteobacteria bacterium | reverse complement strand
AAGCAGTTCCATGTTCCTCCCTGTGGAGCAAGGTTCCTTATGCGCTCAGTGTGGTTGGCGCAGGCGGTGACTAAAATAATCAGGTCAAGGTTTTCAAGAGTGGCGCTAACAAACAAACTTCGATGAGGCTTATTTATCGTGATCCTTTTTTTTCAGCAACTTGTCGTGCGCGCGCCGGCCTGGGCCTTTGCGGCGGATGGGGCTGTCCACGTTCCAGCGTGATTGATCACGACGTTGCTTGCCTGAGCGCCGGACCATTTTCCGGCGCTCGGGTCCATTGTATGTTCCATTGTCGGTGTCTTCGTCGTCACTCACGCTATTCCTCCCCCGCGCCGTCAGCCCGATCCGGATCTGATTGTACCCGGAAAGATTATTAATTGATAAATCTCAAAGAGCGTGCCGCCCATTCTATATCCGCACGATGTGGTCCATAGGATGGATGCCGTACGAGCCGACCGGGAGCACGCGCGATATCTTGATTTCCTGCCCTTTGCCGTCCGTGTGCTCCATCAGGTCGGTAACAAGTTTGTGACTGTAGGGTTTTTTGTCGGCGGTCAACACCAGCGCCACCTTGGGCTTCAAGCGGCGGGCACGGTTGATCGAGATCACGACCCCGACGCTACCCGTACTGAGTTCCACCAAAGAACCGATGGGGAAAATTCCCATGCAACGGATGAAATCCTCCACCAGCTCGGCGTGAAAATCTTTTTCCCGCCATTCGTACATGCGTTTCAGTGCCTCTTCGGCTGACATGCCGCCGGAGTAGATACGGTCGCTGGTCACGGCGTCGTACACGTCGACGATGGAGGCGATGTATCCCACCTGGCTGATGGCGTCGCCTTTCAGGCGCACGGGATAGCCTTCGCCGTCATGGCGCTCGTGATGTTGTTGCACGACCTGCATCGCGAATGGGGGGATCCCACCATTATTTTTGATCAGCGCCACACCCCAGCCCACGTGCCGTTTCATAATTTCGAATTCCGCTGCGTCGAGGCCGGAGGGCTTCTCGATTATATTCTTGGGGATCCTCAGCATGCCGATATCGTGCAGCATCAGGCCTACCCCCAGTTCGATCAATTGATCCTTGGTGAAAACCAGGTGGCGGCCGAACGCGATACCAAGAATGGCGGTGCGGATGCTGTGCAGCGCCGTGTATTCGCTGATCTTGCGCATGTAAGTCAAACACACCATGGCATCCGGATTGCGGATCATGCTATTAACCATGTTGGTCACCACCTTGGTGACGAGCTCCATGCTGAATTCCTTGCCCTTTTGAATATTGCGCAACATATCGTTCATCACATCTCGTGCGCTGGATTCAATTTCACGGGCGCGGGGGATTTCCTGCTCCAGCGGGGCCTGGTCTTCGTAGGCCGGTCGAGTCCGCGTCCTGCCGGGGGAATCGGCCAGTTCCCTGATCTTTGCCGTTAGCTGGTCTTCCTCCACCTGGATGGCGCGCATCCGCGATTCGTATTCGACGCGGTTGCTTAAGGGCAACACATCAAGCCCCAGGGCGGTATCGATGATGACGTATTTGCAGTGTTTCCTGAGCAGGTCCATTTCTTCGTCCGTGCGCAGCTCGAAGCCCTGAAACAGGAAAGGAGATTCCAGCCAGGGACGATCCAGCTGGGAGATATACATTCCCGGCCTAAGATCTATGACATCAATTCGTTTTTTTCCTATATCGACCATCTGGTGAGAGACTGAACGAAGCGAATGCGCCCCTTTTTTAATATATGTGTCCCATAGTAATTAATAGTCAAGAATCAGGGAAGTAAACGCGTTTATTTAGGTTAACTGTAGCCTAATTTCGCGCCACGACAGTCGAAAACGGTGTTTCCTTCTGCCCCTGGATTTCAGGGGTTTCCCATAGTTCCATCCTTATTTTTTGGGCGAGCGCGCTAAAGACTCTACCGCCGGCAGTGATTTCAGGTAGGCCGCGATGGCGCGGCGGTCCTCCCGGATCAGGACGGATGTGCTGTTATCGATGACATCCGCCATGAGATCACCGGCGAAATCGCCGTCCGGGGTCATGCCGGTTTCGAGGTAATCCGCGATGTCGCTCGCACTCCACTTGCCTATCCCGGTTTTTCTGTCCGGTGTGATGTTGGGAATCTTGGTGTCGTCCACGCCATGCGGATTCCCGGCCAGGTATTGCGCCTCCTTGAATCCGCCGAAAAAGTGGCGTGGCGTATGGCATTCGCCGCAATGGGCCACGGCTTTAACCAGATACGCACCGCGGTTCCAGGCCGGTGGTTTGTCAGCCAGCGGCTGAAAAACTCCGGGCCTGAAATACAGCATTTTCCAGAAGCTCAAGAGGGGACGTGCGCGGAGATACCACGGCAGCTCATGCGGCCTGTTGGCCTGCCGCACCGGTTGACGGCTTAAGAGATATTTCCTCAGGGCGCGAAGGTCGGCATCGGTCAGTTGCGTATAAGAGGTATAGGGAAAAGCCGGATAATAATGTTTCCCCTCCGGGCTTATTCCCTCGCGCAAGGCACGTTGGAAATCGGCCTCGCTCCAGCGGCCGAGGCCGGTGTCGGGATCAGGCGTGATGTTGGAGGAATAGAAGATGCCAAAGGCGGTCTTGAGCGCCCGTCCGCCGGCTAGCGGAGAACCCTTATTGTCCTCTTGAGTATGGCATGTTGCGCATCCGGCGGCGTGGAAGAGATATTCGCCTTGCGGTAATGCATCATCCGCCGCAGACAAAACCGGAGCGACGCTGATGAATAGCCACACGGCGACGCTCTTGTGCATTGCCAGATTTTTCATCACCAACGACGACCGGCGTAGGTGTTATTTTTCTTCCTTGCGGAAATCCTTGTGACACCCCTTGCAGCCTTCACCCATGTCCTTGAAGCTGGCAGCCATCGCCTGCTGATTCCCGCCTTGCACTGCTTTGGCAAAGGCCTCGACCTTGGTTCGGGCATTCTTGGCGGCCTTTTCAAAATCCGCGCGCTTGGTCCAGACGGCATCCTTGGCCTCGGTGTCACCGAAATCGGAGTCTTTCGGGAACAGGGCAGGAATATCTTTGGTCAGCACTTGCAGGGCGCGTGCATGCTCGGCCAGATGGGCTTTGTAATCGACCTTTCCCTGCACGATTGCGGCCGCGGCGGAAGTATGGCCGCCGATGGCCTTCATCACGTTTTTACGATATTTGATGACATCTTCCGGTTCGGCCGCACTCAATCCCAGCGGGACCAGAGCGGCCAGCATCATGCCCGTAAATAACAGTTTGCGAGTAATGCCGTGCTTCATCATGAAGAGCTCCTTTGCTTGGAAGTAAGAAAAAAACTTGTTTTAACAAAATTATCCGGCTTTCAGATCCTATACGACGCCGCCAGTTCAGGATTTATTTCGAATAATCGCGCTCGCCGAAGATCGCCGTCCCCACTCGTAGCATGGTGGCGCCTTCTTTAATGGCTTCAATGTAATCACCGCTCATGCCCATGGACAGTTCCGTAAAATTTTTCAGTCCAAACCGACGTTGACAGTCATCGCGTAAATGTCGCAATTCCGCGAAACACCGGCGAATTTCCTTTTCGGGGGCATGGTAGGGACCGATGGTCATGAGACCGCGCAATGGGAGGGAAGGGAGATCTGCCTTCATCAGTTGGTCGATGAAATCAAAAAGCTTTTCAGGGACAACGCCATGTTTTTTTTCGTCACGCGTGATATTGACCTCGATCAGCATATTAACGCTTGCTGATTTTTCTTCCAATTGTCGGGAAAGCTTGCGCGCCAGGGCGAGACTGTCCAGTGAATGCACCCATGAAAAATTTCCGGGGATGAATTTTGCTTTATTGGCTTGGAGATGGCCAACGAAATGCCAGTCGATGGACGGATTTCCGAACTGTGAAATTTTTGGAAGGGATTCCTGTGTTGTACTTTCACCAAAATCTTTCTGTCCGGCTGCCATGGCTTGCGCAATCGCATTAATCGAATGACCTTTTGATACGGCAATCAATCGGATAGCGTCGGAACTTCTTGTGCACGCTTGCGCGGCGTCGGCGATCGATTGCTTAACAAGGATTAAATGGCTGGCAATCTTGTCTGAACTCTGGTTCATAAATTGCATGTTAGCGCGATTTAAAAAAAATTTTCACTTGTCAACGTTGCGTGTGATTCTAATTTGAGGATAATGATCGCCCGCGCTGGATGGATCGAACACAAGAGGTAAGAAGCCCGTGTCAAAGAATGGACCCCGGAATGCCAGCACCCATTTACCTACTGAGATACTCAAACGGGCAGGCGTGCACATGGACAAACTCTCCAGCTTGCTTTCGCATTGGAAGACGAACGTGGGAGAACCATTGGTCTCACACAGCTTCCCCGTCAGTTACGTTAACGGCCGCCTGAGTCTGCGTGCCGACACCTCCGCCTGGGCCAGCCGGCTGCGACACAGTCAGGCAGAACTCATGAATGAGTTGCGCGACGACCCCTTTTTCCACGATTTGCGCGAGCTGTACGTACGGGTGCTCCCGGAGCGGGCGCGCGTGCCGGGCGAGAAAAAGCGCCAATCGGTTTCCTTGCCCAGTCGCATACCCGCCAGCGCCGCCCATCTCATCAAGAGCGTGGCCGATGACATTCTGGATCCGGCACTGCGCCGATCGCTTATCCGGCTGGCCGGCGCACGCGAAAAATCAGCATCCGCGAAAAGATAAATCTATAATTGCTTCATGATTCTGATCCGACAGGTTGGCGGTCGGTGGCGCCTGCTCGTGACGCTGTTCGGCGCCCTGTCTGTATCTTGTGCCACGCCGCCCGCGCCGCGTTCGATGCCGGAAGCCACGCCGGAGGTTCAGGCGCCGGTATCCATTCCCACACCCATCCCAGCGCCCGCACCACCGAAAGAAATCCGCATCGCCGCGGTCGGTGACATCATGCTCGGTGGCACGGCGACACCGGAGCTGCGCAAATTCGGCTACGATTATCCGTTCGAACAAACCCAGGGCATCTTGAAGCAGGCGCAGATCGTCTTCGGAAATTTGGAAGGTCCGCTGACTGATGGGGGCAAGCCTGCCACCAGCAAGCAATATGTCTTCCGCTCGCCGCCGGAGAAGGTGGCGCCAGCACTCTCGCGTGCCGGTTTCAATGTTGTATCGCTGGCCAACAATCACACGCTGGATTACGGTCCTGAAGGGCTGGCCGACACCCGCGCGGCCCTGGATAGGGCTGGCATCGGCTATGCCGGGGCAGGGCGTAATCTGGCCGAGGCGCGGCGACCTCTCTATATGGTGGTTGACGGGGTGACGGTCGCTTTTCTGGCCTATTCCCTGACGTTTCCGGAAGAATTCTGGGCCGGTGTGGACACCCCCGGCACCGCCTTCGGTCACGAGCGTTTTGTGCGCGCCGATGTTAAAGCGGCGCGCGAAAAGGCCGATATCGTGGTGGTTTCTTTTCATTGGGGCCAAGAAGGGAAAACCGAGCTGCGCGACTACCAAGTGCAGCTGGGACACGCGGCGATCGAAGCGGGCGCCGCCGCGGTGCTGGGACACCATCCGCATATCCTGCAAGGTGTGGAACGCTACCGGCACGGCGTGATCCTCTACAGTCTCGGCAATTTCGCTTTCGGCTCTTACAGCAATACCGCCACGCGCAGCGCGATTGCGCTGCTCACGTTCCGCGACGGACGGTGGCAAGAGCTGCGCCTGTTCCCGCTCAATGTGAAAAATGCCGAAGTCGTGTTTCAACCGCGTGCGCTCGCGGGACCGGAGGCATCGCAGATGGTGGGGCATTTGCAGCAATTGTCGTTACAGCATGGTACCGTTCTGGAAAATCATGACGGCAGTGCGGTGCTGGTCAATGACGGCGGGTAAAGCCCTTGTGCGAATCCAGGCATCTGTGTTTAATGCCGGGCCATGATTCGTCCGTTTGAGGCTTTCGTCGGCTTGCGTTACACCCGCGCGCGCAAACGCAGCCACTTTATCTCCTTCATCTCGCTCATTTCCATTCTTGGGATCACGCTTGGTATCACCGCGCTCATTACCACGCTATCGGTGATGAACGGCTTCGGGAAAGAGCTGCGTGGCCGCATCCTTGGGGTAATCTCACACGTCACCATCACCGAAACCAATGGCCAGCTGCGCGACTGGAAAGGCACGGCAAGCCAACTCCAGAATCCGCGTATTATCGCTCGCGCACCCTATATTACCGGGCAGGGCATGGTGTCGCGTGGCAAAACCGTAAGCGGCGTGATGGTGCGTGGCATCCTGCCGAGTGAGGAATTGCAGGTATCCGAGTTCGGCCACCGCATGCTCGAAGGCCGCCTGGAGTCACTGAAGCCGGATGAATTCGGCGTTGTGATCGGCAGTGCGATCGCGTGGAAACTAGATCTCACCCTGGGTTCGCCGGTTTCGCTCGTCATCCCCCAGGCGCTGGTGACGCCCGCCGGCCTCATGCCGCGATTCAAACGCTTTACCGTGGTCGGCATCTTCAGAATGGATATGTATGAATACGACAATGGCTTGGTGCTGATGCATCTCGCGGATGCCGCCAAGCTCTACCAGATGGGCGATCAAACCAGCGGGCTGCGCCTGAAGCTCAATGATGTCGATGCCGCGCCGCGGGTGGCGCATGAACTGGAGGCCGCCTTGGGGCCGAATTACCTTGCGCGCGACTGGACACGCGAGCACGGCAACTTTTTCCGCGCCCTCAAAATCGAAAAAACCGTGATGTTCGTGATCCTGCTGCTCATTGTCACCGTCGCCATGTTCAACGTGGTGTCCACGCTGGTGGTCGTGGTCACTGAGAAGCGTGCGGATATTGCTATTCTGCGAACACTCGGCGCCAGTCCCAATAGCATCATGGGCATCTTCCTCGCGCACGGCTCAGTCGTCGGCGTGGTTGGCACCCTGGTGGGTACGGTGTGCGGTATTCTGCTGGCGCTCAATGTTGAGCCAATTGTGCACGGCATCGAGCGTCTGTTCAGCACGTCGTTCATTTCGGCGGATGTCTATTTCATCAGTGAGCTGCCATCGGATCTGCACTGGTCCGACGTGTTTCTGGTATCAGGCTGCACGCTGGTGCTGGGTTTACTGTCGGCTCTCTATCCGGCCTGGCGCGCCTCCAAGGTGCAGCCGGCTGAGGCTTTGCGATACGAATGAGCCGGAAATCCGAAAAGAAAGGGAAGACGCCCATGGCCGAGGAGAATAACGCCGCAGACAACCTTGCCCCGGCCGATGACCCTCTGGCGGCCGAGTCGTCGGCCACGCCGGATAAGCCTGATAAAAAACACATCCTGCGCGCCACCGGCCTGCAGAAAATTTTCAACGAGGGTTCGTTTAATGTGCACGTATTAAAAGGCGTGTACCTGCGGATCGCACCGGGCGAACGCGTGGCCATTGTCGGCGCCTCCGGTTCGGGCAAAAGCACTTTGCTGCATTTGCTTGGCGGTCTCGACCGGCCCACGGCAGGGCAAGTGGAAATCGACGGGCAGGACCTGACGAAAATGAACGAAGCGGAAGTCAGCCAGTTGCGCAACCGCCTGCTGGGATTCATCTACCAGTTTCATCACTTGCTGAATGAATTTACCGCGCTGGAGAATGTTGCCATGCCGCTCCTGGTGCGGCGCGCCCCGACGGCGGAGGCGATCAGTCAGGCGCAGGCCATGCTCACGCGCGTCGGTCTCGAGGGACGTTTGCACCACCGGCCGGGTGAACTTTCAGGCGGCGAGCGCCAGCGTGCCGCCGTGGCACGTGCCATGGTGACGCGTCCCCTGTGTGTATTGGCGGACGAGCCGACCGGCAATCTTGACCGTGAGAATGCGCACAATATTTACGAGCTGATGCTGGAACTGAATCGTGAGCTCAAGACCTGTTTCATCATCGCCACCCATGATCCCGCGCTCGCGGAAAGCATGGATCGCGTGCTCAAGTTGGAAGACGGCGTGCTCAAGTCCGTCTAGGTTGGCGTTGTCCGGTCCCGGACTTTTTTCCGTTTCTCCCAATCACGAACAACGTGCCAACGCCACAGGCCGCGGATGCCCAGGTAGCCAAGCAGGGCGCTGATCGCGCCTACCAGGAACGAACCCAGTAAAAACGGCTTCCAGACGCGGGTGAGTTCCGTGGTGATCCATTCCCAGGAAAAGTCGTACCCGACCGAGTGCATCGGCGTGCCGAGAATCCACGCGCCGAGGCTGTAGCTGAAATAGAAAACCGGAGGCATCGTCAGAGGATTGGTGATCCACACCAGCGCCACCGAGATCGGCAGGTTGACGCGCAACAGGATCGCGGCCGCGGCCGCGGGGATCATCTGGAAAGGCATGGGGACGAAGGCCATGAAAAGTCCCACGGCAAACGCTCCCGAAGCGGAGCGGCGGTTCAGGTGCCACAGGTTGGGATCGTGTAGCAGCTTGCCGAAAATTCGCAGATGCTTGTGATCACGGATCTTGTGGGGGTCCGGGAAATATCGCCTGATATATTTTTTTGCCATAAATTTCAGGTGTATATTCTCACGAAATAAAAATAACAGCCAAGGAGACTGTCATCCGCGTCGCCACGTTGGCCTTCCTCGTTGGGGTGCTGTGGGTGCAGCAGTTGGCCGCGCTGCCTTCCCTGTGGTGGTCGCTGCTGCTGTTGCCGCTCCTGGGGCTGGCGCTTTGGCGTCCCCTCTGGTTCATGGTGCTGTTCTTTGTGGCCGGGGTGACATGGATGAGTTTCCGCGCCGGGTTAATCCTGGAGGAGGACCTGCCGCGAGAACTTGAGGGCCAGGACCTGGTGGTCGAGGGGATGATTGACGATATTCCCCGCCGGGCGGATTACGGACAGCGATTCGAGCTTGAAGTAACGCGTGCTGAACACGAGGGCAAACCGGTATCGATCCCCCGGCGGATTCTGCTCACCAGCCGAGCGCCGGGTTTTCAACCGCACGCCGGTGAGACGTGGCGCCTGAAAGTCCGCCTCAAACGGCCGCACGGTTACCAGAACCCCGGCGGTTTCGACTACGAGGCGCATTTGTTTCGGGACCGGATCCGTGCCAAGGGTTACGTGCGTGACGACGTGGCACCGATGAGTCTCGGCGGGGAGCCCGCCTGGCACAATATTAATCGCCTGCGCCAGGACCTGGGCGAGCGCATTCGAGAGCGCCTGCCCGGAAACGACTACGCCGGTATCATTGTGGCGCTGGCCAACGGCGACGGGCGTGGTCTTGGTACCGAGCAGTGGGAAGTGCTGCGACGCACCGGCACCCTGCATCTGGTTGCGATTTCCGGTCTGCACATCAGTTTGATCGCCGGTGTAATGTTTTTCCTGGCACGTTGGCTGTGGGCGCTGCCGGGATCGACGGTTTTGCGCTTGCCGGCACCCCAGTTCGGTGCGATCTGTGCGCTGTTGGCCGCCAGTTGTTACGCCGCCCTGGCCGGTTTCGTGGTCCCCACACAACGCGCGCTCATCATGCTGGCCGTGGCCATGTCCGGCATCCTCCTGCGACGGCGTTTTCCCTCCTCACAGTTGCTGGCCGTCGCCGGCCTGGCGGTGCTGATTTACGATCCGCTCGCGATCATGGCTGTGGGATTCTGGCTATCGTTTGCCGCTGTCGCCGTAATATTGCTCGTGATCCAGGGCGACCGATCATTGAAACCGCTGGTTTGGAGACTGGGTTACATCCAGTGGGCCATCGCGCTTGGCATGCTGCCGCTGATGTTGGCGATGTTTCAGCAAGTCTCGCTGGTGGCGCCGGTGGCGAACATGCTGGCGGTGCCGGTATTCGATCTAATGGTGGTGCCGCTGACGCTGCTGGGCGCGCTGTGGCTGGGGATTGTTCCGGACGTTGCCGGCATTTTGTTCCAACTCGCGGCATGGCTGCTGCACTTGTTGTGGCAAGCGTTGGCTGGACTGGCGGAATTGTCATTCAGCCAGTTGTCGCAGCCGGCGCCCCCGATGTGGGCACTGTTGTGCGGTGGAATGGGTGTGATATTGATGCTGGCACCGCGCGGGTGGCCCGCGCGCTGGGTCGGTGGTGTGTGGTTGCTGCCGCTGTTTCTGATCCGACCGGCAGGGCCGGCGCCGGCGGAGGTGTGGTTTACTTTGCTCGATGTCGGTCAGGGGCTCGCGGCCGTCGTTCGCACCCAGGGGCACACCTTATTGTTCGATGCGGGACCGCGTTTTGGGGATTTTGACACCGGGAAGGCGGTCGTGGAACCGTACTTGCGCGCCAGCGGCGTGCGTCGCCTCGATGCCCTGTTGATCAGTCATGGTGATAACGATCACACCGGTGGCGCCTTTTCCGTGCTGCGCGCCTTGCCCGTGGACAAACGCCTCAGCAGCGTTCCGGAAACGCTCCCCGGGGCAAAGCAATGTCAGCGCGGGCAGTCGTGGAGCTGGGACGGGGTGGATTTCCTGATGCTGTCCCCGGATGACGACCGTACCAGGCCTCAAAACGATTCCTCGTGCGTGCTGCTGGTGCGCAGCCGCTTCGGTAGCATCCTCCTTCCGGGCGATATCGAGGCCGGGGCGGAAAAAAGACTGGTGGAACTCTGGGGAGATCGCCTGCGCGCGGAAATCCTGGTGGCGCCGCATCACGGCAGCAAAACTTCATCCACGTCCGGTTTCATTGAGGCGGTCGCGCCACGCCATGTTCTGTTCCCGATAGGTTACCGCAACCGTCACCGTCATCCGCACCCTGACGTCGTTCAACGATATGCCGAGCGCGGGATACGATTGCACGATTCTGCCTCCGCCGGCGCACTGGAAATCCGGCTACGCGCCGACGGATTGGAAGTCACCGCGTACCGGGACTGGCATCGACGTTATTGGTATGCGCCGTGACTGGCTGCAACATTCTGTTTTTGCTCGACTGTCTTTGAGGATTTCTCCGTGTCTGTTACATTAGCCGCACTTTTCTACCCGGGAATCACGGCATGTTCGAGCTCATCAAGGCAGGGGGTTGGGTCATGTGGCCGATCATCCTGTGTTCCGTCGCGGCCCTGGCGATCATCGGCGAGCGCTTCTGGTCGCTGCAGAAAAAATACGTGACGCCGCCCGATTTACTGGCGCAAGTCATGCAATTGCTGGAGCGCAACGAGCTCGAGCCCTCACATCTGGCGGCGCTGCGCGACAACTCGCCGCTTGGCCGAATCCTGGCCGCGGGGCTGGTCAACCGCGATCATGACCGGGAAATCGTCAAGGAGGCCATTGAAAACACCGGACGCCACGTGGTGCCGGATCTCGAGCGCTATCTTCGTAGCCTCGGCACCATTGCGGCTATCTCGCCGTTTCTCGGCCTGTTCGGGACCGTCATCGGCATGATCCAGATGTTTTCCGGCATCGGTCAGCACGGTGTGGGTGATCCTTCCATCGTTGCCGCCGGTATTTCCACCGCACTGATCACCACCGCCGCGGGAATCGCGGTCGCTATTCCCAGCGTCATGTTCTACCGTTATTTCCGCGGGCGCGTGAATGAGCTAATCATCAATATGGAGTCTGAGGCCATCAAACTGGTCGAAGTGCTCCAAGGCGAGCGTGAGCGCGAAAGCGATTGACCGACATATGAATTTCCGCACCGCCATCCCCGACGAAGAACCGGAACTGAATCTGATACCGTTGATAGATGTTTTGTTGATGACATTGATCTTCCTCGTGGTCACGACCAGCTTTTCGAATGAAGCGCGACTGAGTATACGTTTGCCTGAAGCCTCGGCCGAAGTGAAGCAGAATCTGCCGTCACTGCGCGTGACGATCGACGCGAAAGGCCAGATGTATATCGGTGAGCAGCAATTGCTGAATGCCACGCCGGAAGTTCTGCGAAGGGCATTGACGCGCGCGGCCGGAGCCAACAAGGATCCGCTGGTCGTTGTGCATGCCGATGCCCAAACCCCGCACGAAGCCGTCATCCGCGTCATGGATTCGGCGCGTCGTCTTGGCTTTACTCGCCTGACCTTCGCCACGCAACAGCCGTCCGGCCAAGCGGCGCGTGAGTAAAATTCCGGCTGCCAACGGAAACCTGCGGCTGTATCGACGGCTGCTGGCCTACGCCTGGCCATACAAGTGGATGTTCGTCATCGCCGTTGGCGGCATGGTTGTGCTGTCGGCCTCCGCTGCCGGTTTCACCGCCTTAATGAAGCCGCTCATGGACGAGGGTTTCGTGCAACGCGATCCCGCGGCGATCAAAATCATCCCACCGCTCATCGTGCTGATGTTTCTGGCGCGCGGGATCGGAAACTTTTTCGCGCAGTACGGCACCGCCTGGATAGGTCGGCGTGTCACGTTTGATCTGCGTAATAATGTTTTCCGGCGCATGCTGTATCTCCCCAGCCGGTATTACGATACGAGCCCCTCGGGCGGACTGATCTCGCGCCTCCTTTATGACGTCGAGCAAATCGCCGCCGGCGTCACCCAGGTGCCGTATGTCGTAATTGGCGATGGGCTCACCCTGTTGGCGCTCGCCGCGTGGTTGCTGTACCTCAACTGGAAATTGACGCTGGTCTTTGCCGTGCTGTTACCGATCACAACCCTGCTGCTGCGTGCCATGAACCGGCGTTTCCTGCGCGCCAGTCTCGAAATTCAGACGAGCATGGGCGAGATTTCACAGGTAGTGCGCGAGGCGGGCGATGGTCAGCGCGTGGTCAAGTCCTTCGGCGGGCAACCCGCTGAACTCCGCGCTTTCGAGCGCGGCAATGAAAAAAACCGCCGTCAGACGCTGCGCAAGGTGGCTGTGTCCGCGATCGGCATGGGGTTACTGCAATTCGCGGGCTCCATCGCGCTTGGGTTGGTAATTTATATTGCGTTGCTTTCGGGGGAGATCAGCGCGGGCACGTTCACCTCTTATATCATTGCGGCCATGTGGATCATGGGTCCAAGCCGCCGCTTGGCGCGCATCAACGAAACTATCCAGACATCCTTGGCGGCGGCGCAAAGTACTTTCACCGTGCTGGATGAGCCACCGGAGCCGGAAACCGGAACGATAGCGCTCGAGCGCGCCCGCGGCCGCGTCGAATACCGGGGCGTCGGCTTTCGTTATCCTGGCGCCGAGCGGGACGTATTGGAAGATGTTTCCTTCGCCGTCGAGCCCGGTCAGGTGCTGGCGCTGGTTGGACAATCGGGCAGCGGCAAGAGCACCATCGTGAGCCTGCTGCCGCGATTCTACCGTGCCGACCGCGGTGCGATCCGGATTGATGATACCGACATCAACGACCTGACCCTGGTCAGCCTGCGTCGGCAAATCGCACTCGTCGGACAGGAGAACATCCTTTTCGATGATTCCATCCGTCACAACATCGCTTATGGCGAAGAGAAAGCCATCGACGAGGAGCGGGTGCTGGCGGCGGCGCGGGCGGCCCATGTGCTCGAATTTGCGGAGCGCCTTCCGGAAGGACTGGACACGCGCGTGGGCGAGCGCGGTGCGCTGCTGTCGGGCGGACAACGCCAACGCATAGCCATCGCGCGCGCCTTGTACAAGGACGCTCCGATCCTGATTCTCGATGAAGCCACGTCGTCTCTCGATACGGAATCCGAACGCCTGGTGCAGGCGGCGTTGCAAAAACTCATGGAGCACCGGACCACGCTGGTGATCGCGCACCGTCTGTCCACGGTTGAGCATGCCGACCGGATTGTGGTGCTGGAGCAGGGGCGGGTGGTGGAAAGTGGACCACACCGCGAGCTGTTGGCACGCAACGGAATCTATGCCGGATTGTACCGCAACCAATTCCTCGAAAACCCGTCCGGCTGATTCAATCAATACGGCAAGACGAGCGAGCGCAGCGAGCGGGGCTACAGAAATGCATTGGCTGGAGTGGCACTGGTATCACAAGACACCCTTGAGCCTGCTGCTGCGCCCGGTGAGCTGGGTGTACTGTCTGCTGATGTTGATGCGCCGGGCCCTGTACCGGTTCGGCGTCATGACCTCCGTGAAGCTGCCGGTGCCCGTCATCGTCGTTGGCAATATCACGGTTGGCGGCAGCGGCAAGACGCCGCTGGTCCTGTGGCTGGCAACCTTCCTGCGGCAAAAGGGTATGCGCCCAGGAATTGTCCTGCGCGGATATGGCGGCAGTGCCGCAGACTGGCCGCATGGCGTGACGCCGATCCATGATCCCGACGTGGTGGGGGATGAGGCGGTGATGCTGGCGCGGCAAAGCGAGTGTCCGGTGGCGGCCGACCCGGATCGCGTGCGCGGGGCGCAATACCTGATCCGCGAGCACCGTTGCGATGTGATCGTGAGTGACGATGGTTTGCAACACCTGCGTCTGGCTCGCGATATCGAGATTGCCGTCATTGATGGCGAGCGCCGCTTCGGTAACGGTTATTGTTTGCCCGCCGGACCGCTGCGCGAACCGCTCAGTCGTTTGCGGGATATTTCACTGCGTGTGGTGACCGGCCCGCCGCGAGAAAGCGAATTGGGCATGGAACTGAAGGATTCCGGCCTGTGCCGGGTGAATCTGCCAGAGGCTTACGCCTCGACCGGATCGTTCCGGGGAGAAACCGTCCATGCCGTGGCCGGCATCGGCCACCCGGCGAGATTTTTTGCACACCTGCGGCGATTGGGCATCGAAACCATCGAGCACCCGTTTCCCGACCACCATCGGTACCGCGCGCAGGATATCCGTTTCCCTGACAATCTTCCGGTGATCATGACGCATAAAGATGCGGTAAAATGCGAGCGCTTTGCAGGGGATCATGTTTGGTATCTGATGATCGATGCCAGACCGGACCCGCGTATCGGTGAAGCGGTTTGGCAAGAACTAAAGGAGAAATGGCGTGGATAAAAAACTGCTCGACATCCTGGTTTGCCCGGCATGCAAAGGCCCGCTGATTTATGACAAGAAAAAATCAGAGCTGATCTGCAAGGCCGACCGCCTCGCGTATCCGATTCGAGATGACATTCCTGTCATGCTGGAGGACGAGGCGCGGAAAGTGGCCGAGGAAGAACTCCCGAAATAATCCTTGATCGCGGTCACCCCCCGCGAGAACTTTCCATTTCATCCATGCATATTATTATCCCTGCGCGTTATGCCTCGACTCGCCTGCCAGGAAAGCCACTGGCGGACGTTGCTGGTCGGCCGTTGATTCAGCGGGTCTATGATTGCGCCGTCAAGAGTGGGGCAAGCCAAGTCATCATTGCCACAGACGACGAACGTGTGTGCCAAGCGGCCGACGGCTTCGGTGCGCACGCGGTTATGACTTCTGCCAGGCATCGCTCAGGCACGGACCGGTTAGCCGAGGCCATCGAAAAGCTGGACATCGGCGCAGATGAAATTGTTGTGAACCTGCAAGGGGACGAGCCGTTGATGCCGCCGAAGCTGATACGCGAAGTGGCGGACAAGTTGGCGTCCCACGAAGACGCAGAGGTGGCAACGGCCTGTCACGCCATCAATGACCGCGAGACGCTGACCAATCCTCACGTAGTGAAAGTCGTTCTCGATGCCGAAGGTTGTGCCTTATACTTCAGTCGTGCCGCCATTCCCTGGCCGCGTGAGTTCATGGCCGGAAAGGGCGGCGGAGTGATTCGTGCCTATCGGCATATTGGACTTTATGCTTACCGTGCCGGATTTGTCCGACGCTTTGCCTCGTGGCCGGCCTGTCCGCCGGAGGAAGCCGAACAGCTCGAACAGTTACGCGTATTGTGGCACGGTGAACGGATTGTGGTGCATGAAACACATCTCCTGCCCGGAGCCGGTGTGGACACGCCGGAAGACCTTGAGCGCGTGCGGAAATTTTTCAGCCAATAATTGGGAACAACTGGTCAGATCGATGGTTAAAGTATTGTTCGTATGTCTTGGCAATATCTGCCGTTCGCCAACGGCGGAGGGCGTCTTCCGCAAATTGGTGCTCGAGCACAGGCTTGAACAGCAAATGGAAATTGATTCGGCGGGCACTCATGCCTATCACATCGGCGAAGCGCCGGATGAGCGCGCCCAAGCCGCGTGCGCGCGTCGCGGGATCGACATCAGCCGTTTGCGGGGGCGCCGGGCCGTGGCCAGTGATATTGAGAAATTCGATTACGTTTTGGCCATGGACCGGGAAAACTACGAGAACCTGCTCGAAATTTGCCCTCCGGGTCTGGAGTCCCGCATCCGACTGTTCATGGAATTTGCCACGAGCCGAGCGGAGCAGGAAGTTCCCGACCCGTATTTCGGCGGAGCGGGGGGATTCGATCGTGTCCTCGACATGATCGAGGACGCCGCGCAGGGCTTGCTCGAGGATATCCGGCGTGCCCGGTTGCGGGCCTGAAAAAAACCCGCCTAGCGCCCAATGCCCAAGGAGAACGCGCGACTCCGTCCCGTGGCGAAGCTCCTTCGGACGGAGGAAGCAGGGCTGCCCTTCCAGAGCCTTATTCCTTGAGTCGCCGGCTGCCATCTCCGAAAACCTTCGTCTCGGGATCTGGCAGCCCCTTCGGCAATGGACGCAGGAAGCTGCCCTGAGCAAAGCTTCCCTAGGCGCAATGCCGCCGTTTCCGAAATCCTTCGTCTCGAGATCCGGCGGCTACAGGCGGGTTATTAATTTATTTGTTTCCTTTATCGTCGTCGCTATCAAACCGGGTTTCGACCTGAACCAACTCCGGTTTTGGCTGCGACTCCACTTTATCCGGACGCCCATGTGCTTCCTGCACGGAATCATCGGCGGAGGGAGTATGCCAGCCATCATTCTGTTCCGGTGCTTTGGTTACGGTAGAGACGTACGACTCATGGCTCGTTAATGTTTCCGGAGCAGTAAGTGCCGTTGTTGCCGGCACACGAGGCGTCTCCTCCCGCGAATGGCGTGATTCCCGCGCCGATCCTTCAGACGGTTTGCTCGATTCCGTGTCACCTTGGCGTGCGTTCGGGTTTTGCCGGTCTTGTGGCGGTCGGTTTTCCTGACCACGTCCCCGACGACGGCCCCGACGACGGCGTCTTCCCCCTGTGCCTTCATGGCGCTCGCGCTGAGACGAATTGGCTTCGTTGCCGGGACTTGGGCCGGAGGAATTCCCCGCCTGTGGTGTCTGGGGCGGACGTGGGCGACCCTGTTCCTGTCCACCGGGGCGTCGGTCAGAATGTCCATGACGTTCATGTCGCTCATGGCGTTGTCCATGAGAAGGCCGATGCGGCGGACGTCCACCACCATGCCCCCGGTGCGGCGGGTGCTGGCGCGCCGGGCGTGCCGACGATGAGGGCTTTTTTTCCTCCTTTTCTTTTGTTCCGAAGAGGCCGGTTATGAATTTTTTGATGAGGCCGCCGCCGTTGACCGCGGCCTTCGAGCGCTCCGGCGGGGCCGCGGCGTGGGTGAGCGGACCGATTACCGGTTTTTCGGCTTCCGTGGTATCTGGTGCCGCTGGAGTGGGTTTTCTTTCTTCTTCTTCATCGTCCTCGATAAGGTCGATCTCGTAACTGGGAACATCGGCCTCGGCCTCGTATTCATCGATCCGCAGACGGCGGATGTGATAGTGCGGTGTTTCCATGTCCGGCATCGCGATGACCATGATCGGGGTGCCGATGCGCGACTCGATCGCACTGATCTCCATGCGTTTTTCGTTAAGCAGAAAAGTGGCGGTATCGATCGGCAAATGGACATGCACAGCTGCGGTGTTTTCCTTCATGGCCTCTTCCTGGATCATGCGCAGGATCGAGAGGGCGGAGGATTGGACACTGCGAATGTGTCCGGTCCCCCGGCAGCGAGGGCAGATCAGGCTGGAGGACTCTCCGAGCGAGGGGCGCAGGCGTTGGCGCGACATCTCGAGCAGGCCGAAGCGGGAAATACGCCCGACTTGGGTACGGGCACGGTCCATCTTGAGCGATTCGAACAGACGGTTTTCCACTTCGCGACGGCTGCGCTCGGGTGTCATGTCGATGAAATCGATGACAATCAGGCCACCAAGGTCACGCAACCGCAGCTGACGGGCGACTTCCTCAGCCGCTTCCAGATTCGTATTCAACGCCGTCTCTTCGATGTCCGCTCCCTTGGTAGCGCGCGAGGAGTTGACGTCGATGGTGACCAGCGCCTCGGTCTTGTCGAACACGACCGCGCCGCCCGATTCCAAGCGTACTTCACGTGAGAATGCCGATTCGATCTGATGTTCAATCTGGAAGCGCGAGAACAGCGGGGTTTCGTCCTTGTATAGCTTGAGTTTGTCCAGAAACTGCGGCGCCACTTGTTGCATGAATTTCGACATGCGCTCGTGGATTTCCGGATTATCCACCATGATGTCGCCGATGTCTGACTTGAGGTAATCGCGGGTGGCGCGCACCACCAGATTGCTTTCCTGGTAGATCAGGAAGGGCGCAGCACGGTCCTGTGCGGCCTTGGAGATGGCCTCCCACAGATGAATCAGGTAGTCGAGATCCCACTGCAATTCCTCAGCTGAGCGACCGATACCGGCGGTACGGGCAATGACAGAGTAGTCATTGGGAAGTTTGAGTTGTGCCATGGCCTCGCGCAATTCGGCGCGTTCCTCGCCCTCAATCCGTCGGGAAATCCCGCCGCCTTTGGGGTTGTTCGGCATCAGCACCAGGTAACGCCCGGCAAGGCTGATAAAGGTGGTCAGCGCCGCCCCCTTGGTGCCGCGCTCTTCCTTGTCCACCTGGACAATCAATTCCTGGTCTTCCCGGATAACGTCTTTGATGCGCACCTGGCTCATGGGGGTGCGCTCGTTGTAATCCTGGAAATAGAGGCGGGAGATTTCCTTGAGGGGCAGAAAACCCTGACGTTCAGAACCGTAGTCCACGAAAGCGGCTTCCAGACTGGGTTCTACACGGGTTATCTTGCCCTTGTAGATATTTCCCTTTTTCTGCTGGTAGGTGGAGGATTCGATGTCGAGATCAAGCAGTTTCTGGCCGTCGACCACAGCCAAGCGCAACTCCTCGGGATGAGTTGCGTTGAAAAGAATACGCTTCATTGTTGTTGGTGTCCCCGACGTCCGGATTGGCGCGCAATTCCGGCCGCGCTGTTGTTTTCAGCGCGACATGGTGGAACCTCGTCCTGCCGACAGGGTGCAGAGGCCGCCTGATGTGATTCGGTGGCCTTCTACCTTTGGTCCCGCGCCAAAAAACATTGCGCGGTTTTGCAATTCAGACTATTAATCACGCCGTGAACAGGTTTTGCCTGTCCCACGCGTCGTCTGCCTGTACTGATCTCGGCAGGTACTCGCTCAATCTGGAGCGTCTAATCCATACGCCTCTACAGGAATTAGGGGAGAGGCGTGTTACCCATTTTGGGTTCAGTCCGCTTTCAGGTGTAAGCACCGGATCGTGTGGGCCGGTGGGCAACGGTGCGGAAAGACCCGCGCTGGCTTAAGCTCGCGCAAAAAATCCGTTGCGTTTCGAGTACTTGCGTTAAATTCATAGAATTAACTGAAAGTACACATCTGCACTATAGCAAACGAAATGGCCACGCAGCAATCTGTTATTATTTCGATGGAATGAAAAAGGCCGTAGACCCTGTTCCTCCCGCTGTTCGTTACCTCGAAATTGATGAAACCCGCGCTGGCCAGCGCCTGGACAATTTTCTGATCGCTACCCTCAAAGGTGTTCCCAAGAGCCGCATCTACCGCATCCTGCGTAAGGGCGAGGTGCGGATCAACAAGGGCCGGGCGCGCCCGGAGTACCGTTTGGAAGCGGGGGATGTAGTGCGGATACCCCCCTTGCGACAAGCGCCCCCGGCGCTTAAGGCCGGGGAGGCAGAAGGTTTTGCCTGGTTGTTGCCACGCATTATCCATGAGGATGACGACCTGATGGTCATCAACAAACCGTCGGGCCTGGCCGTACATGCCGGCAGCGGGGTCAGCATCGGGCTGATTGAGGCCTTGCGCGGCTTGCGTCCTGAAATTCCGTCCCTGGAACTGGCGCATCGCCTGGACCGCGACACTTCCGGTTGCCTGCTGCTGGCCAAAAGCCGGCCGGCATTGCTCCGACTTCACCGGATGCTGCGTGACGGCCAGCTCGAGAAGTCTTATCTCGCCCTGGTGGCCGGGGCCTGGCGCGGCGGCGCACGTGAAGTGCGGGCGTCGCTGGAAAAGAACCGTCCGCGGTCGGGCGAGCGGATGGTGGAGGTGACCGAGGAGGGGCGGGAAGCGGCAAGTGTGTTCACGCCGCGGCAACGCTACGCTTCGTCCTCGCTGATGGAGATCCGCCTGCTCACCGGCCGCACCCACCAGGCGCGCGTGCACGCCGCCCACACGGGGTATCCCATCGCCGGAGACGACAAATACGGTGATCGCGACTTCAACCGGCACCTGCAACGGCTTGGGCTGAAGCGCATGTTTCTGCATGCCTGGCGGCTGCAGTTTTCACATCCGCTGCACGATCAAAAAATAAACGTTGAAGCCCCGCTTCCTGCCGAACTCACTGCCTTACTCGAACGCCTCGCACATGAAACCGCGGCATGACCTAATCGTATTTGATTGGGACGGCACCCTCATGGATTCCGTCGCAAAAATCGTGCGCTGTTTCACGGTGGCCGTGAATGATGTGGGTGCACCGCCTCCTGGCGAGGAGGCCACGCGTCATGTCATCGGTCTCGGTCTCTCTGAGGCCGTTATGCAGTTGTTGCCCGAAGTGGACCATGCCACGCGCGCCGAGGTCATCGAACGTTATCGCCAACATTTTCTGCATCTTGATCAGACGGAAATGCCGCTGTTCCCGGGCGTGCGTGAAGGACTGGAAGCGCTCGTGGCCAAGGGTTTTCTGTTGGCGGTGGCAACTGGCAAGGCGCGCCGCGGGCTGGATCGAGTTTTGCGCGATACCGGCATGGCACATCTTTTCCGAATCACACGTTGTGCCGATGAGGCCTTCTCCAAACCGCATCCACGGATGCTGGAGGATATTTTGCAGCATACGGGTATCAAGGCGGAAAGGGCGTTGATGGTGGGCGACACCACCTACGACATGCACATGGCACGCCAAGCGGGCCTGGATAGCCTGGCGGTGACATACGGCGTGCACGGTCGCGAATTGCTCATGGAGCATGGTCCACTGGCCTGTCTTGATTCGTTTAATGAGGTTTATGCGTGGCTTCAGCCGAACCGCGATCAATCATCTGCCGCAGCCGCGATTTGACGGAACGCGGGCGCGGATTTCGTTTTGCGGTTCTCCGTTGCGGCGAGGAGGCTCCCGCCTTCGTGATTCGTTTCAACGGTGTGGCGCACGGCTATCTCAACCGCTGCGCCCACCGCTCCCTGGAGCTCGATTGGAACGAGGGAGATTTTTTCGACGCCTTTGGCGAGCACCTGCTGTGTGCCACGCACGGCGCGCGATACATTCCAGCCACCGGCTCCTGTGTCGGTGGTCCGTGCGTGGGCACGGGACTGGTGAAGCTTCCGGTGACCGAGGAAAATGGCGTCATTCTCCTTGAACCCGGGGATGATCTACACTTGGTAGGTTCAAAAAGCGTTTCATGAGGTCCAGGTAATGACAGACGACAATCCTTCTCCCCTAGCGGATTCCGCCGCCAACGGCCGGCCAGCACACTGGGAGCGTGATCTGCTTGAACGGCTGGCGTTTGCCTCGCTGACGGAGCAGCGTCGGTCACGTCGATGGGGCATTTTCTTCAAGCTGTTCTTCGCCATCTATCTGGTATTGGTTTTGGTGATCGCGATGTCTGATAGCTTGAGCAGCAAAGCGCTGAAGTCACGTCACACCGCACTCATCGACATGCAAGGCGTAATCAGTGCCGACAGCCTCGCCAACGCTGACAACGTCATTTCCGGTTTGCGTGCCGCGTTTGAGAACAAAACAACTCAGGGTATTGTCCTGCGCGCCAACAGCCCTGGCGGGAGCCCGGTGCAGGCCGGCTATATCAACGATGAAATAAAACGCTTGCGCACGAAATATCCGAAGGTCCCCTTGTATGCCGTCATTGGTGACGTGTGCGCTTCGGGCTGCTACTACGTTGTCGCGGCCGCAGACAAAATCTATGCCGACAAGGCGAGCGTCGTCGGTTCCATCGGTGTGCTCATGAATGGTTTTGGCTTCGTGGATTCGATGAAGAAACTCGGCGTGGAGCGACGCCTCATCACTGCCGGCGAGCATAAGGGTTTTCTTGATCCTTTCGGACCCGTGAAGCCTGGGGAAGTGAAACATGCCCAGCAAATGCTCACTGAGATTCACAAGCAATTTATCGACACTGTACGCCAGGGACGAGGTGAAGCACTGAAGGAAACCAAGGACATGTACTCGGGACTTTTCTGGACGGGTGAAGAAGCCATCAAGATGGGTTTGGTGGACAGTCTCGGCGGCACCAGTTACGTGGCGCGCGAGGTGATCGGCGCGGAAGAAATCGTCGATTACACTTATCGGGAAAACGTCTTCGACCGATTTGCACGACGACTGGGTACGGCCATGGCGCAAACACTCGGCACCGATTTTCTTGGCCGTGCGCCAGTTCTGAAATAACCAAATTCCTGGCCTGTGTTTGGGTGACGATTAATTAAATTATTTTTATCCCTTCGCTTTCGAGCATCCGTACCAGGCGGATGAGCGGCAGCCCAATCAGGGTGTTGTGATCGTCGCCCTCGAATTTCTCCAGCAAGGCGATGCCCAGGCCTTCCGATCTGACGCTGCCGGTACAGGAGTATGGTTGTTCCTGACGCAGGTAAGATTCGATTTGTCCCTCATTCAAGTGGCGGAAAGTTACGCGGTACGGGACGACCTCGCATTGCACGCGCCGGGTAGCGGCATTGATCAGCGCGAGCCCGGTGTATAGCGTCACGGTTTTCCCCGAAGCACTGCGCAGTTGTTCCACGGCCTTGTCGTGGTTATGCGGTTTGCCTACGATTTTCTCGTCATAGACCGCTACTTGGTCCGAACCGATCACTAGCGCCCCCGGGTTCTGGTTGGCCACTTTTTCCGCCTTTTCGATAGCCAGTCTTTCGACCACTTGTTCCGGTGCTTCGCCGGAACGCGGAGTTTCGTCTATCTCCGGAGTGATCACCTCAAAGGGAATTTTCAACCGCTCCAACAGTTCGCGGCGATAGGGGGAGGAGGAAGCCAAAATTAGTTTCATGTAACGATCGACAGCTATCTTGCTGGAGAGTGGTGCGTGGGAAGATGATTATCCAGTGAATTCGCGCCTTGGAGATTTTAAGCCTTATTCAATCTCAACCAGGGCTTCGTCGGGATTAACGCTGTCACCCTTGGCGACATTTACTGCCTTAATCATCCCGGCCACCGGGGCCGGCACTTCGTTTTCCATTTTCATGGCCTCGATTACCAGCACCGGGTCGCCGGCTTTCACTTTGGCGCCGGCCTTGACCAGGATGTCCACGATGGTGCCGGGCATGGAACTGGTGACATGGCCTTCCTTGGACGCTTTGGGTCGCTTCGATCCTTTGGACGCGCGGCGTGTGTCCACCATGCCGGCATCGGTCGGAATCGTCTCGGTGAGCGTTTCGATGAGAATTTGCTCCGGCACACCGTCCACCGAAACGAAGAACGGACGCTGTTCTTCGGTCTTGTGACCGGCGCCAGTGACGCGGATGTGATAGGTCTCGCCATGCATCGTGACATTGAAATCCGTTGGCGCGTAGGCCGGCAGGCCTGTCGTTACCGCGGATTTGGGCGGCTTGAGTTCTTCCGGGGTGAGGGTACCGGCGGCGCGCTCTTCGAGAAACTTGCGCCCGATTTCGGGGAACATGGCAAAAGTCAGGACGTCTTCCTCACTTTTGGCGAGATCGCCGATTTCCTCCCGCAAGCGATGGAGCTCGGGCTTGATCTTGTCCGCCGGGCGGCAGGTGATCACTTCCTCGCTGCCAATGGCCATGTTGCGCACGGCGTCGTTGATCTTGCCCGGTGCTCTTCCGTAGCGTCCCTGGAGGTAGAGCTTCACCTCGTTGGTGATGCTTTTGTAGCGGTTTCCGGTGAGCACGTTGAGCACGGCCTGAGTACCGACAATTTGGGAGGTCGGTGTCACCAGCGGCGGGAAGCCGAGATCCTCTCGCACACGCGGGATTTCTGCCAGCACTTCGTTCATGCGGTTGAGTGCGCCCTGTTCCTTGAGCTGGTTCGACAGGTTCGAGATCATGCCCCCCGGCACCTGGCTTACCTGCACGCGCGTGTCGATCTCCGCGTATTCACTCTCAAACTGGTGGTATTTCTTGCGCACCTCGCGGAAGTAAAAGCCGATCTCCTGGAGCGACTCGAGGTTCAGGCCGGTGTCGTAGGGAGTTTCGCGCAGGGCGACCACCATGCTTTCGGTCGGAGAATGACTGGTGCCCCAGGAAAGCGAGGAGATCGCCGTGTCGATGTGTCTTGCCCCGTGCTCGACGGCGAGGTACATGCAGATGTTGGCTACGCCCACGGTCGTGTGCGAATGAAAGGCGAGCGGGATTTTCACGGCCTTGGACAGTGCCTGATACAGCTCTACGGTGCGTGCCGGCGTGATCAGGCCGGCCATGTCCTTGATGGCGATGGACTGGCAGCCCATTTTCTCCATTACCCGTGCCATTTCGACAAAGTGTTCGGTGGTGTGCACGGGGCTGGTGGTATAGCAAATGGCGCCCTGCGCATGCTTCCCGGCCTCAAGCACGGTCTCGATCGAAACTTTGAGGTTGCGCATGTCATTCATGGCGTCAAAGATGCGGAACACATCGACGCCGTTCTCTGCCGCCTTTTTCACGAAGGCCTTGACCACGTCGTCGGAGTAATGACGATAGCCAAGCAGGTTCTGGCCGCGCAACAGCATCTGGATTGGTGTTTTGGGTAACGCTTGTTTTAGTTTACGCAACCGTTCCCAAGGATCTTCCTTCAGGAAGCGCAGACAGGCATCGAAGGTAGCGCCTCCCCAGGCTTCCAGCGACCAGTAACCAACCTTGTCGAGCTTGTCGCAGATGGGCAGCATGTCCTCGGTGCGCATGCGTGTGGCCAGCAACGACTGGTGCGCATCACGCAACACCAGATCGGTCACCATCACTTTCTTTGACGACGAGGCCATGTTTCCTCTTTATTCCTACAGACCGTGATGCGCCACAATCGCGGCACCGATGGCCGCCGCCAGATCGGCGGGCGGACGACGGACCGAGTAGTTTAGCAGTTCCGGGTGCTGTTCTATGAATCCGGTGTCGAACTTTCCGTCCCGAAACTCTTCCGTGCCGAGTATTTCCAGATAGAAGGGTTTAGTGGTTTTCACGCCGTGCACACCCATATCAAACAGTGCGCGCCGGGCCCGGGCCAAAACCTTTTCCCAGGTGAGCGCCCACACCGTGAGTTTGGCGCACATGGAGTCGTAATGCGATGGAAATTCATAACCGGTGTAAATGGCAGCATCGGTGCGCACGCCTGGACCGCCCGGAGCGTAATAGCGCGTGATACGTCCGAAACTCGGGAGGAAATCGTTTTTTGGATCTTCGGCATTAATGCGAAATTGGATCGCGTAACCGCGTCGCTGGATGTCTTCCTGACGATAGGAGAGAGGTCGTCCTTCGGCGATGCGTATCTGTTCCTGGACGATATCCACGCCGGTGATCTGTTCCGTCACGGTATGCTCCACCTGCAGACGGGTGTTCATTTCCATGAAGTAAAACTTCCCCTCTTGGTCGAACAGAAATTCCACGGTCCCGGCATTGTGGTAATTGACGCAGCGAGCAGCACGCACGCCCAGTTCGCACACCGCCGTGCGCTGCTCTTCGGTAAGCTGCGGGGATGGAGCGATTTCGATCAGTTTCTGGTGACGCCGCTGGATCGAGCAGTCGCGCTCGAACAGGTGGATGATGTTGTTGTGCTTGTCGCCGAGAACTTGAACCTCGATGTGGCGCGGATTGACGATTGCCTTTTCCATAAAGACCTCGGCGCTCCCGAAGGCCTTGGTGGCCTCGGAGACAACGCGCTCGTAGGCGCGTTTGAGCTCCGCTTCATCGTTGCAGCGTCGGATGCCACGCCCGCCGCCACCCGAGGTGGCCTTGAGCATCACCGGGTAGCCGATTCGATTGGCCAATTTCAAGGCGTCGGCGATATCCTTGAGATTGCCCTCACTGCCCGGTATCACCGGGACACCGGCGGCTACCATGGCTGCGCGTGCGGCAGTTTTGTCGCCCATCCGGCGGATGGATTCCAAGGAAGGGCCAATATAGATAATCCCACGCCGGGCGCAGATTTCGGTCAGCTGGGGGTTTTCCGAAAGAAAACCATAACCGGGATGCAGCGCATCGCAGCCGGTGGCCACCGCCAAATTTACGATCCGGTGGGCATTGAGATAGCCACCCACGGGGTCCGGTCCAACGTTATAGGCTTCGTCGGCTTTCTTGACGTGCAGCGCATGACGGTCGGCATCGGTGTAGATGGCGACGGATTTTATGCCCATTTCAGCGCAGGCACGCACCACGCGCACCGCGATTTCGCCGCGGTTGGCAACCAGAATTTTTTCGATCAAGCTGAAACTCCGCTGAGACGTCCGCCCGGCGCCCCTTTAGGGCGTTGCGTCTCGTTTTTTACGGAAAGGGGACAATAGTGTCAACAGGATTAGCTGTCCGACAATAAGTCCTAAAACCCTATTTTGACACAAGTTTGTAGCAAATATATGATGCGCGGCCTGTATCGGGCCTACTGTGAGCAGAAAACGGCCGGATGCGGTTGTTAATGTCCGATTCGGGGACAGTCCCGGGCTTTGAGAGGGGATTTATGTCGTCATCCTGGAAGGCGCGGCACGGACAGTTGCCTGAAAGTATCGATCCGATACAGCTGGCAGAACGAGGCGCGCATCTGACAGGCACCCTCCCGTTGAAAAGCATGCCGCGGATGGCGCCAGGGAGTCTTGCGGGGTCGGGAGATATTTTCGTCGATCTCTCATTTGAGCGTTCGGAAGGCGAAAAGATTTTCCTGATGCACGGGATCTTGCACGTTCACCTGCGGGTCACCTGCCAGCGATGTTTGGAGGCAATGGACCTGGAACTGGAAGCCTCACCCTCGGTGATTCTGATAAAGGCGGGAGAACGGCTGGTACAGAACGATAGCGATGTAGATGTCTTAGTGGTGGACAAACCTCTTTCACTGAGCGCCCTGGTGGAGGATGAGTTGCTGCTGGAGATGCCGATGGTGCCAATGCATGATTTGAACCAGTGCCCGGCCAAGTCATACGTGGCGCGCGACAGAGGCGTCGGTGAGAAAGGAAAAAATCCGTTTGCCGTGTTGGGCAAGATGAAGAAAACCAGGTAGGTCAGTTTATTTACTAACTTTTATCGAGGAATTGTTATGGCCGTACAGAAAAGCCGAGTTTCCCCTTCCCGTCGCGGGATGCGTCGTTCTCACGATGCCCTCAAGAAGTCGGCACTTTCCGTGGACAAGACGAGTGGCGAAACGCATCGCCGCCATCATGTCACCGCTGACGGATACTATCGTGGCCGCAAGGTGCTGGACACCAAATCGGAATAGTCCCGGTTTGATCCGTAAACAATCAGGAACTTGAGAACGTGATCACGATTGCCCTCGACGCCATGGGGGGTGATCACGGTCTGAGCGTCACCGTGCCCGCGGCCCTTCAGACGCTGAAGCAGCATTCGGCGGTAAAGCTTATTCTGGTCGGGCAACAGGAAGCCATTGAAGCCGAGCTTCAGCGCCATAAGCAAACCATCAGTGAACACCTTACCATTCACCACGCCTCTGAAATTGTCGGCATGGATGAACCGCCTGCGCAAGCCTTGCGCACTAAAAAAGATTCTTCCATGCGCCTGGCGATCAACTTGGTAAAAGAAGGAATCGCCCAGGCCACCGTCTCCGCCGGGAATACCGGCGCGCTTATGGCCACTGCACGCTTTGTGCTCAAGACGCTTCCGGGTATCGATCGGCCGGCCATTATCACCGCGTTGCCGACCATGCACGATCATGTGCACGTGCTCGACCTGGGCGCCAATGTGGATTGCACGCCGGAGCAGCTTTTGCAATTTGCTGTGATGGGCTCCATCCTGGTCAGTGCCGTCGAGGGCAAGCCCCGTCCGCGCGTGGGCCTGCTCAACATCGGCGAAGAAGATATCAAGGGCAATGAATCCGTAAAAAAAACCCATGAACTCTTGCGCGCCAGTTCACTGAACTATGCCGGTTTCGTTGAAGGTGACGAAATCTATACCGGCGACCTGGACGTTGTTGTCTGCGACGGATTCGTCGGCAATGTCATGCTCAAGACCAGCGAGGGGTTGGCGCAGATGATCACGCATTTCATAAAACAAGAATTCAAGCGCAACCTGCTGACCCGGTTGTCCGCGTTCGTGTCCCTGCCGGTATTGCAAGCATTCCGGAAACGCGTGGATCCACGCCGCTACAACGGTGCGACGTTGATCGGGCTCAACGGGACCGTAATTAAAAGCCACGGCGGAGCCGACGTGCTAGCCTTTGAACATGCCATTCTCGGAGCCTTGGCGGAAGTGAAAAACAATGTGCCGGAACGCATTGGTCAGGAGCTGACGGCAATGGCTGCCAAGGGTGTAGTGGTATGAGCCGCGGAGCAGGGGCCCCACCGCAAGTGGGGATGCGACCGGCGAAGGCCACAGGACGCCGACAGGACGGCGCCATGATCTTGTTTGTTCGATCGGAGGCGCCGTGAGCATGAGCCGCGATGCCGGTACCACCTATTCTCGTATCATCGGCACCGGCGGCTACCTGCCGGCCAAGGTGCTCACCAATCATGATCTCGAAAAAATGGTCGAGACCACGGACCAATGGATCGTCGAGCGTACCGGAATTCGTGAGCGCCATATCGCCAGCGAAGACGAGACCACCGCTTTCATGGGGGAGCAGGCCGCGCGACGCGCGATTGAAGCAGCCGGTATCAGTGCTCGGGAAATAGACCTTATTGTGGTGGCGACCACCACCGCTGACCAAGTGTTTCCCAGCACGGCCTGCCTGATCCAGGATCGTCTCGGGATACACGGCTGTGCGGCATTCGACGTGCAGGCGGTGTGCACGGGTTTTGTGTACGGGCTTAGCGTCGCAGACAAGTTCGTGCGCACTGGTTCGGCCAAATGTGCGCTGGTAGTCGGCAGCGAGACTCTGTCGCGCATCATTGACTGGACCGATCGCACGACATGCGTGTTGTTTGCCGACGGTGCCGGTGCCATGATCCTGGGGGCGTCCGACACGCCGGGAATTATTTCCACGCATCTGCATGCCGATGGAAAATACAAGGATCTCTTGAGCGTACCGTCAGGTATCTCCAAAGGATATGACAAGGTCAGGGACGGAACGGCCTACGTGAAAATGGAAGGCAACGAAGTCTTCAAAGTCGCGGTGAACACGCTCGGCCGCATCGTGGATGAGACGCTGGCGGCGAACCATATGAAAAAGACCGACATCCAGTGGCTCGTGCCACATCAGGCCAACCACCGCATCATTGCGGCAACGGCAAAAAAACTCGGCATGTCCATGGACCATGTGGTCATGACGGTAGATCGCCACGGCAACACCTCGGCAGCCTCGATCCCACTGGCGTTCGATGAAGCGGTTCGTGACGGAAGAATCAAGCTCGGAGATACCGTCATGATGGAGGCCTTCGGCGGCGGATTCACTTGGGGTTCTGTGTTATTGAAATATTGAATCGCACAATTCAACGTGCAGGAATGCTTTGTTTTGGCAGAGTCATTCCGTTTTTACCTGGCATCCTTCTCGCCCAAGTGGTGAGAAAAATAGTCTGGAATTATCCATGACGGTGGCATTTGTTTTTCCCGGACAAGGATCCCAATCCGTGGGTATGATGAATGCCCTGGCGGAGGAATTCCCCATTGTCAGAGAAACTTTCGCCGAAGCCTCGCTGGCGATGGGCAAAGACCTGTGGCAACTGGTAGTGCAGGGGCCGGATGAAATACTGAATCAAACCGAGATCACTCAACCCATCATGCTGGCGGCGGGGGTGGCCACTTGGCGCACGTGGCTGGCCGCCAAGGGCCCGCGACCCGGTTGCATGGCTGGCCACAGCCTCGGCGAATATTCTGCGCTGGTATGTGCCGGGTCGATTGAATTTCCCGAGGCCATGAAATTGGTGTCGGATCGGGCGCGTTTCATGCAGCAGGCGGTGCCGGCCGGACAGGGCGGCATCGCCGCGATTTTGGGTCTTGAGGATGACGCGGTTCGCCAACTCTGCGAACAGGCGTCCCAAGGCGAGGTCCTGGATGCCGTGAATTTCAATACGCCCGGACAGGTCGTGATTGCCGGCACCGCCACAGCGGTGGCGCGCGCCTTGGAACAGTCCAAGGCGGCTGGCGCCAAACGCGCCGTGCGGCTCCCGATGAGCGTGCCGGCACATAGTCGCCTGATGCATCCGGCCGCGCAGCAAATGGCTGAGCGACTGAAGCAAGCGGATATCCGCCCTCCGCAGATTCCCGTGATCCATAATATGCATGTGCAGACGGAATCCAATCCTGATGCGATTAGAAATGCGCTCGTGCGCCAGATAGAATCGCCGGTGCGCTGGGTGGAGACCATCCAGAAAATGACTGTCGAGGGTGTCACTCAAATAGTAGAATGCGGACCGGGGAAGGTGTTGACCGGGCTGAACAAGCGTATCGTAAAAAGCCTCGAGACATATTCGGTTTACGACCCGTCCACGATACGGGAAACGATCAGCAAAATTTCTCCCGCATAAAGCAAAAACAAGGACGACCATGAATTTGAAAGGGCAAATCGCGCTGGTTACTGGTGCCAGTCGTGGAATCGGTCAGGCCATTGCACTGGAACTGGGGAAGCAGGGTGCCCAGGTTTTCGGTTCGGCCACCTCCCAGGACGGTGCTGAAAATATCAGCAGTGTGCTCAAGGAAAAAGGCGCGGCAGGAAAGGGCGTGGTGCTGGAAGTGAACAGCACAGAATCGATTGCTTCCGCTTTAGCCGAGATCGAAAAATCCGCCGGCGCGCCGACGATTCTGGTAAACAATGCCGGCATCACGCGCGACAACCTGCTGTTGCGCATGTCGGAAGAGGAGTGGGATGCCATTCTGGACACTAACCTCAAATCGGTTTATCGCTTGAGCAAGGCCTGCCTGCGTGCCATGACGAAGGCGCGCGGCGGGCGCATCATCAGCATCAGCTCGGTAGTGGGGGCGATCGGCAACGCCGGACAGGTGAATTACGCCGCCGCCAAGGCGGGGCTGGTCGGATTCACCAAGGCGCTCGCGCGCGAAGTGGGTTCGCGGAATATAACGGTCAACGCGGTGGCGCCGGGGTTCATCGATACCGACATGACCCGGGCCCTGCCGGAGGTGCAGAAAGAAGCGCTGCTCAAGCAAATCCCGCTGGGCCGGTTAGGGCTGGCCGAAGAAGTGGCCGCAGCCGTGGCATTCCTCGCCTCGCCGCAGGCCGGCTATATTACCGGTAGCACCCTGCACGTAAACGGCGGGATGTACATGAACTAAATCGGGTATATATAACTGAAATAACCCCCTTAAATGATCGGCTGGACGGTTTTGTGTAAATGGTGTTAACTAGGCGCCCGCACGAGGGCTGTAACGTCAATTCTTGGAGGAATAATCACTCATGAGCAGTGTCGAAGAACGCGTCAAGAAGATTGTCGTGGAGCAGTTGGGCGTCAATGAGGGCGAGGTTAAGCCCGCCGCCTCCTTCGTGGATGACTTGGGCGCGGATTCCCTTGACACGGTTGAGCTGGTGATGGCGCTGGAGGAGGAATTTGACTGCGAAATTCCGGACGAGCAGGCGGAAAAAATCACCACCGTCCAGCAGGCCATCGATTACATTAACTCCCGTCTGAACTGATAACTCATTAGAATAAGGGGCCGTCACCCGGATAGGATGACGGCCTCTTGGTTTTCATAGCGCAGCGGTGCCGCGCCCAGATGAGGAACTCGGCTTTGAGCAAACGGCGTGTCGTCATAACCGGCCTTGGTGTCCTGTCCCCCCTTGGCATCGGTGTCGCGGAAAACTGGCGCCGTATCCTCGCCGGCCAAAGCGGCATCGGCCCGGTCACGCTGTTCGACGCCAGCAATTATCCTTCCACTATCGCCGGCGAAGTTAAGAATTTCGATCCGACCGCCTTCGGCATTTCCGAGAAGGAAGCGCGCCGCATGGACCGATTCATCCAGCTCGGGATGGCCGCTGGCATCGAGGCGATCAAAGATTCAGGGATAGAAGTGACGGAAGCCAACGCCGAGCGCATTGGCGTGCACCTCGGCGCCGGAATTGGCGGCGTCGGGACGATCGAAAACACCACACTGACCATCAAGGAAAAAGGGCCGCGTCGGGTATCGCCGTTCTATGTTCCCATGAGCATCATCAACATGATTTCGGGTGACCTCTCGGTGATGTACGGGCTCAAGGGGCCGAATCTTTCCATGGTCACCGCTTGCGCCACGGCCACGCACGGGATCGGTGACGCCGGCCGACTGATCGAATACGGTGATGCCGATGTCATGATTGCCGGTGGTGCCGAGGCTGCTATCACGCCGACCGCGATCGCCGGTTTTGGCAACGCCAAGGCCCTGTCCACGCGAAACGACAGTCCCGAGACCGCCAGCCGTCCCTGGGACAAGGACCGCGATGGCTTTGTACTGGGCGAGGGTGCGGGTGCTGTGGTGCTTGAAGAATACGAGCACGCCAAAAAGCGCGGCGCAAAAATCTACTGCGAACTTGTGGGTTTCGGTATGAGCGGGGACGCCTATCACATGACCAGCCCGCCGGAGAGTGGTGAGGGGGCGGCACGCTGTATGCACAATGCCTTGCGCAATGCCGGCGTTAATCCCGAACAGGTGCAGTACATCAACGCCCACGGCACGTCCACTCCGCTTGGCGATAAGGCCGAGTCGCTGGCCGCCAAGTCCGCGTTTGGCAATCATGCGCACAAGCTCGCCATGAGTTCGACAAAATCCATGACAGGCCACCTCCTGGGCGCGGCTGGCGGAATCGAAGCGGTATACACGGCTCTCGCGCTGCGGGACCAGGTGGCACCACCCACAATCAACCTCACCACCCCTGACCCGGAATGCGACCTGGATTACGTGCCCAATACAGCGCGCAAGATGAAAATTGAAGTCGCCATTTCCAATTCCTTCGGTTTCGGTGGCACCAACGGGACGCTGGTATTTCGCAAATTGGTGTGAATGCCCATCCAGCAGAGCAAGCCATAATCCCCCCGGGATATGTCTGTCGCCGCCTGACATATATCCCCGATCTCGTTGCGCTGCATTCACGCTTACCCGAACGATATCCGCACCTGCTGGCCAGCGTAGCGGACGGTACACCGCGTGCCCGCTATGACATGCTGTTCGCTTTTCCTGGCGAAACCCTGACATTAGAAGCGGATTCCCAGCTCTATCGCAACGGGCAACGGCAAGGCCATGGCGATTTCCTGGAAACCTTCGAGCGCGAATGGCAAGCAAAATCTTTCGCGGTGCCGGATTACCTATCAAGCCCCGATCAACTACCGTTTACCGGCGGCTGGTTTGTATTTTTCGGATATGAAATGGTGTCTCAAATCGAGCCTACTGTCACAGGCATAAAATTTGACTCAGCTTTCCCAGTTGCCTGTGCCGTGCGCATTCCGGCAGCTTTGATCGTTGACCGGGCTCGGCAACAGAGCTGGCTGATGTGCGAGACAGAATGCGCCGCGGAACTCATGCCTCAATTGGAAGAAGACGTGCTGGCCGCCTCGACGGCAGCAACCGACGATGCCTTCCCTGTGATGGAAGCTAGCGAGGAAGCATCACGGGATTTTCTCGAGAATGTAAAAGTGGTTCAGGAGTACATCCGCGCTGGCGATGTGTTTCAGGTGAACCTTTCGCGTCTGTGGCGCGCCAAACTGTTATCGCCCGTGAGCTCAAGTAGACTGTTTCGCCGCTTGTGTGCCGCGAATCCCGGTCCGTTTGCCGGCATGATGACCTGGGATAATGACCGCGCTGTTATCAGTTCATCGCCAGAGCGACTGGTGGCAGTGCGTGGCAACCGTGTGCACACGCGCCCCATCGCTGGAACCTTTCCGCGCAGCCCGGATCCTGTCCACGACCTCGCTTTATCTCAGGATCTGTTGCGGCACCCCAAGGAGCGTGCCGAGCACGTGATGCTGATCGATCTCGAGCGCAATGATCTCGGGCGCGTCTGCCGGACCGGATCGATCCGCGTCAGTGAATTCATGACACTGGAATCCTACCGTCATGTGCACCATATTGTTTCGGAAGTCAGCGGTGAACTGAAGGAACACATGACACCGGCAAAGGTGATACGCGCCGTGTTTCCCGGTGGCACGATCACCGGATGCCCCAAGGTGCGATGCATGCAAATAATCGCCGAACTGGAACGAGCGCCTCGCGGTGCCTACACCGGAGCGATGGGATACATCAATCATGATGGCAGTCTTGATCTGAACATTCTGATACGTACCATCGTGCGAAGCGGACAAAATATTTCCCTGCGTGCCGGGGCGGGCATTGTCGCCGATTCAGTACCAGAGCGTGAATTGGCGGAGACCCGTGCCAAGGCCCGGGGCCTGCTCGTGGCTCTCGGGATTCCATGATGCTTCTTGTCAATGGATTTGCTGAGGGGAGCGTATCGGCTCTTGACCGCGGTTTTCAATTCGGCGATGGACTATTTGAAACATTGGCAGTTGAAAACGGCGAGCCTCTGCTCTGGGATAAACATCTGCGGCGTATGCTTAACGGCGCGGCCCGACTTGGTATCCAGGCACCTTCAGCTGAACTTTTGCAGCACGAATCAGGACAGATATGCCGAGGCGCCAGTCGTGGCGTACTGAAGATTGTTATCACTCGCGGGATATCGGGGAGGGGGTATGCGCCATCCATCGGAGTGGAGCCGACGCGAACCGTTGGTCTGTTTCCGTGGCCGGATTATCCTGCGCAGCGTCGCACGCAAGGCGTCAGTGTCCAGTTCTGTCATACCCTGATATCACGTCACAACCGGCTCGGGGGTCTGAAGCATCTCAACCGCCTGGAACAAATACTGGGAAGGATGGAATTGAATGATGATTGCGCCGAAGGCCTGATGCAGGATGAGGCCGGTCATGTCATTGACGGAACCATGACGAATCTTTTCATTGTAGTGCGCGGAAGTTTGATTACGCCGGATCTGACGCACAGTGGCGTGGAAGGCGTGATGCGCGCTGTGGTATTGGAGAATGCCGCGGCGCTTTCCATCCCCTGTAATATTAACGTACTGACTCGCGCGGACATCCTGGCCGCCGATGAGATTTTTTTGACCAACAGCCTGATTGGGTTATGGCCAGTGCGCCGCATTCAAACACGGGAATATCCCGTAGGCCGGATCACCCAACGGATACAGGAAGCTGTCCGCGATGCGCACATCGATTATTAGAATCATCTTCGGCGTGATCGGCCTTTTTCTGATTGGTTCCGCCTATCTGCTGTGGTCCTGGAATCATCCCCTTCGCCCCGGCAGTGAAACTTATGAAGTTAAGCCCGGTACGAGCCTGCGCGCGTTCGCGCGCATGCTCAGCGCACGCCATGTCTTGCCGGAAAGTCATTCTTTTGTCTTGTTGGCACATTTGACCGGCCATGACCGCGCTTTGAAATCGGGGGAATATCGTTTTCGCGATGGGATGTCGGCGCGCGAACTACTCGATCAAATCATCGCCGGTAGAGTGATCGAGTACTCGGTGGTGCTGGTCGAAGGCTGGACCTTCGGGCAGTTTTTAGCCGCGCTGACGGCGGCGCCCAAACTCGGACGGACGCTAACAGGAAAATCCCACGAGGCCGTTATGGAGCGCCTGGGTCATTCCGATGAGCATCCGGAAGGACGGTTCTTTCCAGATACCTATTATTACTCGGCCGGACAAACCGATATCATGATTCTCGCGAATGCCTATGACAAAATGCAACAACTCTTGCAACGGGCATGGGAAGGCCGTGAAAACAATCTTCCGCTTAATAACCCCTACGAGGCGCTGATTTTGGCATCCATTGTGGAAAAGGAAACAGGTCAAGCCAATGAACGCGGTTTGATCGCCGGAGTTTTCATTAATCGGTTGCGACTCGGTATGCGTCTGCAGTCTGATCCGACCGTGATCTATGGCATGGGAAAAGAGTTTGACGGCAACATCCGGCTGAAGGACCTGCGGAACGACACGCCTTATAACACGTATACGCGCAAGGGCCTGCCGCCGACGCCGGTGGCCATGCCCGGGAAAGAGGCCTTGCAGGCGGTACTGCATCCTGCGGCGACAAAGGCGCTGTACTTCGTCTCCCGCGGCGATGGCAGCCACGAATTTTCCAGTTCGCTGGAGGAGCACAACCGTGCCGTGCTCAAATATCAGCTCAAGGGAAAATCGCGTAATGTATTTCCCTCGAGGGCTCCGGATGCCGTGGGACATACTTCAAAAATTAAACTGTCGCCTTAATTATTAATAGTTTCCATGCCACGTCGATTATTCATCACGCTGGAAGGCGGGGAGGGTGCCGGTAAAAGCACCAACCTCGACTTCATTCACCAATGGTTGCAGCACGAAGGCTGCGATGTGGTCGTCACGCGCGAACCTGGCGGAACAGAACTGGGTGAGCACATTCGCGATTTTCTGTTGCACAGTAAACAACTCCACATCGCGCCGGAGAGTGAAGTGCTCTTGATGTTTGCCGCGCGCACCGAACATATCAGCAAGGTGATACGCCCGTCCCTGGAAGCTGGCAAAGTGGTGTTGTGTGATCGTTTTACCGATGCCACTTATGCCTATCAGGGGGGTGGCCGAGGTCTGGATGCTGACCGGATCGCGGCCATCGAAAACTGGGTGCAGGGCGACCTTCGCCCGGATCTGACATTGCTCTTTGATGTATCCGTGGAAGCCGGGCGTGAACGTGCCGGACAGCGCAGCGAACCAGACCGTTTCGAACGCGAAAACAATGAATTCTTCCGGCGGGTTCGAGAAACTTATATTGCTCGTGCTACCCGGGAGCCTAAACGCATTCGAATTATTGACGCCAGCCGCCCTATTGAGCAGGTCGAGCAGCAAATCGTCAGCGTGCTGCAGGAGGCGGTGCATGGCCGGTGATAACCCTACGGTGGACCGTTTTTCCGCGGCGCCAGAACGTTACCCGTGGCATGAGGCGTTGTGGTCGGCTCTTTCACGCCAGTTCGACCAGCTCCCGCATGCGCTGTTGTTACAAGGGCGCCCTGGTCTCGGCAAGCATGATTTTGCGGTGCAGCTGGCCCAGGCGTTTTTATGCGAGCGCCCGCGAAATGCCGTGGCCTGCGGGCAATGCCATGCCTGTCACCTGTTCCGGGTCGGCACCCATCCCGATCTTTCCGGTATCGGGCTGGCGGACGAAGCCAGAAGTATTACGGTGGACCAGATCCGCGCGCTGGGGGATTTTCTGTCGCTGCGACCGCATACGGCCAAGCGCAAGGTGGTGATCATATCGCCGGCGGAGGCCATGAATCTCAATGCTGCCAACAGCCTGCTGAAACAGCTCGAGGAGCCCCCCTCGGGCTGCATGCTGCTGCTGGTCACCAGCCATCCGGCACGCTTGCCGGCTACGATTCGCAGCCGCTGCGCCCGTTTGCTTTTTAGGCAGCCAGCCGCCGCGGTCGGGCTGGCCTGGCTGCGGGCCCGACCTAATTCTGGAGGAAACCCGGCTTGGCTTCTGAATTATGCAGGAGGTTCACCGTTGTTGGCGGAATCCCTCGAGTCCCAGGATTTTCTTCAGCTACGCGCTCAACTGCTTCAGGATCTGGCGGCGCTGACCCAGTCGCGGGAACATCCGGTGGCCTGTGCCACCCGCTGGAAAGGTATGGGAACAGCGCGCGTTCTCGGCTGGCTGTATGGATTTGCCAACGACCTCATCAAATTAGGTCAGGGCGCCCCTGTATCGGCTATGATGAACAAAGAGGCAGTATCATTTGAGATTGTTATAAAAAATAAATATAAAATTAGCGAGTTATACGATTTTATTGATGCTATTCTTGAGAAATATCGTCAGCTTAACAGCCCGATCGATGAACTATTGATGCTGGAGGATGTTTTGATACGCTGGGTCCGATTGAGCCGACTACAATGAAAATGAGCTGTCGCTTCCTATGATCGATAAAACCACCGCACAACCTTCCGCCGGCGCACCCAAGGCGGGAAAACCTATGCCAGTCGCGGCGCGACCCGGCGTTCTGTCCCTGACCATCAAGGACAAAAATGCGCTGTACGCAGCGTACATGCCTTTCGTGAAGGGTGGCGGTATTTTTGTACCAAGTAACCGGTCTTACAAGCTGGGCGAAGAGGTGTTTATGCTGCTGACCCTAATGGACAGCAAAGAAAAGATTCCGGTCGCCGGCCATGTCGTCTGGGTCACGCCTCCGGGCGCGCAGAGCAACCGCACCGCCGGAATCGGTGTCCAGTTCAGCGAGAAAGATTCCGGCATTGCACGCAACAAAATTGAAGGCATCCTGGCCGGCGCGCTCAATTCCGACCGGCTCACGCACACGATGTAACGTGACGCTACTCGTTGATTCCCACTGTCATCTCAATTTCGATCCCCTCCATAGCAACCTGGAAGAAGTAATTCAAAGAGCCCGGGACAACGGGGTCGGACACATGCTGTGCGTGTCGGTCACGCTCGAAACTTTTCCTGAAATCCGCGCCATCGCGCACAATCATCCGGACATTTTTGCCTCGGTGGGTGTGCATCCCAACGAGCGGGAAGGGCGCGAGCCGACCATGAATGAATTAACGGACCTGGCGAATGATGTGCGCGTGGTGGCCATCGGTGAGACCGGCCTCGATTATTACCGCTCACACGGCGACATGATCTGGCAGCAAGAACGTTTCCGTCAACATGTCCGTGCGGCGCGACAGTCCGGCAAGCCGCTCATCATTCATACCCGCGAGGCGGCAGAAGATACTTTGCGTATCATGCGTGAGGAAAAGGCCAGCGAGGTAGGTGGCGTCATGCATTGCTTCACCGAAAGTTTACAGGTGGCGCGTCAGGCCCTCGACCTTGATTTCCATATTTCGTTTTCTGGCATCGTGACATTCCACAACGCCGAATCGCTGCGTGACGTGGCAAAACAGGTGCCGGAGAATCGTCTGCTGATCGAAACCGATTCTCCGTATCTTGCGCCCGCACCGCATCGGGGAAAAACCAATGAGCCGGCCTATGTGCGGCACGTCGCCCAATGCCTGGCGGAGGTACGCGGGATCGATTTTGAACTCATCGCGAAAATTACTACACGCAATTTCTTTTCACTGTTCAAGAATGCCAATTCTGCCGTAGTGGATGCTTGACAGTCGATTCATCCCACCTTGCGTTTGAAATTATTGTTGCATGGCCTCTTCATGAACAATTGGGGCCGGACCTCCATCGCATGAAGAAAATCACTCTTTTGTATCTATTTCATACAGTTACAGCGCAAAATATTTGATCAAATACTGGATATGCGGTAAAGTCAAAATATCAAAATATAAATACAAGCCATCGTTCATGACGACAGTCCGTGCAACGGTATCCATCGCGCGATCATCGCGAAAGCACGGTGACAATAATCTGACTCATCGCAACAACCGAACATCTTGCATCACTTGAAACCACCGCTGATTTATTGCGTGAGCATTGTGCAGCAACAACCGGCGGACCAACAAGCCGAGTAATTAACCGGTCTAAGTGGCGGTAGCCAGGAGGCTCTTTATGGCGACAACGCGGACGAAAGACATAAAATCTGTCGATGTCCAACCCGTTCAAAATGGTGTCAGCCTGCTGACAGAGCACGACATTTACCTGTTCAAGGAAGGCAGGAATTTCCGTCTGTATGACAAGCTCGGAGCACACCTGCATGTCGTCAATGGCGTCGCCGGTGTCTATTTCGCGGTCTGGGCACCCAATGCCCGTCAAGTGGCCGTTGTCGGCGATTTCAACGGCTGGCGGTCCAATTCGCATCTATTAACGGCGCGCATGGATGATTCGGGAATCTGGGAGGGATTCATTCCTGGAGTGACCCGCGGGGCAAAATATAAATATCACCTGACCTCCCATCACCGGAATTACCAAGTTGAGAAGACCGATCCCTTTGCCCTGCATACCGAAACACCGCCTCGCACCGCCTCGATCGTGTGGGACCTGGATTTCCAGTGGGGAGACCAGATGTGGATGCAGGAGCGGAGCAAGGTCAACGCGTTGAATGCCCCCATGTCCACCTACGAAACTCATCTCGGGTCGTGGAAGCGCGTCCCGAACGAGGGCAACCGCTCCTTCCACTACCGCGAGCACGCCTCACAACTGACCGAGTACGTTCGAGACATGGGTTTCACCCATGTGGAGTTTCTTCCGGTCACGGAACACCCGTTCTACGGCTCCTGGGGCTACCAAACCACGGGTTACTTCGCGCCCACGGCACGTTACGGTACCCCGCAGGAATTCATGCATCTGGTCGATCGCCTGCACCAGGGTGGTGTCGGCGTCATCCTCGACTGGGTGCCATCGCACTTTCCCACAGACGAGCACGGGCTCGTGTACTTCGACGGTACATATTTGTTCGAGCATGCCGATCCCAAACGCGGTTTCCACCCGGAATGGAATTCGAGCATCTTCAATTATGGCCGCAACGAAGTGCGTTCGATTCTGACTTCGAGTGCGCTCTTCTGGCTCGACAAATACCACGCCGACGGACTGCGGGTCGACGCCGTCGCGTCAATACTGTATCTCGATTACGCGCGCCGCCAAGGTGAATGGATACCGAATGAATTCGGCGGCAGGGAAAACATCGACGCGATCCAGTTTCTGCGCGATCTGAACGAGGCTGTGTACCGCGATCACCCTGACACGCAGACCATCGCCGAGGAATCGACCTCCTGGCCTATGGTCTCGCGTCCGAACTATCTCGGAGGGCTGGGATTCGGCATGAAGTGGAACATGGGCTGGATGCACGACACGCTGGATTATTTCTCGCACGACCCGATCCACCGGAAATATCACCACAACCAGCTCACTTTCAGCATCATGTATGCGTTTCATGAAAACTTCGTATTGCCGTTCTCGCATGACGAAGTGGTGCATGGCAAGGGTTCGCTCCTCGGGAAAATGCCGGGCGACGACTGGCAGAAGTTCGCCAATCTGCGATGCCTGTTCGGTTACCTGTACGGCCATCCGGGAAAGAAACTCCTGTTCATGGGCAGCGAATTCGGGCAATGGCGCGAATGGAACCACGATCAGAGCCTGGACTGGCATCTTCTCGAGCAGGCTCCGCATCAGGGGGTTCAGCGCTGGATGAAAGATCTCAACCATACGTACCGGCGCGAGCCAGCACTGTACGCGCGTGACTTTGATTCGAGCGGTTTCGAGTGGGCGGACCTGCACGACTGGGAACACAGTATCATCAGTTTTTTCCGCAAGGGCGAGAAGCCGGAGGACGTGGTGTTGGTCGTTTGCAATTTCACGCCGGTCCCACAAGCCAATTATCGCATTGGGGTTTCGCGCAGTGGCTATTGGCGTGAAATCTTGAACAGCGATGCCACGATCTATGGCGGTAGCGGTCAGGGGAACGTGGGGGGCGTAGAGTCCGCGCCAGTCCCGTGCCATGGCCGCTATCATTCGATCTCGTTGACTTTGCCGCCCCTGAGCATCGTTTACTTGAAGGCGCCGAGTGCGCCTGATCGCTGAGCGCCAGTTCATGGCTAAAACCCGGGTTCCCCCATCGCCAATTTCCACCGACGGGCAAAGCCGAGTGGTGATCGAAGGCGTGCGTCCTGAAGTTGACAATGGTCGCTATCCCATCAAGCGTAGTGTCGGTGAGCCGGTGACGATCGAGGCGGACGTGTTCGTCGACGGGCACGATAAGCTCGCAAGCCTGTTGCTCTACCGGCGCGAGACCTCCCACGAATGGACCGAAGTTCCCATGGTCCCCCTGGTCAATGATCGCTGGCACGCCACTTTTCAAGTGACCGAGGTCGGTCGTTACCGCTACACGATCGTGGCTTGGGTTGATCACTACCAGTCCTGGTGTCACGACTTGGAGCGTCGGCCGGACACCGATCCGGATTTGAAAATGGTCTTTCTGACCGGTTCCGAGCTTGTCAAAAAAGCCGCCGCGAACATCACCGGGAAAGACGCGGAACGTCTGAACGCGCTTGCGCGCACGCTCAGCGGTGGCGCTGCTTTGACGGAAAAACGCCGCGTGGCCTTGGATGAAGAGACCGCGAAGTTGATGGGGCGCCACGCCGAACGCCGCTTTGTCACCCGTTATGACAAAGAATTAATGTTGGAAGTTGACCGCGAGCGCGCTCGTTACAGCTCCTGGTACGAATTTTTTCCGCGCTCCTGCGACGGCGACAAGCATGCCGGCTTCCGTGATTGCGAAGAACGCCTGCGTTACGCTGCTTCCCTGGGATTTAATGTGGTTTATCTGCCGCCGATTCATCCCGTCGGCCAGTCATTCCGCAAGGGGCCCAACAACGTCTTGACCGCCAAGCCGGAAGACGTCGGCAGCCCTTGGGCGATTGGTGCAAAAGAGGGCGGTCACAAGGCTGTGCACCCACAACTCGGCACGCTCGACGATTTCCGCTGGTTCGTGAATAAGGCCAAAGAACTTGGAATGGAAATCGCCTTGGATATCGCTTACCAGTGTTCACCGGATCATCCGTACGTAAAGGAGCATCCGGAGTGGTTCCGCCGCCGGCCGGACGGCAGTGTGCAATATGCCGAGAATCCACCGAAGAAATACCAAGACATCTACCCCTTCGATTTCGAGGGCGAATCCTGGCAGGAGCTCTGGCGCGAGCTGAAAAGCATCTTCGATTTCTGGATCGAGCAGGGCGTGCAGATATTCCGCGTCGACAACCCGCATACCAAGGCGTTCCCATTCTGGGAATGGGCCATCGCCGACATCAAGCGCGCCCATCCCGACGTCTTGTTTCTGGCCGAGGCCTTTACCCGTCCCAAGGTCATGCACCGTCTGGCCAAGCTCGGGTTCACCTGGTCATACACCTACTTCACATGGCGCAACACCAAGCAGGAACTGACCGAATACTTCACCGAGCTCACCCAATCCGAAGGGCGTGAGTATTTTCGCCCGCACGTATGGCCCAACACACCCGACATCCTCAATGAATACCTTCAGTTTGGGGGCCGGCCGGCATTCATGATACGACTGGTGTTGGCGGGAACGCTGGCGGCGAATTACGGCATTTACGGCCCGGCGTACGAACTGTCTGAGAGCCGTGCGCGTGAGCCCGGCAGCGAAGAATATCTGGATTCGGAAAAATACCAGTTGCGTCGCTGGAATCTGGATCGGCCCGACAGCCTGCGCGATTTCATCACTCGCGTGAACCGCATTCGCCACGAGAATCCGGCATTGCAGAGCGACCGGGGGCTGCAGTTCTATCCCGTCGACAATGACAAACTGATCTGTTACAGCAAGACCACTGAGGATCTGGGCGACATCATCCTGGTAGTCGTCAACCTCGACCCGCATCACCGGCAATCGGGCTGGGTTGAATTGCCGCTCGATACACTGGGCCTGCCGAGCGAGCAGCCGTACCAGGTGCATGACTTGCTGACGGGGGGGCGCTACATCTGGAACGGAGTTCGCAATTACGTCGAACTCGACCCGCAAACCGTGCCGGCGCATATCTTCCGCCTGCGCCGCCGCGTGCATACCGAACATGATTTTGACTACTACATGTAAAGTGTAAAGCGCATGACCAGTGAACGCCGCCACGAAATCCTCATCGACGATCCGCTCTGGTACAAGGATGCCGTCGTTTATGAGATTCACGTCAAGGCATTTTGCGACAGCAATAATGACGGTATCGGTGACTTTGCGGGACTGACCTCAAAGCTCGATTATTTGCAGCAACTGGGTGTCAACACGTTGTGGATCCTGCCGTTTTATCCGTCGCCCATGCGCGACGACGGCTATGATATTTCCGACTACCGGAATATCCATCCTGAATACGGCACGCGCAAGGATTTTCAGGTCTTCGTGAAGGCGGCGCACGAGCGCGGTCTGCGAGTCATCACCGAACTCGTCATCAACCATACCTCGGACCAGCACCCGTGGTTCCAGGCGGCACGCAAGGCGCCGCCCGGTTCGCCCAAGCGTAATTTCTACGTGTGGAGCGATACCGTCAAGAAATATGAAGATACACGTATTATTTTTTCCGACACCGAGAAATCCAACTGGGCCTGGGACGATACGGCCAAGTCCTATTATTGGCATCGCTTTTTCTCACATCAGCCTGATCTTAACCACAATAATCCCCAGGTGGTGAAAGCAGTCACCAAGGTCATGCAATTTTGGCTGGATCAGGGCGTGGACGGGCTGCGCCTCGACGCGATTCCCTACCTGTGCGTGCGCGAGGGCACCAATAATGAGAACCTCCCCGAGACGCACGCCGTCATCAAGCAGATGCGATCCGTGATCGACAATCATTACAAGAACCGAATGTTCCTGGCCGAGGCCAATCAGTGGCCGGAGGATGTGCGTGACTATTTCGGTTCCGGTGACGAGTGTCATATGGCCTACCACTTTCCCTTGATGCCACGCATGTACATGGCCATCGGCCAGGAGGACCGTCATCCCATCGTGGAAATCATGAACCAGACGCCGGAGATACCTGAAAACTGCCAGTGGGCGATTTTCTTGCGCAATCATGACGAGCTTACACTTGAAATGGTGACTAACAAGGAGCGCGATTACATGTACCGCATGTACGCCGCCGACCCCCGCTCACGTCTGAATCTCGGTATCCGCCGCCGACTGGCACCACTCATGGACAACGATTTCGAAAAAATTCGACTCATGAACAGTCTGCTCCTGTCGATGCCGGGTTCTCCCATTCTTTATTATGGTGATGAAATTGGCATGGGGGACAATATTTATTTGGGTGATCGCAACGGTGTGCGCACGCCCATGCAGTGGAGCCCCGACCGTAACGCCGGTTTTTCCCATGCCGATCCTCAGCGCTTGTTCCTTCCCCCCATCATGGATCCGGTATACGGGTTCGAGGCCGTGAATGTGGAGGCGCAGTCTCGCGATCCCTCATCATTGCTTAATTGGATGAAGCGTTTGCTCAGCGTGCGCAAGAGCCACCAAGCCTTCGGTCGCGGGGCCTTGCATTTTCTCAAACCGGGCAATCGAAAAATCCTGGCATTTCTGCGCGAGTACGAAAACGAAACCATTCTGTGCGTGGCCAATCTGGCACGCTCGGCGCAACCGGTGGAGCTCGATCTGGGCAAGTATAAAGGCTGCGTACCGGTGGAAATGATGGGTCGCACGGCGTTCCCGCCAATCGGCGAACTCCCGTATCTGCTCACCCTGCATGGCCATGGTTTTTACTGGTTCCGACTTGCCAAGGGTGAGGAAGTACCGTCCTGGCACGAGGAACGTCTGCCGCGCGAAGAGCTGCCGTTATTGGTGCTGTTCGATGGCTGGAGCAGTTTCTTCCGTGAGCGCGTAGTCCCCTGGCGCATCGGCATGGCCGATAAAGTCCGCATCCAGCTAGAAAACAATGTCTTGCCCCACTTTATGGCGGCGCAGCGCTGGTTCGCCGCCAAGGGCGAACCGATGACGCGTGCCGTATTGATCGAACATGTTGTCTGGGAGATGGATTCCAATAGCTGGTTTATATCGCTGTACCGCATCGAAGGCGGCGCTGGCGATCAATCAATCTACTTCTTACCGCTGTCACTGGTCTGGGAGCACGAACCAGAAGAACGCCAGCGAGGATTGTTACCGGCGAGCTTGGCGCGGGTACGTCAGCAGGCGCGCATCGGCATCATGGGCGATGCCCTGGCAGATGAAATGTTTTGCCGCGCCATGGTGGAAGCCATCGGGACCGGACGTGAGCTGGCCGGCACGGCCGGGACGATCCGTTTCGTGCCCACGAAAGCCTTCCGCGAATTGGCCGGCGATGACATAAACGAACTGACGGTTCGCCCATCCGCTGCGCAAGGCAGCAACACCGCTATCGTGATTGGCAATCGGCTGTTTCTCAAGGCGTTCCGTCGTTTGCAATCCGGAGAGAGCCCGGAGGTGGAGGTCGGCCGCTTCCTGACCGAGGTGGCGCAATTTCCAAACATCGTGCCAGTCGCGGGCGCCGTGGAATACGTGGCCAATGATGGCGGCTTGATGACCCTGGCTGTCCTTCAGGGATTTGTCGAGAACCAGGGCGATGGCTGGACCTACACGCTGAATTACCTGGAACGTTTCCTGGAGGAGCATCGGGGACCTGCTGAAACATCCGTATCATCGATCGAGGTGCACGGGGGTTTTCTCAATCTAATACAGGTGCTCGGTCAGCGAACGGGCGAATTGCACCGGGCCCTGGCCATGTCCACGGGTGACCCGGCCTTCGAACCTGAGCCCGTCGGCAAACGTGAAATAACCGATTGGAAACATCGTCTGCGTGAAGAGGCGGACGCCACGCTTGGGCTGCTCGAGGAGCGTCTCGATTCGCTTACCGATGATATGCGGGTGATGGCAGCGTCGCTCATCGAGCGGCGCAAAATCGTTCATGACTGGATCGAGGAATGCGTCCCCGAGGGTCTGGAGTCCCTGAAAACCCGCTATCACGGAGATTATCATCTCGGCCAGGTGCTGTTGCGGCAGAATGATTTTGTCATTATTGATTTCGAGGGCGAGCCGGCGCGTTCGCTGGACGAACGGCTTCGCAAACATTCTCCGTTGCGGGATGTCGCGGGCATGCTGCGTTCGTTCAATTATGCGGCCTATACCGCCGCGTCGCACATAACCGCCGAACAATCGGAGGATTCCGTGCAGGTCGAAACGGTGATCCATGAATGGGAAACCGAGGTCGCCCGCACATTCTTGCAATCCTATGAGGCGCATGTGCGGATTGCTGGGATCTATTCTGACTGGGATCAGGCGCGCGGGTTGTTAAGACTATTTATGCTTGAAAAAGCATTTTATGAGTTGCGCTACGAGCTGAACAACCGTCCCTCGTGGGCACGTATCCCGCTGATGGGGATATCAAGCCTGCTGGAATGAAACGATGCTGCCGGACGGGTGTGGCGTGCACGGTTTAATATAAAGCTTTCTCCCGTGATGATATGGTAAGTGGGGGCGGCGTAACGATGGCTGCCGTGTTTTTTTTCGATGTCATAAAGGAGGACCTATGGAACAGGTAAATTTGGCGCTCGAGCCGGCACGGGCCTTTCTCGCGCAATTGGGAGTTTTTTTGCCGAGACTGTTGTTGGCAATTATAATTCTTGTCGCCGGTTGGCTGTTGGCGAAATTCGTCAAACTGGTGGTGGTCAAGGGTTTGCAGACCATCAATTTCCACGTGCTCACGGAAAAGGCCGGCATCGACGGCTTTCTGCGCCAAGGCGGTATTCAAGCCGGTATGGCCGGTGTCCTGGGCATCCTAGGATACTGGCTGGTGATCCTGCTGACGCTGATGGTCGCCTTCAACAGTCTGGGCCTGACCTATGTCACCGAACTGGTGAGCCAGATCGTGCTCTTCATTCCCAAGGTCGTCGTAGCGGTGTTGATCCTGGCGGTGGGCTTGTATTTCGCCCGTTTCATTTCCCAGTTGGTTTCCGCCTACAGCAAGAACGTGGGAATGGAAGATGCAGAACTTCTTGGCCGCATCGCGCAATACGCCATCATGGTTTTTGTCGTACTCATCGCGCTTGACCAGGTGAACGTGGTAACTGACATCATACGCCAGACCTTTATGGTTTTGCTGGCCGGTGTTGTCTTGGCGCTGGCGCTGGCCTTCGGGATCGGCGGGCAAAAGACCGCGGGCGATCTGCTCGCGCGCTGGTGGCCGAAAAAGGGGTCTTCTGACGATAAATAAAACGATAAGGCGTATTCAGCCATGTATAGAGGCTGGGGTAAGTGCCGGTGTCCTGTGTGTCGGCCCGAATTTGGCCGTTGAAGAATGAAAATAGGATGATTAGTCCATGAACAATAATATGCCGGTCTGGCCGGGTGGACCTTATCCCTTGGGCGCCACCTGGGATGGCGAAGGGGTGAATTTCGCATTGTTCAGCGAGCACGCCGAGAAAGTGGAATTGTGCCTGTTCGAAGCCAAGGGGAATCGCGAAATCACGCGCATTGCCTTATCCTGGCAGACTGACCTGGTTTGGCACTGCTATTTGCCCGACGCGCGACCCGGGTTGTTATACGGCTATCGAGTTTACGGGCCTTACGAACCCAAAAAAGGAAAACGCTTCAATCACAATAAGTTGCTGCTCGATCCCTATGCAAAGTCGATCGTCGGTCAGGTCAAATGGAGTAACGCGGATTTCGGTTACCGCGTGGGCCACAAACAGGAAGATCTGTCGTTCGACCGCAGCAACAACGCGCCAGGCGTGCCAAAGTGCAGGGTCATCGACCCGGCCTTCACGTGGGGCGGTGACAAACCGCCACGCACGCCGTGGCACGAGACCATTATTTATGAACTGCACGTCAAAGGGTTCACGCAGAATCATCCACAGGTGCCGGCGCCCCTGCGCGGAACTTATGCCGGGCTCGCCACCGAGCCGGTAATCCGGCATCTCAAACATCTCGGCATCACGGCCGTCGAGCTCATGCCGGTTCACGCCTTCGTGGACGAACGAAACCTCGTGGAAAAGGGATTACGGAATTTCTGGGGGTACAATTCGATCGGTTTCCTGGCTCCGGACATGCGCTATTCGGCTACCGGTCGCATCAGCGAATTCAAGACCATGGTCAAGACGTTGCACTCGAACGGCATCGAGGTCATTCTTGATGTGGTGTACAACCACACCGCCGAAGGCAACCAACTGGGGCCCACGCTTTCTTTCCGCGGCATCGACAATGAATCCTATTACCGCCTGAGTGCGACCGATCCGCGCTATTACGTCGATTTCACCGGCTGCGGCAACACGCTCAATATGCAGCACCCACGTGTATTGCAGATCATCATGGACAGTTTGCGTTACTGGGTACTTGAGATGCATGTGGACGGGTTTCGATTCGATCTTGCCTCGGCGCTGGCGCGCGAGCTGCACGAGGTTAACCGACTGTCCGCCTTTTTCGACATTATCCACCAGGATCCGGTGCTGTCGCAGGTGAAGCTCATCGCGGAACCCTGGGACCTGGGTGAGGGCGGATACCAGGTCGGTAATTTCCCCGTAGGCTGGACCGAATGGAACGGCAAATACCGGGACGTGGTGCGCGCCTACTGGAAAGGCGAGGGCGGCGTGATCGGCGAGCTGGCTTATCGCCTCACCGGCTCCAGCGACCTGTACGGCCACAGCGGCCGCCGGCCGTACGCCTCCATCAACTTTATAACAGCGCATGACGGATTCACGCTGCACGACTTGGTCAGTTACAACGACAAGCACAACGAGGCAAACGGCGAGAACAACCGTGACGGCCACGATCACAATCTGTCCTGGAATTGCGGGGTCGAAGGTCCGACCGATGACCCGGCGATCAAGGCGCTGCGCGCCCAGCAAAAGCGCAATTTTCTGGCGACGCTTTTCTTCTCACAAGGTGTACCCATGCTGCTGGCGGGGGACGAGATGGGACGCACTCAAGGCGGCAACAACAATGCCTATTGCCAGGACAATGAACTCAACTGGATCGATTGGAACCTCAAGCCGGATGACCGCCAACTGATTGAATTCACGCGTCGTATCATCCAAATTCTTCAGCGACATCCCGTGTTCCGACGTCGTTCTTTCTTTCAAGGACGTCAGATTCGTGGCAGCGAAATCAAAGACATCGTCTGGCTCAAGCCCGACGGGAACGAAATGACCGACGAGGAATGGCAGCAGTCATTTGCCCGTTGTTTGGGTCTGTTGCTCGCCGGCGCTGGACTGAATGAATATGACGACCGCGGCCAACCCATCTCGGACGCCAACTTCCTGCTTCTCATCAACGCTCACCATGACGAAATAGGATTCGTTTTGCCGGCCTATCATCCGGGCAAGCTGTGGAAGACGGAGCTGGATACCAGCCATGAAGCCGGGCTCGCGCGCGACGGAACATTTGAAGGCACGCACACCTATCCATTGCAGGGTCGTTCCTTCGTGCTCATGCGTGAAATGGATCCCGGCACCCCGACATAATATATCTGACTGGAAACTACGCGTGTCATTTAAACTTATTCTGGCATTCCTGCTTTCCATGATGATTGCCGTGTTTATTTTTCAAAACACGACCGTGGTCGAAATCCGGTTTCTGTTCTGGACCGTGTCCATGTCCAGAGCGCTGATGATTCTGGTTGTGCTGGCGGTTGGCATGGTCCTCAGTTGGTTGCTGCATGGCTATCTGTCCCTGCGGCGCAAGCGGTGATGGTTTCGACAGAGAGGACGATATGCATACACTCAAGGAACTGTTTGGCCAATCAGCGGTAATCATGGAAGCGGTCGGGGTTTTCACGATCCTGGCGGGTTTCGCGCTGGCGACGGTGTGGGTGTTCACGCAGTGGCATGCAGCCGACAAATCCGCCGTGTATGGCGAGTACCGTCGCAAATTGGGAAAGGCGATTATCCTGGGGCTCGAGTTCCTGATCGCCGGGGACATCATCCGCACCGTGGCAGTTTCGCATTCGTTTGAGAGCGTGGCAGTATTGGGCGTGATCGTACTGATACGCGCCTTTCTCAGTTTCACCCTCGAGTACGGTATCGAAGGGCACTGGCCCTGGAAGCCAGCTGCCAGACACCGGAAATAATTTTTCATGTCTGCGCGCCCAACCGCTAGCCATGGCTTGTCCACGGTGAACAGAGCCAAGACAATGCGCAACTGGCACGGCGGGCGGTTGGCAATCAAGTGAATCCGCGGATACGGCTGAACGTTTTCGCGATTCAGCACCCGACTGAGTAATAGTTGAATGAATTGATCGATATCAAGAACCCGTAAAACAGCCGCGGTATAGTGTTTTTTAGCCTGACGAAAGCACACGGCATATGTGGCGGCGCACCAAGGAATGCAGAAGGTGAAGATTCTGACGGTCAATGCCGGGAGTTCGTCCATCCGTCTCGTTGCCTTTGAAACAGCAGCGGAAAACCGGATGGAGCAGATAGCATATGCGCGTCATGAGTCGAGTTCGGACAAGGCAACGGAAGCAACGGAAGTATTGCGTCAGTTTATTCAGACGCACGCTCTCTCCGGATTCGCTCTTGTCGCGCACCGCGTGGTGCACGGTGGTGACAACTTGCAATTCCCCACTTTGATCAACCCCGAGGTGGAAGCGGAAATTGACAGACTCGCGCCGCTCGCGCCATTGCATAATCCGGCAGCCTTGCAATGGATGCGTGCCTGTCGCGAAACTTTGGGATCTGCGGTAAAACAGGTGGCCGTTTTCGATACAGCCTATTACGCACGGCTTCCGGAAGTGGCACGAATCTACGCACTTCCAGCCGAGATGACAGAACGGCATCACTTGCGTCGTTATGGTTTTCACGGCCTGGCGCATGAGGCTATGTGGCGCCGCTGGCGGGAACGGCGCTCCGGTGCCGCGCATGAACAACGCATCATTTCGCTTCAGCTCGGCGCGGGATGCTCGATCACGGCCACGGACAAGGACGGCGTGAAGGACACCTCCATGGGTTTCTCGCCCCTAGAGGGGCTGGTCATGGCCACCCGCAGTGGCGATATCGATGCAGGGCTAATCACCCACCTGCAGCAACGGGAAAACCTTTCGCCGCAGGACACCGAGCGCCTGCTCAATGACGCCTCCGGTTTGCTGGGCGTCTCCGGGCTCAGCGGCGACATGCGCGAATTGCTTGAATCCGGCGATCCCCGGGCGCAGCGGGCGGTGGATCTCTATTGCTACCGAATCCGGAAATACATCGGGGCGTACATAGCCGTGCTCGGCGGTGTGGATGCAGTCCTGATCGGCGGAGGCGTGGGTGAGAATGCCCCAGAGATCCGTGCGCGGATTTTCGAGAATATGAAATGGGCCGGCATCCGTCTCGATCCCGGGAAAAATGCCTTCATCGCCGGCAACGAACAACTTATCAGCCGCGCGGACAGCCGCGCGGAGATTTGGGTGATTCCTGTCAACGAAGCCCGGATACTGGCACAAGCGGCACTGGCCGCCACCGCCGAATCCTGATTGGGCTGCAGACAATGGAGGTGCAACATGACACAACACGCAACGGCTACTCCGGCGCGCATGAAACCTTCCCGCGGGGAAAGCGAGGGGCCGCTTTCCTCCGGTGAACTGCGCCGTCTCGATGCCTACTGGCGCGCGGCCAACTATCTCTCGGTCGGGCAGATTTACCTGCTCGACAACCCAATGCTCCGGGTTCCGCTCACGCTGGAGCACATCAAACCGCGGCTGCTGGGCCATTGGGGCACCACGCCGGGGCTCAATTTCATTTATGCGCATCTGAACCGTGTCATCAAGAGGGATGATCTTAATATGATTTATATCACCGGTCCCGGTCACGGCGGGCCCGGGTTGGTCGCAAACACCTGGCTCGAGGGAACCTACAGTGAGGTGTACCCGGATGTTCCTCGAAACGCCGAGGGAATGAAGAAACTGTTTCGGCAATTTTCCTTTCCGGGTGGAATTCCGAGCCATGTCGCACCGGAAACGCCCGGCTCTATCCATGAAGGCGGTGAACTCGGCTACGCTATTTCGCACGCCTTCGGTGCGTCCTTTGACAATCCGGATCTGATCGTCGCCTGTGTGGTCGGTGACGGCGAAGCCGAAACCGGGCCGCTCGCAACTGCCTGGCATTCGAACAAATTTCTCAATCCGATACATGACGGGGCGGTGCTGCCGATCCTGCATTTGAACGGCTACAAGATTGCGAATCCGACCATCTTGGCGCGCATCAGCCGTGATGAGCTTGAAAGTCTTTTCATCGGCTACGGTTACAAACCGTACTTTGTCGAAGGCGCGGATCCGCAACTCATGCATCAGCAGATGGCGCTCGTCCTCGATACAGTCATTGGTGAGATCAAGGCAATTCAGGCCCAGGCGCGCGCCACCGGTTCTGTTACAAGGCCGCGCTGGCCCATGATCATCTTGCGCTCGCCTAAGGGCTGGACCGGGCCGAAGGAAGTCGACGGCAAGAAAACCGAGGACTCCTGGCGCTCACACCAGGTGCCGTTTTCCGAAATGGCGGAAAAACCCGGACATGTCCATCTGCTGGAACAGTGGATGAAAAGCTACCGCCCGGAGGAACTGTTCGATGATATCGGCGCGCTGCGGCCGGAACTGGCGGAGCTGGCACCGACCGGGACCCGGCGCATGGGCGCGAATCCGCACGCCAACGGCGGTGTCCTGCTGAAAGATTTGCGCCTGCCGGATTTTCGCGACTACGCCGTGGAAGTCCCTAAACCGGGTCAATCACGGGCGGAGGCGACTCGGGTCATGGGAAATTTCCTGCGCGATGTCATGAAGCTCAATCTGGAGCGGGGTAATTTTCGTGTTATGGGGCCGGATGAAACCGCTTCGAACCGGCTAGGCGCACTGCTGGAGGTTACTGGCCGCACCTGGCTGGCCGATACCCTGCCCGAAGACGATCATCTCGCGTCCGATGGCCGAGTGATGGAAATACTGAGCGAGCATACCTGCCAAGGCTGGTTGGAAGGCTACCTCCTGACCGGCCGGCACGGTTTTTTCTCCTGCTACGAGGCTTTCATCCACATCGTCGATTCGATGTTCAACCAGCACGCGAAATGGCTCAAGGTCACGCGCGAAATCCCGTGGCGACAACCCATCGCTTCGCTTAATTACCTGCTGACCTCGCATGTCTGGCGCCAGGATCACAACGGCTTTTCTCATCAGGATCCGGGATTCATCGATCATGTGGTCAACAAGAAGGCGGACGTAATCCGAGTGTATCTGCCGCCAGATGCGAACAGCCTCCTGTACGTGACCGACAAGTGCTTACGTTCGCGCGACTTCATCAACGTGATTGTGGCTGGCAAGCAGCCGGAGGCGCAATGGCTTGATATGGACGCCGCCGTGACGCATTGCACCAAGGGCATTGGCATCTGGGAGTGGGCCAGCAACGACGAAGGTGCAGATCCGGACGTGGTCATGGCCTGCGCCGGCGACGTGCCCACGCTGGAAACTTTGGCCGCCGTGGACTTGTTGCGCAAACACCAGCCCGATCTCAAGGTGCGTGTGGTCAACGTGGTCGATCTCATGACACTGCAGCCGCGCGAGGAGCATCCGCACGGACTGTCGGACAAGGATTTCGATACGCTGTTCACCACCGACAAGCCGATCATCTTCGCGTATCACGGCTATCCCTGGCTGATCCACCGCCTCACCTACCGGCGTACGAACCACCCCAATCTGCATGTGCGTGGATACAAGGAGGAGGGCACCACATCGACGCCGTTCGACATGGTTGTGCGCAACGATCTCGATCGCTTCCACTTGGTAGCGGATGTCATCGATCGTGTCCCGACCCTCGGATCCCGCGCCGCATACCTAAAGCAGCGCATGCGTGACAAGCGCATCCGGCATCGCGAATACATCGCACGACACGGGCAGGACATGCCCGAAGTGCGCGACTGGAAATGGCCGTATTGAGGCGTTGCGCCGTGAAAAAGCACTCCTGGCACGTCAACATCGAGGACTACGCGCCGCTGATCGGCGACGAGGTCTTGGAGCGGATCCTGCACAAAGCGCACCGGCTGCGAGATCTGCGTGTGCTGCACCTGAGTTCGACGTTCTATGGCGGCGGCGTGGCCGAGATGCTGTCATCGGCCACGCTGCTCGCGCGCAGCCTCGGGATCAAGGCCGACTGGCGCCTTATCCAGGGAAGCCCTGACTTTTTTAACGTAACCAAGAAAATCCATAACGCCCTGCAGGGCGCGAAGATCAACCTCACGGAGCTGAAGAAAGAGGTCTACGAAGAAATTGTGGTCCAGAATGCGTTGCGCATGGACCTGACGGGCTACGACGTGGTGGTGATCCACGATCCTCAGCCTCTGCCGCTCATTCGCCATTTCCGTCGCACCTGTCCCTGGATGTGGCGCTGCCATATCGATCTCTCGCAGCCCAATCCCGAGATCTGGGAATACCTGCGCGGTTTCATTAATGAGTACGATGCGGTAATCCTGTCGTTGCCCGAGTACGCGCAGCGCATCGCCCCGCCACAGGTGTCGATCATGCCGGCCATCAACCCGTTCTCGCTCAAGAACGCCGAGATGGGAGCCGCCGAGATCAAGGACCGGCTCGAACACTATGGGATACCCGATGACCTGCCGATCGTGGTCCAGGTGTCGCGCTTTGACCACTGGAAGGATCCGGAAGGGGTGATCCAGGCATTTAATCTCGCACGCACGGAGGTCGATGCCACCTTGGTGCTGCTGGGCAACGTGGCGACCGATGATCCTGAAGGACAAGAAGTATTTGAATCTCTCCTGTCCCGAAAGGAGGAGCGCATCATCATTCTCACCGCCGAGGACAGCGCGCTGGTAAATGCGCTACAGCGACGTGCCGCCGTGGTGATGCAGAAATCGCTACGTGAAGGATTCGGACTTACCGTCACGGAGGCGATGTGGAAGGGTGCCGCCGTTGTCGGGGGTAATTGCGGCGGCATTCGCCACCAGATCGAGGAAGGCATCAATGGTTTCCTCGCTGCTTCCGTAGAGACGGCGGCGCAGTGCCTTATACAACTGCTGCGGGATCCCGGGCGGCGGGGGGAAATCGGACGTCGTGCGCGCGAAACCGTGCGCCAGCGGTTTCTCATGAGCCGATTGATCGAGCAATATCTGGATCTGTTCAGCGCCTTCGAAGCGACATTCTCTTTGAACCAACAGCGCCTGTCTGCCTCGGGACTGCCGGTCACCGTGAGCAAGCCATGACATTTCCATGAGGAACATCGTATGACTACCAACCCCTTATTGCGCATCAGGTCCCTGGGCCAGAGCATCTGGCTCGACTACATTGAGCGTGGAATGTTCGAAAGCGGAGAACTGGCACACTTGATCAAGCGTGACGGATTGGCGGGCATAACGTCGAATCCGGCCATTTTTGAAAAGGCCATCACCGGCCACGAGGATTACGACGCGGAAATCGCCCGGCTGGCGCTCAGCGCCCAGAATGCCACGGAAATGTATGAAACTATCGTATTTGAAGACATCGGGCACGCGGCCGACCTGTTTCTGCCGGTATATGAAAGCAGCAAGGGGCGCGATGGCTATGTGAGCATCGAGGTCTCGCCGCACCTGGCCTACGACACGGCCAAGACCGTGAAGGAAGCGGTGCGACTGTGGGAACGGCTGCACCGGCCCAATATCATGATCAAAGTCCCCGGCACCCGGGAAGGGCTGCCGGCGGTAAGGCAACTCATCGCCAAGGGCGTTAATGTCAATGTGACATTGTTGTTCGGACTGGCACGCTATCGTGAAGTGTTGGATGTCTGGCTAAGTGGTCTGGAAGATCGCGTGAAGGCGGGAATACCATTGTCCTCGGTGGCCTCGGTGGCGAGCTTTTTCCTCAGCCGTATCGATGTGCTGGTGGACAAGCGCCTCGATGCGATCGGCAACAAGGATAAATCTGTTTCTGTTCTACGCGGCACGGCAGCAATTTCATATGCACGCCGTGCCTACCAGATCTGGAATGAGATGGAAAAGTCGGAGCGCTGGCACCGGCTCGCCGGGCAAGGCGCACAGTCGCAGCGGCTGTTGTGGGCCAGTACTGGCACCAAGGATCCGACTTACAGCGACGTAAAATACGTTGAGCCCCTGATCGGGCCCGATACGGTCAATACCCTGCCTCCGGAAACGCTGAATGCCTACCGCAAGCATGGCAATCCGGCATTGCGTCTGGAGCAGGAACTCAAACAGTCCGACGATGCCATCGCCGGTTTGGCCAGACATGGCATTGACCTTGAAACCGTGGCACAGCAACTGGAAGATGAGGGAGTAAAAAAATTCATCGAGCCGTTCGACAAGCTCCAGGCCGCACTCGAACAACGGCGAGAGAAACATACCACGGAGCCTGTGTGAAGCGACGACATTCCATGCCTTTTGGCGCCGAACCCCAATCGGACGGGACCTGGCGTTTCCGATTGTGGGCGCCAGGCGCTCACACCGTAGATTTGTGCCTGGATGATTCATCCAAGGAAACCTTGTTGCCACTGAAGAAGGAAGCAGACGGTTGGTTCAGCATTACCACGGATCGCGCCAGACAAGGAACACTGTACCGCTATCGCATCGACGGCGGTCAACGTGTTCCCGATCCGGTGTCGCGCTTCCAGCCACAGGATGTGCACGGACCCACCCAGGCGGTCGATCCCGAGGCATGGGAATGGAAAGATGCGTCATGGCACGGACGTCCCTGGGAAGAAGCCGTGATCTATGAATTGCACGTCGGCACATTCACGGAAGCTGGCACGTATGCCGGCGTGAAACAGCGCCTTGATGAACTGGTCGATCTGGGCATCACGGCCATCGAGTTGATGCCGCTTTCAGATTTTCCCGGCCGGCGCAACTGGGGATATGACGGTGTGCTGCCGTTCGCGCCGGACAGCATTTACGGTACGCCGGAAGAACTCAAAGACCTGGTCCAAAGCGCCCATGCGCGCGGGCTCATGGTGTTTCTCGACGTGGTTTACAACCATTTCGGGCCGGATGGTAATTTCCTGCATCTGTACGCCCCGGCCTTTTTTACAGACCGGCATCACACCCCGTGGGGCGCTGCCATCAATTTTGACGGACCGGACAGCGCTCCGGTGCGTGATTTTTTCATCCACAATGCGCTTTACTGGATCGAGGAGTATCACGTCGATGGCCTGCGGCTGGACGCGGTGCATGCCATCATCGACGATTCCCAGCCTGATATTCTACAGGACATTGCACGAGCCATACTGACCGGACCGGGCGCTACACGCCAAGTGCATCTGGTGCTCGAAAACGAACACAACGCCGCGCGTTATCTCGAGAGGGATGTTGCTCATCACCCGCGCTGGTACGTCGCCCAGTGGAACGATGACATCCATCACGCGCTTCATGTGCTGACTACCGGCGAGCAGGGTGGATATTACGAAGATTTTGCCGACCATCCGGTGCACCATCTGGGTCGATGTCTTACCGAGGGTTTCGCCTACCAGGATGATCTTTCGCGTTACCGTCACGGTGCGCGTCGCGGAGAAACTTCGCGCCATCTGCCGGCAACGGCGTTTGTGTCTTTCTTGCAGAATCACGACCAAATCGGCAACCGCGCCATGGGCGAGCGTATTACCCGAATTGCGCCGGAAGACGCAGTGCGCGCGGCCACGGCAATCCTGTTGCTGGCGCCTTCGCCACCATTGCTGTTCATGGGACAAGAGTGGGGAGCGTCGCAACCGTTTCTTTTTTTCTGTGATTTCGGACCCGAGCTGGCCACCGCAGTGACGGAAGGAAGGCGTAATGAGTTCGCGCGCTTCCCCGAATTCAGCGACGAAAACGCACGTGCTCGCATTCCAGACCCCAATGACGAAAAGACCTTTCTGCGCACCCGTCTTGATCGAGAAAGCTTACGGACCGAAACGGCACAGACTTGGTTTCGATTCCACCGGGAATTGCTAGGCCTGCGCGCGCGCGAAATCGTCCCGTGGTTGCGCAACCTGCCGGCCAGAAACGCTGAATATGAAACGCTCGACGACCGCGGCTTGCGCGCCCACTGGCAGCTGGCGGACGGCACCATGCTGACCCTGTTGGCCAACATGGGAGAACAAACGATCACAGATGTCGCCCGGCCGGGCGAAAGAGTGCTATATCATCTGCCATCCGGAACAACGACCGACTTTGATAATACCTTGCCTCCATGGTCGGTATGGTGGTTCCTGGATGCCGGTAGGGGAGGTCGGGCATGAACGATCCGGAAACGCTCGAACGTCTTTGTCGTGATTTTGGCATCGATACTGCCTACATCGATATCTGGGGCAAAACACACACTGTCTCCCCGGAATCAGCGAGCGCCTTGCTCATGGCTCTCGGCATCCACGCTGAAGATGAGGCGCACCGGCAGGAGGCGCTGGCGGCGCTTGATCGACGCGCTTGGCAACGTCTGCTGCCACCGGGCCAGGTGGTGCGTGCGGCGGCAACATCGTGGAGTGTCGACATCATGCTGCCACGGGCTCAGTCCGGTACAGCATTTGAATGGACATTGCACCTCGAAGATGGAGGCATGGTGCAGGGAAAAATTCAGCCAACTGATCTGGTAAACCAGGAAGAGCATGTCGTCGACGGCACGGCCATCGCCCGATACCGTTTGACACTAACGGAATCGCTGCCATCCGGTTATCACCGCTTCGAGGCGAGGCACGGGGAAAAAACCGCAAGCATGTTGCTCATCGCGGCGCCCAACGCCTGTTTCCAGCCACCCGCACTTTGCGGCGATGGGAAAGTCTGGGGACCGGCGGTGCAACTGTACGCTGTACGTTCGCGGCGCAACTGGGGAATTGGCGACTTCACCGATTTATACCGACTCGTCGAGGAATGTGGCGCCAACGGCGCCAACGTTATCGGGCTTAATCCGCTGCACGCGCTGTTTCCCCACAATCCGCCACATGCCAGTCCCTACAGTCCTTCGAGCCGGTTGTTCCTGAACATTCTGTATATAGATGTCGAAGCGATTCCCGAGTACGCCGAGTGCGAGCCGGCTCGGCGGAAAGTTACCGCCTCGGATTTCCAGGCGCGATTGCAGGCCCTGCGCGCGGCGGAACTGGTTGATTATCCCGGAGTCGCGGCCATGAAGTGGCCGGTCCTGGAGGAGGTTTTCGAACATTTTCGCACGCAGCATGCCGCACGTCGCACGGAACGTGCCCGTGCCTTCACAGCCTTTTGCGAGCGCGAGGGCGAGGCGCTGCACCGGCATGCATTGTACGAGGCCTTGCAGGAAAAATTTCATTCACAGGATCCATCAATCTGGGGCTGGCCGGTATGGCCCGAGCCGTACCGAGACCCGCGTTCACTTCAAGTCAAACAATTTGCCGAAGAGCACCGGGACCGCGTCGAGTTCTATCAATTCCTGCAATGGCAGGCCGACGAACAATTGGCCGCCTGTGGCCGGCGCTCGATGGAGTTGCGACTGGGTGTGGGCCTTTACCAGGATCTCGCGATCAGTGTGGACCGTGCCGGCGCCGAGGCCTGGGCGAACCAATTGCTTTACGTGGCACGCGTGAGCATCGGCGCACCGCCAGATGATTACAACCTTAACGGACAAAATTGGGGGTTGCCACCGTGGAATCCGGACGAATTGCGAGAATCTGCCTACGCGCCTTACATCGCCACTCTCCGCGCGAACATGCGCAACAGTGGGGCTCTGCGCATCGATCATGTCATGGGGCTCATGCGCTTGTTCTGGGTGCCGGAGGAGGGTGGACCGGCTGATGGTACCTATGTGCAATATCCTTTCGATGATCTGCTGGGCATTCTCGCCCTCGAAAGCCAGCGTAATAACTGTCTCGTGGTGGGCGAGGATCTGGGCACCGTTCCGGAAGAGGTGCGCACCAAGCTGGCGGCACTCGGCGTGCTTTCCTACCGTTTGCTGTATTTTGAGAAAGATGAAAAGGGGGACTTCCGGTTGCCGGTAACCTACCCGGCACAAGCCCTGGTGGCCATCAGCACTCATGATCTGCCGACCTTGGCCGGTTTTTGGCATGGTGATGACTTGGTGGAACGCGCGGCGCTCAATCATTATCCATCCGAGGCAGACCGGAACCGACAGGTGATCGCGCGCGCCGAAGATCGCGCACGTCTGCTGCTGGCACTGGATCGCGAAAAACTGCTGCCAGCTGGTCTTACCGTACATCCGGTTTCGAGCCCGGAGATGACGCCGAAACTGGCGTGCGCGATTCACGATTATCTCGCCCACGCCCCGTCGAAAATCATGCTGGTTCAGCTCGAGGACGTGCTGGGACAGCGGCGCCAGGTCAATTTACCGGGTACCTCGACCGAACGACCCAACTGGCGATACCGGATCATGCTCGACATCGAGGATTTACCGAAAGATGCTCGCTGGCGCGAACTCACGGCATTATTGCGCGCGCATCGCTCACCGGCTCCGGCTCCTGCCAGGCAGCGCCCGGCTGCGACCGCCCTAACCGCCACCTACCGCCTGCAGTTCCACCGCGACTTCACCTTCATCCAAGCGGCCGCCATCGTTCCCTACCTGCACCGTCTTGGCATCAGTCATTGTTATGCCTCGCCGTATCTCAAGGCGCGCGCGGGAAGTCAGCATGGCTACGACATCGTCGATCATAACTCTCTCAATCCGGAGGTCGGCAGCCCCGAGGATTTTGATCGCTTCGTGCAAGCACTGCATGAACATGGGATGGGGCAGGTACTCGACATCGTTCCAAACCATATGGGCGTGGGGGGTGATGACAACCACTGGTGGATGGACGTCCTGGAAAACGGTCAATCGTCTGCCTATGCTGATTTTTTCGATATCGACTGGCAGCCACCGAAGGAAGATCTGCGAGGTAAGGTATTGTGTCCGGTACTTGGCGATCATTACGGCAAATTGTTAGAAAGTGGCGAACTCAAGCTGGTGTTCGAAGCGGAGCAGGGAGCGTTTGCCGTGCGCTATTTCCAGCATCGCCTCCCCATTGACCCGCACACCTTCCCGTTGATCCTGCATCACGATCACATGCGCCTGGAACAGAAACTCGGCCCCGAGCACCCCCTGTTGTCTGATTACGAGAGCTTGGTTACAGCGCTGCGCAATCTGCCGCAGCGCTCACAAACCTATGAGACACGGATCAAGGAACGGCGTCGAGACAAAGAGGCGCATAAGCGCCGACTCGCACAACTCATACGTGATCATTCGGATATTCGCCAATTCGTCGAGGAAAACGTGGCAACGTTCAATGGTGCCGGTACGGAAGCCACCCGCTTTGATTTATTGCATGAATTGCTGGAGGCTCAGGCCTTTCGGCTTTCTTACTGGCGGGTAGCGAGCGATGAAATTAATTATCGTCGGTTTTTTGATATTAATGATCTGGCCGGGCTGCGCACGGAAAACCTGGAGGTCTTCGATGCCACCCATCGCTTAATCTTCGAGATGATTAGTCGTGGTCAGGTTGATGGCTTGCGCATCGACCATCCCGATGGGCTGTACGATCCCGCGCAATACTATGAACGTCTGGAACAACGGCTTCTGGCATTGTCAGGGAATGCCCCGTCCGCAGAAATAGCCAGCGCTTCTCGTGCAGAGACAAAACCGGCGCTTTTCGTGGTGGCCGAAAAAATTCTCGCCAGCCACGAACGGCTACCGGACAACTGGCGGGTACACGGCACGACCGGTTATGAATTCACTAACCTGGTGAACGGATTGTTTGTCTACGGACCGTCTGAACGCGAGATGGATCGCATTTATCGTCGTTTTGCAGGCAATCAGCCGGACCTCGATGACCAACTATATGAGTGTAAAAAACTCGTCATGCGTACCGCACTCTCAAGCGAGCTGCACGTGCTCGCCAACTATCTCGATCGCATCTCGGAATCCGACCGGCACACACGCGACTTTACGCACACAGCACAGCGTGCCGCCTTGTTCGAGGTCGTCGCCTGCTTTCCGGTTTACCGAACTTATGTCACGAGCGAGAGCGTCACAGATGAGGACCGGCGTTATGTCGATTGGGCGATCGCGGCTGCAAAACGCCGCAGCACGGCGGCCGATGTCTCGATCTTTGACTTCATACGCCGCATCCTGTTACTGGAGGATCTGGAAGGGCGCAGCGAGCGGTATAAAAGGGCGGTGGTGGAGTTCACCATGCGCTTTCAACAGTTCACCTCGCCGGTAATGGCCAAGGGAATGGAGGACACGCTGTTCTACCGTTACAACCGCCTGGTCTCGCTGAATGAGGTCGGCGCCGATCTGCGCCGATTCGCCGTATCCCCCGCGGCCTTTCACCATGCCAACCAGGAACGCCAGCGCCGCTGGCCGAATGCGATGTTGAGCACCTCCACGCACGATACCAAACGCAGCGAGGATGTGCGTGCCCGTCTGAATGTACTTTCAGAGATTCCGGGAGAATGGCGCGAGCACCTGGCGCGCTGGAGTCGCATCAATCGCAGCAAAAAGCGTCGGCTCTCCACCGGCTGGGCGCCAAGTCAAAATGATGAATACCTGTTCTATCAGACGTTATTGGGCATGTGGCCGCCGGGTCAGGTCAATGCAACGCAGCTCGAATCCGTGCGTGAACGTATCGAGGCTTACATGCTCAAGGCGATCCGCGAGGCCAAGGCCCACACCAGCTGGATCAACCCGAATAAGGAGTACGAGGAGGGCGTATGCGACTTCGTGAAAGGGCTGCTGAACTCGCTCGAACGCAACCTATTCCTGGACGATTTTCAGACTCTCGTGCACCGCATCGCTCCGCTGGGCTACCTCAATGGGTTAAGCCAGACCCTGCTGAAGCTCACTTCGCCCGGCGTGCCGGATATCTATCAAGGCTGTGAATTGTTCGATTTGAGCCTGGTTGATCCGGACAACCGCCGGCCGGTGGACCATTTCACCCGGCAACGCCTGTTGGATGAGGTTATCTCCGTGGCACAGACTAACGTGGAAAAACGCCCCGAACAGGTCCACGCTTTGCTGAAAACCATGGAGGACGGGCGCGCCAAGCTTTATCTGATATGGCGGGTATTAATGCTGCGTCGTCACCATCCCCAATGGTTTACCGAGGGGGATTACCTGCCATTAAGCCCCGAAGGCGAAAAAATCGACCATTTATGCGCTTTTTCCCGCATACACAACGATCAGGCCATAAATGTGATCGTCCCGCGCTTGTTGACACGCTTGATCACAGATAACCATTCAGCTCCCTTGGGCCCGGCCATCTGGAAGGATACCCGGATAGAGGCTCCTCAGATCGGGCACGGCTATATCAATGTACTTACCGGGGAACCAGTGGAGACAGTTAAGCGGGAAGGGAAATTATTCTTTACCGTAAGTTCACTGCTCTCATATTTTCCCGTAGCCCTTTTAGCACCAAAAAATATATCCAAATAAACAAATAGTTTATAGATTCATTTAGAGTTCTATCTAAGAATAATACCTTTCAAATTCTGGCGGTATTGCCTTAAGAGTTTATGGGTAAGGTGGGCTTTTTGTAAGTGTCTTAGACTTTGGCAGTCATGAATGAAAGTCCATGGTTTCACATTATTCGTATAATGTATATTATGTAAAATAATAAAATGAATAGATTACCACCCATGCATCTACTCCTCTCTTCATCAGAAGGAACACCTGTATAATATCGCTTAGCGGCGCTTAGCTTTTGACTTCTTCCCTGCTCTGCGTTTGGATTTTTTTGACACCTTTTTGGTTTTCCTGGTCGGCTTTGGCTTGTGCGGTTCTTCTGGCTCGCCTTGCCATAGCATTTCGTAGCCAATCTCGTAGGCATCAGTGCAAAACTCTCCCACAGCGTCGAATTTGGCTTTAAATATATGGTCAGCGTGTGAGGCCTCATGCTGCTCGAACGAGTGCCAGTAAGTCAGGATGGCGACATGGTCCTCGGCCCTCTGTTCTGTCGCGAAAGAGCCTTCTTCCGAGATGAATCCCGTGAATTTGAATACCTGTCCGCCAATAAAGCCACCTTTATCGTCGCCATAGGTGTTTTTGACCACATTACACATCTCACCGATGGCAAGCTCGATGTCCTCCCGAGTTACCCCAGGCTTTAGTTTGAGGACGTTGTAGAGCATTACGCAACCAAAGGGAATGGTAAATGGCATGAACATAATGGTGAATCTCCTTGAATATTTGAAGAAATATTACGATTGAGGGGCGCGCAGAACCGCTATACCGCAAATATCACATGGCGTGAGTTTATCTACACCCTCGGCCAACGCGACGCGCGACCCACAGCCGGCGCATTCATACATCCCGGCAGGGTATTTTTTCGGTGGCGGAGGTGTCACTTTCAAAACTCGGGGCTCGTGCCCGACGAATTCCGTTCCGCCGCAGTTCTCGCAGGGGGTTAGTTCCCGTGTCGGCTCCATGAACAGCAGAGGTTGCCGGCAGGACTTGCACTCATATCTCCCCGGAGGGTATTCGACCACGTCCGCTAAAGATTCCGCCTCGGCTTTAGCTTCGGCGAGCGCCTGCATAACCTCTTCACCTAGGCGTTTGGCGCGGGCCTCTGCTTCCTTGGCTTCCTTGACCGCCTTGCGCATCTCCTGGGCAAGTTGTTTGGCCCGTTCCTGGGCTGAGGGCATAACAAATCTCCAATCAGTTCTTGTTCGTCGTTGGCTCTGTCGTTGTTTCTTCGGTTTTTGGCGCCTTATAAATCAGTTCCTTGCGGAATTCACGCAAACGCGCTTTCACGCGCACGGCGTTTTCGACACCCATTCGAATCATGATCTTCTGGCCAGCCGAGAGTTCCTCGAGCGCGGGGTCTGCGAACAAGTATAGAACCTTCGGCCGAATTAGCTTGATCGAACCCGAGATGTCCGGGGCCGCCAGCATGTCGTCGATCGCCACCACTAGGCGGTCGTTGAAATATCCTTGGGGGTAACCGAGGTTGACGTATTCCTCCTGGAACAGCGGGTAAAAACGCGTGTACACCGCCACCAGTTTTTTAATATCCACGGCTCCGGTCAGCAGCACGTAGGCGTTGTAACGCCGGTGATTCTCGGGTTTGGAGAGAAAGTCGTCTCCGACACCGGTGACTAGAAACTTCCCCGCTACTGGCTTGAACAAGCGATAACGCAGCGGGACTTTCTGACGCGGTAAATTGTCGACCGTAACTACAAAGCGCCGGGCCAGTTCCTTGACTTCGAAGAATTCCTGAACCGCTTTTTGCCCGAAAAATCCTGTAAGCGCCCCAAGCAGGGCGCCGTCACTATCTTCCAGTAGCGGCAGTGGTTCATCCGATGCCGGTGCTTCCCTGATAGGATGTTTTATCTGGGGCTCTGGTGGTGCCGCTGGCAGGGTCGATTCAGCAACGGGCGGCGGTGTTTCATCTTTTTTCAACTGCCAAAAGTAAAATCCGGCGGCGATTCCTCCGATAACCAGTACTACCACCAACCACATAGTATTTTTCATGATCTTTGGAATGCGAGTACAAAGTAAATGCTGAAATATCCAAACATTTTATCTTACGGCTTGCCCATGAAGAACCCAAGACAACCCCCCTGCTGTATCTCCCTAAGTGGCGAAATCGAGCCTTTCTTGCACTGCCTTGATCCCTTCCAGGGCACAGGCTTCATCTTTTTCCCCACCAGGGGCTCCGCTGACACCCACGGCACCAATCAGTGAACCAACAGCACGAATCGGTACGCCTCCTTGGAGCAACAGGATGCCTGGGACCTCATTCAATTCGGCACGGATTTCACCGCGGTTCTTGATGAAATCGTGTGTGCTGACGCCCGACATCACCACCGCGCTCGCCTTGCGTTGGGCGATCTCGATAGCATGGCGTGAGACGTATATATCGCGCAATACCACCTGCACATCACCCGAGCGGTCCACCACGACGATGGCCGTGTTAAATCCTTTCTTGCGGCAATCCTGAAGTGTGGCATTAGCGATATCGCGCGCCAAGTCGAGTGACATGAGCTTGGTGTTCAACACATCATCGGCCAAAGTGGACGTGTATACCAACAGTCCTAGCAGCGCGAGTGATATTTTTCGCATGGATTATCCTCCATAGGAATTGATTAAGGATGATGAAGTTTACTTCGATTTTGTTCATTATCGCAGTCGCTGGCCAAAACACCCACGCGGCAAGGGGCTCCTATTGGCACCCAGTTATCCGGACCGGCGGCCTTGCGGGCTGTGGACCAGAAGCTAGGCTCATAATACATGGAAAGGGAGAATTTATGCGCCTGAAACCGTATCTCTTGTTTATCGTCCTTACTGCATCAACCCCAATTAATGTTGCGGCCGAGCCGGAGGCACCGGCCACTTCACGGCAAACCCGTCCCCACAGTGTAAAGTGCGCGGCCTCGATCAATGTCTGGATTGAGGTGGACGGCAATGGCCTCGCGACGCGCGATCCAATCAGCCTCGAATCAAAAAAGCGTATTCAATTTAACCTGATTGGATCTTCCCCATATCGGGGTGACGCCGTGTTGTGCAACTACTCCACACGCCGACGTGATGTCACGACTTCGTATTCCGTCCGTTGCCGGCAACCACGCAAGGAACGCGGTTACAAGAATTCCTATCTTTGTCAGTGAAAGTATGTTCTTTTTTACTTTTACTTGCCGTGAAGGCAATCAGGTCGGCGCCGATGTTGACGACGCCGACATTGGCCAATGCCTAGTTGATTGTGAAATCACTCACTCCCGCCGACTTATTGTCGGCGAAAATCTCGACCTGGTATTTTCCAGAAGGCAACCCAGCCGGCATGCTGATGTGAAACTCATTCACCGCCGGCCCATCAGCCGAGATATCCATGGTGTTCTCTTTTACGGGGGCAACCATTTCACCCTTGTGGTAGGTCCATTTGGCCTTGAGTGTCAATTTTCCGGCGCCCTGAGTTTCCACCGAGGCGTAAATCGTGTCGTTCTTGTTGAAGCTGGCCCCTGGCGTGGTCACGCGCTTGTCGGCGCCAATGGCATTGCCAAGCTTGATTTGTGAGACAGTCACGCCAATCGGCGCAGTCTGTGGCGCGGTTTGAACGGCCGGTACTGATGCGGCGGGAGGTGGTGTTTCCTTTTTCCCGCAACCAGCGGTGCTGATCGCCACCAGCAATGCAAGTGAAAATAGGTGACTGACTTTCATCGATGTTCTCCTTAAAGAAGATGTATGAAAAAAAACGACGTGGTTATCTGGGGGGAATTTTCAATTTCTGGCCAGGATAGATTTTGTTTGGGTCTTTGATGATGTCCTTGTTCGCCTCAAAGATCTTGTTCCACAGTTTTGCATTGCCGTATTCGCGCTTGGCAATTTTCGACAGGCTATCGCCGGATACGACCTCGTAGATATGCGTCGCGGTGGTGCTGGAACCGCTCTGAATCCCGGAAAAATCCGGCATGTCTTTATCTGCCATGTATCACCTCCAGTTGAGGATCAAAGTCTGTTAGTTGCGGAAAAAATTTTTTGCCAGCTGGCCCAACGCGTCGCTCGCTTCTTCTCCCGCAGGTAGTTTGCCGCCGGGCGAGAGCTTGTCTATCATCTCGGGCAACATGGTTGAAAGGCCGCTCAAGAGCGACGGGATGGACATACCCATGCTTGCGGCCATTTGTTGAACTTTTTCCTGGCCGAAGACATTTAGCAGCGTATCCGGAGATATGGGAAGGTTTTTCCCGGTCGATAGCCAGGAATTGACGACATCCCCCTGCCCTTGTTTCGTCAAGGCTTGGAGCATGCCACTGGGTCCGCCGACATCGGGGCTGTTCATGATCTCCATGGCGGCATTGAGCAGGTTGCCCTGCTCGTCCGCCTGGCCTTTCAATTGATCGGCGATTCCGCCGGTGATTTTATCTAGAATACTCAACGTCATTCTCCTGTGAAATCGCGATCGGGTTGAATGTCTACACCAGACTTGTCCAGCCGGGTGGCGGGATCGGTCCGGCCATAGCTTGGCTAGCGTGCTTTTTCTTTTTTGGACTTCCGCCGCATATCGGCGGCGTGTGAACGCTTGTAGGACTGGATATCCTTGAAACGCCCCTTGCTGTCACGCACGGCGTACAGCTTGGTGCCCTTGCTGCTGCGGTGAGTCGTTCTTCTTGCCTTGGCCATGCCATCTCCTTAATTAATTAGTGTTAATGGATTTATACAGTGACACAATGGATTCTAATGTCAATATAGAAATAAATGACCCGCCGGAATGTTAAGATTTGTAAATTCTTGAGTACCAGTTTGAAGATTTTTTCAAACCACTTGATACAATCCTTACACGAATAAATTACCGGCCAGGCAGATTTCGAGAACCGATCCAGGACATGTTCGTGAAGAAACTATTTAGTCTGTTTTTGGTGGCCCTGTTAACCGGTTGCACGGTGCTCCCCCCGGGGATCGAAAATCCGCATGTCACCTTGAACAATCTCCAGGTCCTGGACATGACGCTGCTGGAACAGCGATACGCCGTGACGCTGAGGGTACAGAACCCCAATCCGGTCCCGATACCTATCAGCGGAATGAACTTTCGGCTCGATATCAACGACACTGAATTCGGGCGCGGCGTCACCCACCAGGCGGTGACGGTCCCGGCCTACGGCGAGGCGTTGGTGGAGCTCAACCTAGTAAGCAATCTGGTGCGGCTCTTCGACCAGGTCCGCGGCATGGAAAGCAACAAGGGGCAAAGCCTGCATTATCGCTTGTCAGGCGGTATCAGTGTGGCAGACCGCCTGGGAAAGCTGCCGTTCGAATACCAGGGAGAATTCAACCCCCGGCGCTGACCTGCGTGAGGGGCTTATTGTTTAGAGGTTTTGATGATCTTGCCGCCGGGTTCGACGTAACAGCTGAATGGGAACGTAACCTCGCTTCCCCCCTGCCCCATCTCACCGATTGTGACGCCTTCCACATAACGCGCACCCAGCGTTTCATGCACATTACCGGGAGTTACGATACGTGCATAAGCCGGCTGGCTGGCAGCCGCCAGCGCAGCGGCATGACAGGCCTGCCGCGCCTGATAATTCTCCGGATGTAGCAGCTTTTCTTTGGCATCATGAACCGCGGGGATCTTGTCTCCAAGGATCACGAGGACGACCACCGCGAAAGCCAGCGGGAACAGAATTCGCCCGATACGGAAGCGCGGACGATGAAGGGGATTCCCGGGATAAGAATAATTAGGTTTTTCCATACCCGCCCTATTCTACTTCATGTACCGTCATAAGTGCGGGTTTGTCATGAAGAGAACTCCCGCCCTGAAAAGCGGAAGTAATGATAATGATTACCTCACTTGAACTCGAGCTTGGCAGGCGAGATCAGCACGCTGAAATGCTCGCACCAGATTACCACGTTGGGATATTTTTTCAGATCCATGCCAGGGGGGATGTCATACACCTGGCTACCCTTAAAAGCGCGCAGACGGCCGAGATCCACGAACATAGCCTTTTCCACCGCCGTGTCCGGAGTTACGGTATCGATCGGGACAAGATAGACATGATACGCGGGACCTGGACCAACCTCGAAGTCGGCATTCAGATGCACGGCATCGTTATAAACCGTCACCGCACCCTTTCCATGATGAATCGGATCGCTCGGATTGGCATGGATAAATTTTCCGGCGGCGATAATTTTTTTCTGCGCTACATTCACGACTTGTTCTTTTGCCACGATGTCAGATAGAAAAATATACGGGTACAGGAAAATCCCCAGGGCGAACCCGCCCGCCCCACCCAGCAAGGTACCGATGAACAGCGAGATCAATATTTTCTTCATAGGCCGGCTCCTATTGAAACTTGTAGAAGTGTAATAACCATATTGCTATCGAGAGATGGTGGCTGGTTACAGATTCTTCCGTCTTATTTTTTCAGTTTGTCAACCACCTGATTCGGATTAGCTAGTAATTTTTCAGTATTCTCCATCCCCGTTGAGGCCAGATTGACGAAGAACAGGACGACATACACGATGGCGCCAAATATCAGGCAGGCGATGACCGCTTTCAAGACAATTTTAATCTTGAAATACGAGAATACACCCGCGATGGCCAGGATGGCGCCAGTTGCGTATGGATGGACACTAATGAAATTGAGTGCGGCTTCAATCATGTTTTCAATATTCATAAACAATCCGTATTCACTTATTTCAATAACGGATGATCTGGTGGCAGTTGCTTGGAATACCAGATGGCCAGTTTGTGGCGCATGGTTTGTTGCGATACCTGGTCTTCCGGCAGGGGCTGAATGAGCTTGTCATGCACCAGCAACCGGTATATGAAAAGGATTTTCTCGCTGGCTGAATCCGTAGGTTCAAACACGACCGCGCCACGGTCCTCACCGTATTTCATACCGGCGAGGATGGCTCCTTTTACCAGTTCGGTTTCGTGTTTCAATTTCTTCATGCCGCTCATGTTTGGCCCCTTGGTATCATTCTACTTCGCGAACGGCTGCGCGGTAGTTGCAGAACTCGCAAACAGGATTGTGCGGTGGAATGTCGGCCGATGACAGGCAGCGGTGGGCGGATACGATGCACTCCTCCACCCAACTGTCATTACCAGCATAGGGAATAATTTTCACGGCGAATTCCAATTTTCCATTAAAAGCGCCCCGGTCGCGACGGCCGTTGCAGTATACGAAGTAACCGGTGTCCGACACGCTCAAGCCGTTGCGGCGCAACAGCCATTGGTAAATCTCCATCTGACGCTTGTAGGATATCTGCCAGTCAGCGTCGAGATTGACTTCGCTGTCCTTGCTGGTGGCCTTGTAATCTACGACGTTCACCTCGCCTTTCGGGTTGATCCACAGATCGTCCACCGCGCCGGAGATGACCAAGTTGGTTGACGCATGGTGGTATGTCACGCCCTTGAAATTCTCGCGCCATTCCGAAAGCCGCTCATCGGCATACGGGATGGCATCAATCCCGTGTTCCTGCATCAGGGGATGCGGCTTGCCTTCAGCCCGAAAGACGTCGAATTCCTTCTTGAGAAGATGGTCCACCGCAGAATTGAGATTGAACGGCGGGCCCGATGGCTGCCCGATCCCGAGACGCCGGTCGAGGTAAAAGCAACGTGGGCAATTCAGAAAGTTTTCAATTTTGGAACGAGACAATTTGAAGGGTTTGCCCGGTTCATAAAGGTTCCGGGTCCGTTTCGCCTTAGTCACGATAGACATTTTAAATTGATAGATTCATTGCCGGTTGAATATTTTATCCTTTATCGGGCTGCGCGCGAAAAACGTCTGTGTGCCGCGATACAGTCGTGCAGAGGAGTCCTTCGATTTTGCCAGCATTCCCCGGCCTGAGTGATCTTTACTGGATTACTCGGTTGATAATGACGGGTGAAAGTGTTGTGCTATTTGGGGCAATCCAAGACAGGAGCAACTTATGAAAATCATAACAATACTGGTTATCCTGGCTCTCCTCGCTACCGTCGCCTCCATGGTGGCAGGCCTCCGATCCATGACCAAGGGTGGCGAGTACGATGACAAACACAGCGGCCAGTTCATGAACGCCCGGATTATCTTCCAGGGTATTGCCGCTCTCTTGCTCGTGATGGCGTTGATAACAGGATAGGCCGAGCCGGCTTATTTGTAAGCCACCGCGGCGCTGCACGGTCCCGCGCACAACAAGACCTCGTAGCGCTTCAAACCTGCGGCTCGACACCAACCCCTGAAGTCCGCGCCGGTGAAGTCGAAGGCGTCGCCAAACTCGATCCACATCCTCAGTGGCGCATGAAATGTAAGGTCTTGCTACAGAAATTCTCTTCGACTGCATTCTCTACAGCCAGCGCATTCGTCGAAAAATCAGCAGCAGGATAGTGACAAGCGTAGCCATTACGCCCAGCAGAATGAAATAGCCAGACTTGGATTGCAGCTCGGGCATGTTTTCAAAATTCATGCCGTACAGGCCAGCCAGAAAACTCAGTGGCACGAAAATCGCCGTGACAATCGTGAGAATCTTGATGATATTGTTTAGCCGGTGCGAGGCAAGCGAAATGTATCCATCGATCAGGTCCGTGGCGAGCTCATAGTAGAGCGTGGCCAGGCTGGCGGCGCGTTCCTGCTTCTCGTACAAATCTTTGAGCTCGTGGCTGCGGTCGGTGCTGAATTCAGGCGGCTGCTTTGCAAGCAGCTGATTGAAAATCTGTACATGGTAGACGAACACCCGGCGGAATTTACGCAGGTCGGTCTTGTAGCTGATCAATTCTGCGAGCATCGCATCTTGCGGATCGGTGAGCATGAGTTGCTCCAGCTCTTCCAGACGCGGCTCCAGTGACAACAGCTTCTTAAGGTAGCGATCGACCATGGTTCCAGCAACGCGTAACAGCATGGCGTCAGCGCCATCGCCCATTTGTATTGGCTGAGCGAGCAGATCCTCCCATAGCTTGTTGATGCTCGCGGAATCACCGGAACGGCGCGTGACAAGAAAACGCTTTCCGAGAAACAGGGCAATCTGGACAGTACCGAACTCGAATTCCCGCTGATCTGCCCCGAGGCCCTTGAGGAGGATCAGTAAATGATTGTCGAAGCTTTCGATTTTGGGAGGATGACGGTTGCGTTGCGCATCTTCCACGGCCAGTGGATGCAGACCGAACTCCTGCACCAGCAACCTCTGCTCGGCCGCACTTTCATTTTGCGCCAAGTCCGCCCACAACAGCGCCGCAGGCTGTTCCCGCCAGGCTTCCAACAATTCCTCTCCGCCGGTCACGAACTGTTTGTTCGCGGGGCTGTACAGCATCATGCGAATCATTTCATCTCCTTAATATCACCACTGTCCACGATACGAACAAGATAATACTTATTCGCCCCTGAATGGCGAATATGGCTACCTGACCGGCATTAACCTGCAAGTTTGTACAAAATTGATCGACAGTGAAAGCTGTTACCGGTTGCTTATTTCGCGCTCTGGCGGGCGGCGCGAAAAGCGCGCTCACGCGCCGCAAATTGCGCCGGGCGCGGGACATGCAGCAGATCGGCGACCTTGTGTACCAGGGTGCGCTCAAAACGGTCTATCTCACGGTCAGCGGCAGCTACCTGCCACATGTGTTCGACCACCTGCTCTTTCTGTGCCGGGGTATAGTGCCTGTTGATGAGCGCGGTGAACTGGTAATAATCGGTCGCCTCCTCCGCTTCTTCCTCTGCCAGGCGCAGGAGTGTCGTCATCTCTTCAGCTGTAAGATCAAAACGTTCCCGGATGGCGGCCGTCATGGCATGGCGCTCGACATCTTTGAGTTCGCCATTCATGCGCATGACTTCGAACAAGAGCGCCGCTGTCGCCACCTGCAACGCATGCTCGGCTTCTTGGCCTTGGTTCTGGCCGCCGGCAAGGATGTTCCGATCGAAGAATTGTTTGAGGTTTTGCAGCATGCGAATGACAGATTTTACAGCACCAGGCCAATCCGGGTACTTGAAGATTGATGTTATGTTAATTGCCTGTAATGGACTGATAATACAGCCTCTCAGGCAAAATTCTGGGAAACGGATGAATTGTAAACATTGGTTAACAACCGCCTTGTTTCATTGACCCTGTGGATATCGGTGTTTAAAGTAACATGCCGCTTACCTTTATCTCCCGCGTTACGCTTTTCTTGACGATCATATTATTCATAGGAAATTGACGCATGAATAAAGTATTGCTTGTCGACGATGACCACGAGCTGGTTGATTTCCTCAGCGCTGCATTGAGCGAGAAAGGCTGGCAGGTACAGACCGCTTATAACGCCGAGGAGGCATACCACAGCAGCCAGCACAACCGGCCGGACGTCATCGTGCTCGATATTCACATGCCGGCGGGTGGCGGAAAAACCGCGCTCGAACGCATGCGCACTTCGCACGTATCGTATGATATTCCCGTGCTGCTCATGAGCGCGGATGTGGACACGGCCATGTCGCCGGAACTGCGCAAACTGCACCCAAACGGCTTCATCCGCAAACCGCTGGAAACGGAACGCCTTCATCTGGCCTTGATGCGTTTGATAGAAGGCAAGTTGGCCTGAACCTGTCCCTGGCAAACGAGCGTTATGTCGCTTTTAGTGCCCATCCCCCGATTGACCCTGCACCGGACTGGGCTCGACATTACCAGTAAGGTCCACCGATGGCGTAGGCAAGCGCTGACGCCGGCTTTCCGTCTCCAAGTGCGGGAGGAAACCAGCGAGCAGGCCGATGACCGGGAGAAATGCACTAACGTGAAACATGGTCTGGATGCTGGTCGCATCGGCAACCTCGCCCAGCACCGCGGCCCCAATGCCTCCCAGACCGAAGGCCAAGCCGAAGAACAAGCCGGCGACGGTGCCGACGCGCGCAGGCATCAGCTCCTGTGCATACACCACTATCGCTGGAAACGCAGAGGCAAGGATAAATCCAATGGGCACACTGAGCACACCGGTCCAGAACAGGTTGGCATGCGGTAACAGCAAGGTAAAAGGCAGTACCCCGAGAATCGAAATCCAGATTACCGTCTTGCGGCCAAAACGGTCACCGAGTGAACCACCGGAGATAGTGCCGAGGGCGACGGCACCGAGAAACACGAACAGGTGAACCTGGGCGCTCTGTATCGATACCTGAAACTGATCGATCAGGTAAAAAGTGTAGTAGCTCGTCAGGCTGGCCATGTAAAAGAATTTCGAGAAAATCAGCGCGATCAACACAGCGATAGTCACCATTACCTTGACGCGCGGCAATGCGGCCTGCTCCCTACCCTTCGCGACGTGTGATTTCATGCGTGCCAGCCCGTGATCCTTGTACCAGTGCCCCACGTGCACCAACAGGAAAATCCCGAGCAGCGCCGCAATCGAAAACCAGGCGACACTAGACTGTCCGTATCGAAGGACAATGAATGCCGCAAGCAGCGGTCCGATAGCTGTGCCGGCGTTACCACCCACCTGAAACAGCGATTGCGCGAATCCGTGCCGGCCGCCGGAGGCCATACGCGCGACACGCGAGGATTCCGGATGCAGCACCGCCGAGCCGATGCCGATCAGCGCCGCGGCGAGCAGCAACACCGGGTAATTGTGTGCATAGGCCAGCAGCACCAGCCCGGCCAACGTAAAGCCCATGCCGGCTGGTAGCGAGTACGGCATCGGCCGGCGGTCGGTGTAGAAACCAATCACCGGTTGCAGCACCGAAGCTGTGAACTGGAACGTGAATGTAAGCACCCCGATCTGGCCGAAGTCGAGCCCATAGTTGCTCTTCAACATCGGGTAAATCGCCGGCAGCAGCGATTGCATCATGTCGTTCAGCAGATGACACACGCTGATTGCCGCCAGGATGGGGAACGCCGTTTTCGCGGCCGCAGTGTCGCCGTCACCGGCTTTGGTCATGCTCACAGGGATCAATGAAGGAATTGCGTAGCTGAAATCCTAGCATAAAGCCAGGCGCGCGATGCGTATCAGCCGGTCATAGCAAGCGATGTAAGTGCGGCCAGATATTCTCCAGGACTTGCGCCTGCGCTTCGGCGTTGGGATGGATGCGGTCCTGCAGCATCAGAGCGCCATTGTTGGCTATGTCATCGAGCATGTCTGGCACCAGCGCCACTTGCTGTTCGCGCGCAACTTCCTGGTAAACCCGCTGGAACTTTCCGGCATAGGCTGGGCCATAGTTCGGCGGCAGACGTACGCCAGCCAGCAGTACGCGTGCCTTAATGTTCTTCGCTTTCGTGACCATGGCAGTAATGTTATGTTTCATCTGCCCGAGCGACTGCCCGCGCAGGCCGTCATTACCGCCAAGCTCAATGACGATCAGCACCGGCTTGTGCTCGGCGAGCAGACGCGGCAGACGCGCCAGCCCATTGGCCGTGGTGTCGCCGCTGATGCTGGCGTTGATGACGCGGTAGTCGGGCTTTTCCTGCGCCAGACGCTTCTGAAGCAACGCGACCCAGCCGGATTTTGCGTCCATGCCGTAGGCCGCGCTCAGGCTGTCACCGACAACCAGCAGCGTGCGAGCGGCCGCCGGCAACGGCGCGAGCCACAGCAGGCACACTAATACGAGCCACACACGACGCATGTCAAAACACCTCAATGGAGTTATCGTCTCCGCCGCCAATCTTTCGAAACGGGTTCCCACGGCCGAAGGCACTCTCGACATCTTGTCGGGTGTGAATCTCGAGATCAAGACCGGCGAGCGCGTTGCCATCATCGGCGTCTCGGGCTCGGGAAAGTCGACGCTGCTTGGCCTGCTGGCCGGGCTCGACACGCCCACACAGGGAGAGGTCACCCTCGCCGGTGAACGCCTTGACCGGCTGGATGAGGATGGCCGTGCACGGGTACGCGCCGGGCGCGTCGGTTTTGTGTTCCAGAGTTTCCAGCTGCTGGCCGGCCTGACCGCGCTCGAAAATGTAATGCTCCCGCTGGAGCTCGCCGGTCTTCCGGATCCGTTCCGCGAGGCGCGAGAACTTCTCGACCGCGTGGGCCTGGGTGAGCGGCTTTCGCATTACCCGCGCCAGCTTTCGGGGGGAGAGCAGCAGCGCGTGGCGATCGCCCGCGCTTTTGCCATGCGGCCCGCGATCCTGTTCGCCGACGAGCCCACCGGCAATCTCGACAGTGCCACTGGCGCGCGCGTCATTGACCTGCTGTTCGACCTGAATCGCGAGCGGCGCACCACACTGGTGCTGGTGACGCACGATGATAATATCGCCGCGCGTTGCGAACGCCATCTTTACCTCGATGCCGGGCGGATTGTGGACAGGCGCTGACATGCCCGGTTGGCATAAAATCCGTCTCGCCCTGCGCCTGCTGTCGCGCGACTGGCGCGCCGGTGAGTTGCACCTCCTGGCCGCGGCCGTGGTGATCGCGGTTGGCGCGGTTACCGCAATCGGCTTTTTCAACGACCGCCTGCACCGCGCCATGGCTTACCAATCGGCCGACCTGCTGGGGGCCGATTTGCAGCTGCGCAGCTCGCAGCCACTATCAGAAAAGTGGCTTACGGCGGCCGAGGGGTACAAGCTGCGCCAGACTACGACGCTCGAATTTGCGAGTGTGGTTGTGCGCGGCGACAAACTTCAATTGACGAGCGTCAAGGCCGCGGGCCCGGGCTATCCACTGCGTGGCACATTGCGCACCGCTCAGGCCCTGTATACCCCGGATGAGAAAATTGCCGAACCCCCTGCCCCTGGCACGGCCTGGGTTGAGCCACGCGTGATGCAATCACTCGGCATTGATATGGGTGCGGGCATCGAGATCGGTAATGCCGTGTTCCGCGTCACTCGCGTGCTCACCTACGAGCCGGGACGCGCCGGCAGTTTCTTCGCCTTCGCTCCACGTGTGCTGATCCACACGGATGACGTCCCGCGCACCGGAGTGATCCAACCCGGCAGCCGTGTCAACTATGGTTATCTTTTCTCCGGCACTGACGCGGATCTGACCCACTTCAAAGAATGGCTCACGCCACGCCTTGCACCGCACCACCGGCTGCTGGATGTGCGTGACGAGGCCAGCTCGATCGGCCGTTCGCTCAAGCGCGCCGAGCGTTATCTCGGGCTCACCAGCCTGCTGGCCGTGATTCTCGCCGGAGTTGCCATCGCCATGGGCGCACGCCGCTACAGTGAGCGCCACTACGACATGGGTGCCATGCTGCGTTGCCTGGGCGCTACCCAGCGCGACATCGTTTCACTTTTCCTGCCGCAATTCCTGGTACTGGGCTTGGCGGCCAGCGCGCTCGGCTGCGTCCTCGGCTGGCTGGCACAGGAAGCGATCTTTTATCTCCTCAAGGACCTGCGCCCGGCGGGTCTGCCGCCGGCCGGCATCGCGCCCGTGGCTTACGGTTTTCTCGCCGGCTTTATCACACTTACCGGTTTCGCCCTGTCTCCGCTGCTGCGCTTAAAGCGCGTACCACCGTTGCGCGTGCTACGCCGCGAACTCACGCCGCTGCCACCGTCGGCCTGGGCGGTGTACGGCTCAGCAGTTGTAGCAGTGCTCCTATTGATGTGGCGCTTTACCGGCGATCTGCTGCTCACGTTCTCAGTACTGGCCGGCAGCCTCGTGGCGGCCGCTGCACTCGCGGCCTTTGCCGGCGCCTTGCTGGCCATGAGCCGGCGGCTGCATCGGCGCGTGGGTGTGGCCTGGCGGTTCGGCCTCAACAATCTTTGGCGTCGCTCAGGCACCAGCATCAGCCAGATTCTTGCCTTCGGGTTGGCGCTCATGGCCATGGCGGTGATCGCTTTGCTGCGCACTGATCTTTTAACCACCTGGCAGACGCAACTGCCACCGGAAACGCCGAATCATTTCGCGTTCAACATCCTCCCGAAGGATGCGGCCGCGGTGCAGAAGTTTTTCATAACGCATCAGATTGAGGCGAGCGCACTCTACCCCATGGTGCGCGGGCGTCTGACGGAGATCAATGGCAAACCGGTAACACGTGCGGTGACCAAGGAGGAGTCAGACAACGAAGCACTCCAGCGCGAACTCAATCTCAGCTGGGCCGTCTCAGTCCCGCCCGACAACCGCATTGCCAGCGGCGCATGGTGGGACACCCCGGCAACGGGCAACCGGGTATCGGTGGAAATGAAGCTTGCGGGCAAACTCGGCATCGCGCTGGGTGATGAGCTGACATTCTCGATTGCCGATGTGAAGCTTCAGGCGCAAGTGGCGAGCATTCGCACGGTACAGTGGGATTCGTTCCATCCCAACTTTTACATGATCTTCCAACCGGGGGCGCTTGCAGGCTACCCGGCCACGTATTTAACAAGCTTTCATCTGTCGCCGCAGCAGAAACCCCTGCTCACGTCATTGGTGCGCGCATTCCCGTCGGTGACGGTACTGGAGATGGACCAGGTTTTGGCGCAGGTGCGCGTGATCCTCACACAAGCCACCGCCGCCATCGAGCTGGTGTTGTTGTTTGTTCTTGCTGCCGGGTTTGCGGTGTTGTTCTCCGCACTGGCTGCCAGTCTCGATGAGCGCTTCTACGAAGGCGCGTTGCTGCGCACGCTGGGGGCGAACCGCCGCCAACTGCGCGCCGGGCACCTGGCCGAGTTCGCTGTGCTCGGCGTGCTCGCGGGCCTGTTGGCCGCGATAGGCACCGAGTTGATTGCCTATGTGCTTTACACGCGTGCGTTTGATCTTGAATACAGTTTCAAATGGCCGGTGTGGTTGGTTACACCATTGGCCGGGGGCGTCTTGATTGGCTTGGCAGGCTATTACGGTACCCGGCGGGTAGTAACCCAAAGTCCGCTCACCGTGTTGCGGGAATCGTGACCGATCGTCAGGGTCGGCAGATAAAAGTAACTCTCCTACGGGCGCGATGGACAAAAAAATGCCCCCCAGCCGGGGGGCGTTTTTTAAGAAACTGTTAAAGCTGGATTATAACTTTTCTGTTTGTTTTTTGTTTTCTTACTTCGTCTTCATCGGTTCTGGGCACTTCACTTCCTTCCCGTCTACCTTCACCATGTCACCAGGTTTCTTGTCTTTGCAGGCCTTGGCAATGGCTTCCGCCATGTGCTTGGCCGCAAAGCTGGTGGTGCTCAAGCCCAAGCCGGCGATGAAGGTAAGCGCCATCAGACCCGTCAGTAACTTCTTCATTCTGAATCTCCTAATAATTACGTTTGGTTGGTACTGAAATATGGCAAGGTAGAAAAACCGCCCTCCTTGCGTGGCAATACTTTGCGCTTAAAAAGTAAGTTCGTAAAGTAGGGGTTAATGGCTTATGCCTAGGATTTACTCTCAGTAGGTCAGGGTCAGGCGCTTACCCATCTAAGTCCGCATAAATGTTGGTTTTTCTACAGAATGATTCTGTCTTTATCATCACAGCCACCGTCTGCAGGAAGGCTTAAGCGGTTTCATACGCCGGTATAACATTCGGTTGCTGCCTTACGGACAACCATTGACATGGCTAGCGTCTGGTCTTTTTTGATTTGATCAATTCTTCATTCTGGCGGGTGCGTACCACGGTGACGCTGCAAGGCGCCTGGGCGGCGACCACGGCGGTTACACTGCCAAGACGCCATCGCAAAGCCGAACTCTTGCGTGGGCCAATCACGATCATGTCCACCTGGTGTTGGCGCGCGTAGTCCACAATCGCGTGCGCCGGGTCGCCGGGCAGCACCTGAAATACCAGGCGCGTCGGCGCGAGCTTGAGCGCTTGCGCCCAGTTGCGCATGGCAACCTGGCGTGTTACGTCGGGCGCGGTGGCGCTGCCGGATGACGCGCGCTCCTGCATTGGCAGAACCGACAAGCAGGTAAAATAGCTGTGTGGTTCACTGTGCGCAAGACGCCGAACAGCGCGGTGCAACGCCTCGCTGAGTGCCTTTGAGCACTGTCCAAGATCAAGTGCGACGAGCACATGCGGACGCGTAGCCAAACGTTCATACGGACGCAACGGCGGTTGTTCGTCGAATTTCTGGAACAGCGATCGCAACCAGCCTCGCAGGCGCTGCCATCCGCCGGGCGGAAGGGTGGCATGGCCGCGCGCGCCCACATGCACGACCTCGGGATGCGCGAGCTGGTAGGCAATCTTCTTGGCTGTGGCGTAGCGCCGATCTGGACGTATTTCGAGACAGCGCAAAATGATCTCCTGCAACCACGCCGGCAGTTCCGGCCTATGATAGCGTGGCGGGTATGGTGGCATCACCAGACGTTTGGCGAGCGACAACACGTTCGGCCGGCCGTACGGATATTGACCGGTCGCAAGCTGATAGAGAATCGCCCCAATGGCGTAGATGTCACTTCGTGAATCGCTGCGCACATGATGTAATTGTTCCGGCGCGATATATGGCGTCGTGCCCTCTTCCTCGCCAAATGCGGCATCGTGCAGGTCCGGCAGCTGGGCGTGGTGCGCCATGCCGAAATCGATTAACACCATCTCGCCGTTGGCACGGTTGCGCACGTTGGACGGATTGAGATCAAGATGAATGACGTCTTGGTGGTGCAACGCATGCACCGCGCGGCACAGGTGTGCGCCGAGCTTGCACAACTCCTCAATCTCAATCGGCGCGCGCTTCGCCGCCTGTGCCAGGGCATCGCCTTCGATACGCTCCATGATCAGGTACGGCCGCGGGCGCGAGTCACTGCTTGCCAACAGGCGTGGCACGTGCGGTCCGCGCAGGCGCGCCAGCACCTGCATTTCGTTGTCGAACGCCATCTGGCTTGAGAGTGGATGATCGCGCCCGAGTTTCGGCGATTTGAGCACGAGTGGCATGCGCGCCCGAGGCGCTTCTACGGCGTACACGTCAGCCATGCCGCCTTCGTGCAGTCGCCTGCCAACTGTATAGCGCCCAACGCGAGCGCCCTGAGAAATGTTCGCCGGTGAGGAGGAATGGCGGCCGGTGCGTGTCGCGGCACGGCCCGGGACGCTATTTTTTTTCTTGGCTTCCTGCATGGGCGGGGGCGCGGGAAT
>JAOTWF010000030.1 GCA_029863005.1 Gammaproteobacteria bacterium | reverse complement strand
GACTGGAAATGGCGGATAAATCTATCGCGGCGATATCTGCGGCCTTGCCGGCGGTGAGCGAACCGATGCGCGCTTCCAGTCCGAGCGCTTTGGCGCCATTCAGCGTGGCCATGCGCAGCGCCGTGCGCGCCGGGATGGCAGTGGCATCTCCGCTCTCGCCCTTGGCCAGCAGCGCGGCGATGTGCATTTCCTCCAACATGTCGAGACTGTTATTGCTGGCCGCGCCATCTGTGCCGAGTGCCACGTTCACACCGGCCTCAACCAGCGCTTGCACCGGGCAAAAGCCGCTCGCAAGCTTTAAGTTGGATTCTGGACAATGCACAACGCTGACGTTGTCCTGCGCCAGTGTTTTGATTTCGGCCTCCTCGAGCTGAGTCATGTGCACCGCGATCAGGCGCGGGCCGAGCAGGCCGAGCTTGGCCAGGCGTGCCAGCGGGCGCACGCCGTGTTGTTTCTGTCCCTCGGCCACCTCGTGCGCGGTTTCGTGCACGTGCATGTGGATGGGGATATCCAGCTCATCGGCATACATGCGGATATTTTCGAGTGGTGCATCGGACACGGTGTAAGGCGCGTGCGGCGCGAAGGCAGTAGTAATGAGTTCGCTGTGGCGCAGTTCATCGTGCAATTTGAGTCCTTTGTGTAGGTATTCGTCCGCGTTCTGCGCCCAGGCACTGGGAAAATCTAGCATGATCAGTCCGACGCAGGCGCGCATGCCGACATCGTGGCAGACGCGCGCGGTGACGTCGGCGTAGAAGTACATGTCGCTGAAGCAGGTGGTGCCACTCTTCAGCATTTCCGCAATCGCAAGTTCAGTACCGTCGCGCACGAAGGTCTCGTTTACCCACTTCGCTTCCGCCGGCCAGATGTGATTGTTCAGCCAGTCCATGAGCGGCAGGTCGTCCGCCAGCCCGCGGAACAGGCTCATGGCGGCGTGCGTGTGCGCGTTCACCAGGCCGGGAATAAGCGCATGGTGTGAAAGATCGACATTTTCGCTGGAGCGGTATTTTTTGACGGCGTCCTTGGTAGGCAGGACCTCGGCGATCTTGCCGCCCTGAATAGCGATGCTATGGTGGTCCAGTGTTTTCCCGTCGGGTTCAACGGGAATCACCCAGCGGGCGTTAATGAGGGTGTCGATAGTTTGCATAGGGTGGTATTTTATATTGGCGTTGGGAGTATAACTTAAAAGTGGAATCGTCTTTGGTGGCGATAATGTCTAATGGCATGCTTGGTCCAAGCCAAAGAGACATACATGCCGCCAATCCTATTATCCGTGCCATCAATCGGTCTGGCCTTATCCCGTATTACGTGAATCTATAAGATGTGTCTCTCTGGCCGAAGATGTCACAGCAGGAGGCTATATGGCAGACATGGACGATGTCAGGGCAAGATTACGGGATCACTCCAACAAGTTACGCGGCCGGGCCAACGTCGTGGCTACGGGCGCGGGATACAAGATAAAAGGCGGGAAACAGACCAAGGAACTTTCATTGGTGTGCTCGGTGGCTCGCAAGCTGCCGCTCGAAGCGCTGGAAGCCAGTGACCGCATTCCGCCGGAAATTGACGGTGTCCCCACCGATGTTATCGAGACCGGCGTCATCCGCGCGCTGGCCACGCGCACCGAGCACCAACGCCCTGCGCCGGGCGGAGTTTCAATTGGCCACCGTGACATCACGGCCGGCACCCTCGGTTGTTTGGTAAAGAAAAACGGCCAGGTCATGATTCTCTCCAACAACCATGTGCTGGCCAACAGCAATGACGCCCAAACGGGAGATCCCATCCTCCAGCCCGGGCCGATTGACGGCGGCAAGTTGCCCGCCGACCTCATTGCCGAGTTGCACCAGTTCGTGCCGATCAATTTCGGCGATCCCCCGCCCCCGAGCAATTGCAAATTCGCCAACGGCATGATCGCTCTCTTGAATGCCGGGTGCCGTGTCATCGGCAGCCGCACGCGCTACAGCATCCATCGCATTCAGGCATCGGATAACTTGGTTGACGCCGCCATCGCGCGCCCACTGAAGGCGGCCGACGTGAGCCAGGATATTCTGGAAGTTGGGAGGATCGCAGGCCAGGGACGCGGCGAACTTGGCATGCAGCTCCAGAAGAGTGGGCGCACCACGGGTTTCACCCGCGGCGAGATCACGCAGGTGGCGGTGACCGTCACGGTAAGTTATGGGACGGGGCGCGAGGCGATTTTCACCGACCAGCTCATGGCCGGTGCCATGAGCCAGGGCGGCGACAGCGGTTCGGGGGTGCTGGACGACGACAAACGCCTCGTCGGATTGCTCTTTGCCGGCAGCGACAACAGCACTATCATCAATCGTATTGAGCACGTCTTTTCGGCCCTCGAGTTGTCGTTATGAAGTATGGAATAGTTGTATTATTTTTGATCCTGGCCGCGGGGGGATTGCTGGCCAACGGAGATCGCATGCCTCAGACCATTGAACAAGTGAAGGCTGCCCATGAGCGCGAGTTGCTGGCTCAGCCCGGCGTAGTATCCGTTGGCATTGGGCGCGACGACCAGGGCCGGTCAGAGATTGTCGTTGGCCTCGACAAGCCACATGCGCAAACCCAGGCGGCCCTGCCGCGCGTGCTCGAAGGCTACGCGGTGCGGACTGAAATTGTCGGCACAATACGGGCGCGCTAGGGGGATAAGTTACATAAGGCGAGCGTGAGATAAACTTGCGTTATACTTTGCCCGGATGAGCACCCCCGCCCCACAAGTTAAAGAAATCCCTTACGACAAAATTCGCGCGGTTGAATGGGAAACTGGCCGGCTGAAACTCATCGACCAGCGGATCCTTCCCGCCAGACTCGAGCACCTCTATCTCGACCATCTCCTGGATGCTGCCTATGCGATCACGGACATGGTGGTGCGTGGGGCACCGGCCATTGGCGTGACCGCGGCCTATGCGGTGGTGTTGGCGGCGCGGGATCGTTACCAGGAAAACCCCAACGGTTGGCAAAAGGCGATTCAGCCGGATCTTGAATTGTTGGCCTTGGCTCGCCCGACGGCGGTTAATCTGCGCTGGGCCGTTGGGCAAATGCGCGGGGTAATTTATAGCGGTATTGTAGGCGACCCGGTGCCGCGGCTGCTCTCCGAAGCGCAGCGCATCCACGCCGAGGACATCGCTGCCAACCGGCGCATGGGCGAGCTCGGTGCGGCGTTGATCGCAAAGGACAGCGGGGTGCTGACGCACTGCAATACCGGCGCCTTGGCCACCGGCGGTTACGGCACGGCGCTGGGCGTCGTGCGTGCCGGTTTCGCCGCAGAGAAAATCAAAAAAGTGTTTGCCGATGAAACCCGTCCCTGGCTCCAAGGCGCGCGCCTGACGGCCTGGGAACTGGTGCAAGAAGGCATTCCGGTAACTCTTATCGCCGACAGCGCCGCGACCTATCTAATGAAACAGGGCAAGGTGGCGTGGGTGATCGTGGGCGCGGACCGCATCGCCGCCAATGGCGATACTGCCAACAAGATCGGTACCTACATGACTGCGGTGGCGGCGCGTTACCACAAGGTAAAGTTCATGGTGGTGGCGCCCACCAGCACCGTAGACATGAATACGCCCGACGGCAGCAAGATCCCCATCGAGACCCGCGCCGAAGCCGAAGTGCTCAACTTCGGCGGTACCCGTACCGCCCCGGAGGGCGTACAGGCCTGGAATCCGGCCTTCGATATCACACCGGCGGAGCTGATCGACGCCATCGTGACGGAAAAAGGCGTGGTCGAGAAACCTACCCGCGAGAAGCTGGCCGCACTGATGAAAAAAGTTAAAAACTAGCTTGTTTTAAGCATCTTTTTATCATCTTTCTTCCAAACGAAAGGCCCGCTTATTAAGTGCAGTGAGGGCGGATTACATGGTAAAATTCCGCGCTTTCTCCGGTCACCCGGATAGGTAAAAAACAATTATTTTCAGTAGGTTACATCCCATCGGGTGACCGAATCCGACATGGAACAATTCGCCAAAGAAACCATCCCGGTCAATCTCGAAGACGAGATGCGACGGTCCTATCTCGATTACGCCATGAGCGTGATCGTGGGCCGGGCGCTGCCTGACGTGCGTGACGGTTTGAAACCGGTGCATCGGCGCGTGCTATTCGCCATGCACGAACTCGGCAACGACTGGAACAAGGCTTATAAGAAATCCGCGCGCGTGGTCGGCGACGTCATCGGTAAATATCACCCGCACGGGGACACCGCGGTCTACGACACCATCGTGCGCATGGCGCAAAACTTCTCGCTGCGTTACATGCTGATCGATGGTCAAGGCAACTTCGGCTCGGTCGACGGCGATGCGCCGGCGGCAATGCGTTACACCGAAATCCGCATGGCGCGCATCGCGCACGAGATGTTGGCCGACCTCGACAAGGAGACGGTTGACTTCGCGCCCAATTACGACGGCTCGGAGAAGGAGCCAGTGGTTCTGCCCGCCCGAATTCCGAATCTATTAGTGAACGGCTCCTCGGGCATTGCCGTCGGCATGGCGACCAACATTCCACCGCATAATTTGAACGAAGTCATTAATGCTTGCTTGGCGCTGATCGACAACGAAAATTGCACTATCGACGATCTGATGAAGCATATTCCCGGTCCGGATTTCCCTACGGCGGGCATCATCCACGGTGTCGATGGAATCCACGAAGCTTACCGTAGCGGGCGCGGGCGCGTGTACGTCCGTGCGCGGGCAATCATCGAGTCTGACGATAAGCGCGGGAGACAAGCCATTGTCGTCACCGAGTTGCCTTACCAGGTGAACAAGGCCCTGCTGCTGGAGCGGATCGCCGAGCTAGTACACGATGGCAAGATCGAAGATATCTCCGAGCTGCGTGACGAGTCGGACAAATCCGGCATGCGCATGGTTATTGAGCTTAAGCGTGGCGCCGTCGCAGACGTGATCCTGAACAACCTGTACGAACACACGGCGATGCAGAGCGTGTTCGGCATCAACGCGGTGGCGCTGGTCAATGGCCAGCCGCGCCTGCTCAATCTCAAGGAGTTGCTCGAGGCCTTCCTGCGCCACCGACGTGAAGTCGTCACACGCCGTTCGATTTATGATCTGCGCAAGTCGCGCGAACGCGCGCATATTTTGGAAGGTCTTGCCGTCGCGCTCGAGAGCATTGACGAGATGATCGCGCTCATCAAGGCCGCCAAGGACCCAGACGAGGCAAGGACCAAGATGCTGACGCGAACTTGGCCGGCTAAACTCGTGACCAAAATGCTGACAGCGGGAGATGCCAACCTCACGCGGCCGGAGGGACTGGATCCGGCCTTTGGCATCACGCCCAAGGGCTACCGTCTGACGGAAACACAGGCGCAGGCGATCCTCGACCTGCGGCTCCACCGTCTGACCGGACTGGAACAGGAAAAACTGCGGGCCGAATACGGCGAAATCCTCAAGGTTATTGCTGATTTACTCGAAATCCTGGCCAAGCCCGGACGCCTCATGAAGGTGATTCGCGACGAGCTGCTCGCGATCAGAGAACAGTACGGCGATGAGCGCCGCACGGAAATCGTGCAAAATCGCGTAAGCCTCAGCATGGAAGACCTTATCGCCGATGAAGACGTGGTGGTGACCCTGTCGCACGCTGGCTACATCAAGGCCCAGCCGCTCACGTCTTACCGCGCCCAGCGTCGCGGCGGGCGCGGTAAGGCCGCGACCAGCATGAAAGAGGAGGATTTCGTCGACAAGCTATTGATCGCCAGCACTCATGCGACGATCCTGTGTTTCACTTCGCTCGGCAAGGTGTATTGGAAGAAGGTCTACGAGATTCCGCAGGCCGGGCGCGGTGCACGCGGCAAGCCTATCGTGAACCTGTTGTCGCTGGATGAGGGTGAGCACATCAGCGCGATCCTGCCAGTGAAGGATTTCGACCAGGGCGGCTATGTATTCATGGCCACCACTGACGGCACAGTCAAGAAAACCGGCCTTTCCGAATTTACGCGCCCGCGTTCCACCGGCATTCGCGCCATTGAACTGAAACCTGGCAATCAGTTGATCGGTGTCGGCCTGACCGACGGGAAGTGCGACATCCTGTTGTTCAGCGATGCGGGGAAAGTAGTGCGTTTCGATGAAGATGACGTGCGCGAAATGGGCCGGACGGCGCGTGGTGTGCGCGGTCTCATGCTGAAAAAGGGCCAGTCCGTGAAGTCGCTCATTATTGCCTGCCCGGATCAGGTGGGCCAGGCCACCACGGTGCTGACGGCGACGCAGAATGGTTTCGGAAAGCGTACCCCGCTCGAGGATTATCCCAAGCACCGTCGTGGTGGCCAGGGCGTGATCTCGATCCAGGTGAATGAGCGCAACGGCTCCGTGGTCAGCGCCTGTGTGGTGGGTGACGAAGATCAGGCCATGCTGATCACCAGCGGCGGCACCATGATCCGCACACGGGTTAAGGAAGTGTCCATTGTCGGACGCAACACCCAGGGCGTGCACCTGATCGGGCTCGAGGAGGGTGAACATCTCGCTGGCCTGGAGCGGGTGGCCGAGTCGGAAGACGAAGAATGATTTTTCAACCTTTAAGCAAAAGTGAGCTAATACCATGACACGTGTTTTCAATTTCAGTGCCGGTCCGGCCGTCCTTCCGGAGGAAGTCCTAAAACAAGCGCAGGCTGAACTTCTCGACTGGCACGGCAGCGGGATGTCCGTGATGGAGATGAGTCATCGCGGCAAGGAATTCATCGCCATCGCCGAAATGGCTGAAGCGAGTCTCCGCGAACTGATGAACATCCCGGCAAACTATAAAGTGCTGTTCCTGCAAGGTGGTGCTACGGCGCAATTCGCCATGGTGCCGATAAACCTGCTGCGCGGGAAAAAATCCGCAGATTACGTCAACACCGGCGAATGGTCGAAAAAGGCGATCAAGGAAGCCAGAAAATTCTGTAGCGTAAACGTCGCCGCCACGTCGGAGTCAACCAACTTCAGCACCGTACCGCCGCAGCAGGAATGGAAATTAGGCCCGGATGCGGCCTATCTGCATTACACGCCGAACGAGACCATCGGCGGCGTGGAGTTCGGCTTTGTGCCGCAATCCGGGAACGTGCCGCTGGTGGCCGACATGTCCTCGACGATCTTGTCGCGCCCGGTGGACGTGACGAAATTCGGAATCATCTACGCCGGCGCACAGAAAAACATCGGCCCGGCCGGGCTGACGATCGTGATCGTGCGCGAGGATTTGATCGGGGGTGCCGCGGCCAATACGCCTTCCATGTTTGATTACAAAGTCCACGCGGATAGCGCCTCGATGAACAACACGCCTCCGACCTATGCCTGGTATATCGCCGGTCTGGTGTTCGACTGGCTCAAGAAAAAGGGCGGTCTCAAGGCCATGGCGGAGATCAACCAACGCAAAGCTGAAAAGCTGTATGCCTTCATCGATGCCAGCGGCGGCTTCTACAAAAACCCGGTGGAAAAACAAAGCCGTTCGTGGATGAATGTGCCTTTCACGCTGAAAGATTCGGCATTGGACGAGCCTTTCCTCAAGGGCACTAAGGCTGCCGGACTGGTGCAACTCAAGGGGCATCGCTCGGTCGGCGGCATGCGCGCTTCCATCTACAACGCCATGCCCGAAGCGGGCATTGATGCGTTGATCAATTACATGCAGGATTTCATAAAAAAGCAGGGCTGAAACATGTTCAAAATACTGACACTTAATAACATCTCACCGCTCGGGCTGGCGCGCCTGCCGAAGGAGCAGTTCCAGGTTTCCGCCGACACGAAGGAACCGGACGGCGTCTTGCTGCGCTCATTCAAGATGCATGACATGGAAATTCCAAAATCTCTGAAAGCGGTCGGCCGCGCCGGCGCAGGGGTGAATAATATTCCCGTCGAGAAGCTCACCAAAATGGGCATCCCGGTGTTCAACGCGCCCGGTGCCAACGCCAACGCCGTGAAGGAACTGGTCCTGGCCGGCATGTTGCTGGCTTGCCGTCATATTCCCGCGTCCTGGGAGTTCTCGCGCAGTCTATCCGGCACGGACGCCGAGATCAGCAAAGCCGTTGAGGCAGGAAAGAAAAATTTCGCCGGTTTCGAGCTGCCTGGGCGCATGCTCGCCGTCATCGGTTTGGGCTCCATCGGACGCAACGTCGCCAACATGGGTCTCGCGCTTGGCATGAAGGTGGTTGGTTTCGATCCGGGTTTGACGGTGGAAGGTGCGTGGCAGCTGTCGGCCGACGTGAAAAAGGCAAACAGCGCGGAAGAGGCGCTGCGCGTGGCTGATTTCGTGACTTTCCATGTGCCGCTGATGGATTCCACGAAAAATCTCATCAACGCTGAGCGGCTCAAGGGAATGAAGGACGGCGTGATCATTCTCAATTTCGCGCGCGCAGGCATCGTGGATGACGCCGCGGTCAGCGCCGCCATCAATACGGGCAAGGTGCACAGTTACGTGTGCGACTTTCCAAGCAACCTGCTGAAGAATCACGAGCGTGTGATTGCATTACCGCACCTGGGTGCCTCGACCGCCGAAGCCGAGGACAACTGCGCCATCATGGTGGCAGAGCAGGTGAAGGATTTTCTCGAGAACGGCAATATCCGCAATTCGGTCAACTATCCGGACGTGGTACTGGCGCGTGAGACGAAACACCGCCTGGTGGTGGCCAATGCCAACGTTCCCAACATGCTCGGTCTGATCTCCGAAACCCTGGGACATGCCAAGTTGAATATTCATGACATGATCAACCGTTCGCGCGGCGACTATGCCTACACCGTGGTCGATCTCGACAGCCCAGTGCCGGAGGAAGTGCGCCAGAAAGTGGCGGACATTGACGGCGTGCTGATGGCACGCATCATCTGAGGACATGGCCAAAAAAACCAAATCCGGCGACGCCGAGGCCCAGATCGTGAAACTGCGTGGGCAGATCGACGCCCTGGATGAAAAAATCCAGGGTCTGATCAGTGAGCGCGCGCGCCTCGCCTTGGCGGTCGCCGAAACTAAGCAAAAAGAAGGCAGCAACAACTATTACCGCCCTGAGCGCGAAGCCGAGGTGCTGCGCCGCGTGTTGGCGCGCAACCAGGGCCCGTTGTCCGAGGAGACCATGGCGCGGTTGTTCCGCGAGATCATGTCCGCATGCCTCGCGCTGGAATCGCGCCTGCGCATCGCGTTTCTCGGCCCGGAAGGGACCTTCACCCAGGAGGCGGCGCTGAAGCAGTTTGGCCTGGCGGTGGAAACCGTCCCACTCGCGGCCATTGACGAAGTGTTCCGCGAGGTCGAGTCGGGTAACGCGCACTTCGGCGTGGTGCCGATCGAAAATTCGACCGAGGGCGTGGTGAATCACACTCTCGACTCTTTTTTAGCTTCCCCACTCAAAATTTGTGGCGAAGTGGCGCTGCGTATCCATCATCATCTGCTCGGCAAGGGTAACGAGCCCCACGGCGCGAACAGCGTGGCCTCGCACCAGCAATCTTTGGCACAGTGCCGCGAGTGGCTGGATGCCAACTTGCCGGGTGTGAAGCGCGTGCCGGTGGCGAGCAACGCCGAGGCCGCGCGCCTTGCCGCACAAGATACAGGCATGCTCGCGATTGCCGGCGACTCGGCGGCACGGCTCTACGGCCTGCACATGTTTGCCAGCAATATCGAGGATCGGCCCGACAACACCACGCGCTTTCTGGTGATTGGTACCATCGAAACCGCACCGAGCGGCAACGACAAGACCAGTCTGCTGCTCTCGAGCCGCAACCGCCCGGGTGCACTGCAACGCTTGCTCGCGCCGCTGGCGAAGAACGGCATCAACATGACTCGCATCGAATCGCGCCCTTCGCGTCAAAGCATGTGGGAGTATGTCTTCTTTATCGATGTCGATGGCCACATGAAGGACCGCAAGGTTGCCAAGGCGCTTGCCGATCTGGAAAAGGAAGCGGCGTTTCTGAAGCGGCTCGGTTCTTACCCTAAGGCCGTGCTGTGACCGCCATGGCGACGGATATCCTGCGCCTGGCGACTCCCGGTGTGCAGGGACTGTCGCCCTATCAGCCGGGCAAGCCAATTGAGGAGTTGGAGCGCGAATACGGCATCTGCGGTGCCATCAAGCTCGCCAGCAACGAAAATCCCCTCGGACCAAATCCTCGCGCGCTGGCGGCGGCGCGCGATGCGTTGACGGGCATCCACCGCTACCCAGACGGCAACGGTTTTGCACTGAAACAAACTCTGGCGAAAAAACATGGTGTCAAACCTGACTGCATTACGCTCGGCAATGGCTCGAGCGACATTCTGGAGTTTCTCGCACGCGCTTTCGTGCTGCCGGATAATGAAGTCATTTTTTCAGAACACGCCTTCGCGCTTTACCCCATTGTGACGCGTGCGGCAGGCGCGAAAGCTGTGGTTACCAAGGCCAAAGGCTGGGGTCATGACCTCTCCGCCATGCGCCGTGCGGTGAACGTACGCACGCGTCTGATTTTCATCGCCAACCCGAACAACCCCACCGGCACTTGGCTCAAATCAGACGAACTTGAAGAATTCATCCGCGGACTTCCGGCGCATGTGTTGGTAGCGGTGGACGCGGCCTATTTCGAGTACGCCGAGGAGCGGGAATATCCCGATACCATTCGTTGGGCCGAGAAATACCCGAATCTCGTAACCACGCGGACTTTTTCTAAGGCCTACGGACTGGCCGGACTGCGCATCGGTTATGGCATATCCAGCCCGGCGGTGGCCGAGGTCCTGAACCGCGTACGCCCGCCGTTCAACGTGAACAGCGTGGCACTGGCCGCGGCCGCGGCGGCACTCGAAGATACGACACACGTTGAACGTGCCGTGCAGAACAACCGCGACGGCATGCGCCAACTAAGCAAGGCCCTCACGGAAATGGGGCTTGCCTATATTCCCTCGGCCGGGAATTTCATTTGCGTGGATTTCAGGAAACCCGCGGAAGCGGTAAACGAGGCCTTGATGCGCCAGGGCGTGATCGTCCGGCCGGTGGCCAATTACGGGATGCCGAATCATTTGCGCGTCACGGTCGGTCTTCCGGAGGAGAACCGGCGTTATATTGACGCGTTGAGGAAAATTATGCGTGATTGAAAAACTCTGCATCGTTGGTATCGGTTTGATCGGCGGTTCGCTGGCGCGTGCGTTGCGTTTCAACGGCTATGTGCGTGAAGTAATCGGGTACGGCCGCAGTGTCGGCAGTCTGCAGCAGGCGGTCGAACTCGGTGTGATCGACCGCGCCGAAGTGTCGCTGCCGGACGCCGTGCGCGCCGCGGACATGATCGTGCTTGCTGTGCCGGTGGGGAACATGGCAGAGATTCTTGACACACTGGGTCCGGTGCTGCCGGATGACGCCGTGGTGACCGATGTCGGCAGCGTCAAGGGCAGCGTGATCTCGGCGGCGCGGAACGCGCTCGGATCTCGCTTCGCCCATTTCGTGCCGGGTCATCCGCTCGCCGGCACCGAGCAATCGGGGGTGGCGGCATCCCTGCCGGACCTGTTTCAGCGCCGGCGCGTGATCCTGACTCCTGAACCCGACACTGACGCCGACGCCTTGGCGCGAGTGCGCGCCATGTGGGAGGCGGCGGGCGCCGAAGTGGCAATACTTACACCCGCGGACCACGACCGCCTCCTGGCGGTGAGCAGTCACCTGCCGCACATGCTGGCCTACTGCCTGGTGGACATGGTGGTGCGGCATGATGATCACCGTTTGATTCTAGAAAATTCTGCGGGTGGGTTCAGCGACACTACACGCATCGCGGCGAGCGATCCGGTCATGTGGCGCGACATCTGCCTTGCCAATCGTGATGCCTTGGTCGTGGCACTGCGCCAGTATCATGACGATTTCGGTGCGCTCATAAAGGCAGTCGAGAAGGGCGATGGCAAGTGGCTCTGTGACACCTTCACGCGCGCCAAGCATGCGCGCGCCAAGCTCAATAAGAACAATTAAACGGTGAGCGAGGCAATCGATTTTCACGTAGAACCGAGCGGGAAACTTGCTGGCCGTCTTCGCGTAGCAGGTGATAAATCTATTTCACATCGCGCGGTCATGCTGGGTTCGCTGGCGGCGGGCGAAACGCACATTACCGGATTGCTCGAGGGCGAAGACGTGCTGGCAACACTTGGCGCGTTTCGTGCCATGGGCGTGCGCGCCGAAGGCCCCGACAAGGGAAATCTTGTCATTTTCGGTGCCGGCCTGCATGACCTGAAGCCTCCCCCTAACGCGCTCAACATGGGCAATTCTGGTACCGCCATGCGCCTCATGGCTGGTGTCCTCGCGGGGCAGGCGTTCGATTCGGAACTCATCGGCGATGCCTCGTTGAGTCAGCGGCCGATGAATCGCGTGGCGGAACCGCTCGGCCGCATGGGCGCGGTGATTCAGACGGCGCAAGGCGGTCGGCCACCGCTGCGGATCAAGGGCGGTCAGAGATTGCGCGGTATCGCGTATCAGATTCCGGTCGCCAGTGCGCAGGTGAAGTCTTCCTTGCTGCTGGCCGGGCTCTATGCCGAAGGTGAAACCGCGGTCACCGAACCCGCGCCCACGCGCGATCACACAGAGCGGATGTTGCGTAGTTTTGGATATGACGTGCAGACGCATGGTGCACGCATCAGCCTGCGGGGCGGCGGCCGGCTCAAGGGTTGCCGCATCAATGTCCCGGCGGATATTTCCTCGGCGACGTTTTTTCTCGTGGGCGCCAGTATCGCGCCGGGTTCGGACCTGGTGCTGGAGCATGTGGGAATCAACCCCGCGCGCACTGGCGTGCTTAATATCCTAAAACTCATGGGCGCGAATCTCGAATTGCTGAATTCACGCGAATTGGGTGGTGAACCGGTGGCGGATATTCGCGTACGCGCGGCGAAGCTCCGCGGCATCCGGATTCCGGAAGACCAGGTACCGCTGGCAATAGACGAATTCCCGGCGATCTTCATCGTGGCCGCCGCGGCCTCCGGCGAAACCGTGCTGACTGGGGCGCAAGAATTGCGCGTGAAAGAGTCAGATCGTATCGCGGTCATGGCGCAAGGATTGAAACAACTTGGAATCTATGCCCGCGAAACGCCGGATGGGATTATTATTAAGGGTGGACAACTGCAGGGCGGTGTGATCGACAGCCATGGCGACCACCGCATCGCCATGGCTTTCGCCATGGCGGGTCTTATTGCTGCTGGCCCGATCACGGTGCGCGATTGCAAGAACGTGGATACTTCCTTCCCGGGGTTTGCTCGCCTTGCGCAACGCGCGGGGCTTTCGATCGAAGTGCAGAACGGACGATGATTACGACGGGCAAGGCACCGGTGCTAGCGATCGACGGTCCCGGCGGGTCTGGCAAGGGCACGGTGGGGCAGATCCTGGCTCAGCGGCTTGGATGGCATTTTCTCGACAGCGGTGCTCTGTACCGGGCGGTGGGGGTGGTCGCGAAACGTGAGAATATCAGCTTCGATGACCCGCCCGCGCTGGCGCACCTCGCTACTTCCATGAGGATCCGTTTTATTCCCCAGACCGACGGCAGTGCAGCAACCGTCCTTCTGAATGGCGAGGATATCGGTGATCTGCTTCGCACGGAGGAAAGCGGCAAGTTGGCCTCCATCGTCGCGGCGCTCCCCGAAGTGCGTCGGGCGCTGTTGCAGAAACAGCACTCGTTTCGTCAGCCGCCCGGGCTGGTGGCGGACGGCCGGGACATGGGGTCCACGGTATTTCCCGATGCGGTACTTAAGGTATTTCTCACGGCCACCCCCGAAATCCGCGCGCAAAGGCGATATAAACAGTTGATAGACAAGGGTTTCGATGTTAACCTTCCGCGGCTTTTGGACGAGATCCGTGAGCGCGATGCGCGCGATGCAGGACGGGCGGTGTCACCGCTCAAGCCGGCAGAAGATGCGTGCATCCTGGATACCTCTCAGCTCGACATTTCCGGGGTGGTTGAGCGTGTACATGACCTGCTGCGGGAGCGGCAACGGTCGGGGTAATTCTGCCTTTCCGGGGAACGGAAGGGGTGCACAGGATCTTTTAATTAACCAACCCGGGTCATGAAGTCGTTGAAGCCGCCTCGTTGCGCGGCCGGCGGCAGGAAACTAACCAACTCTATGTCTGAATCTTTTGCGCAATTATTTGAAGAGAGCCTGAATAAAATCCATCTGCAATCTGGTGAGCTGATTACCGGCGAAGTCGTGCACGTGGATGAAAATATTGTCGTTGTCTATGCCGGCCTCAAGTCCGAGGCCGTGATCCCGGTAGCGGAATTCCAGGACAGCCGCGGTGAAATCAGCGTCAAGGTCGGCGACCAGGTTGAGGTCGTGATCGAGATGCTCGAAGACGGTTCCGGTGAAACCCGTCTGTCGCGCGAGAAGGCCTGCCGCGCCAAGGCGTGGGAAGACCTGGAGAAGGCCTTCGAAGAGCAATCCGTCGTCACCGGCGTCATGACCGGCAAGGTCAAGGGCGGTTACACCGTCGCCATGAACACCATCCGCGCCTTCCTCCCCAGCTCGCTGGTTGATGTCCGTCCCGTGCGCGACCCCAGCTACCTCGAAGGCAAGGAACTCGAATTCAAGGTCATCAAGATCGACCGCAAGCGTAATAATGTGGTTGTATCTCGCCGCGCCGTGGTCGAGAAAGAAATCTCCGCCGAACGCGAGGCGCTGCTTTCGGGCCTGGAAGAAGGCCAGATCATCAAGGGCGTGGTCAAGAACCTTACCGATTATGGCGCATTCATCGATCTCGGTGGCATCGATGGTTTGCTGCACATCACCGACCTGGCGTGGAAGCGCGTCAAGCACCCCAGCGAAGTGCTGAATATCGGTGATGAGATCGAAGCCAAAGTGCTGCGTTACGACCGCGAACGCAACCGCGTCTCGTTGGGCTTGAAACAGCTCGGTGACGACCCGTGGGTCGACATCCAGCGCCGCTACCCGGAAGGCACGCGCTTGTTCGGCAAGGTCACCAACATCACCGATTACGGCGCATTCGTCGAGATCGAGCCTGGCGTGGAAGGCCTGGTGCACGTCTCCGAAATGGATTGGACCAACAAGAACATCCACCCGTCCAAGGTGGTGCAACTGGGGGATGAAGTCGAGGTGATGATTCTCGACATCGACACCGAACGCCGCCGCATTTCGCTCGGCATGAAGCAGTGCCAGCCGAATCCCTGGGAAGAGTTCGCTTCCAATCACAACAAGAACGACAAGGTCAGCGGCAAGATCAAATCCATCACCGATTTCGGCATCTTCGTCGGCCTGGAAGGCGGCATTGATGGGCTGATTCACCTATCCGATCTGTCGTGGGCACAGCCAGGCGAGGAAGCCGTGCGCAATTTCAAAAAGGGCGATGAAATCGAGGCCGTCATCCTGGCGGTGGATCCCGAGCGTGAGCGCATTTCGTTGGGCGTGAAGCAATTGGACGGGGATCCGTTTGCGAACTTTGTCACGGCCCACGGCAAGGGTTCCGTCGTGAAAGGCACGGTGACGAGCGTGGAAACCAAGGGGGCCGTCATCAAGCTGGCAGATGATGTCGAGGCTTACTTGCGCGCTGCTGATATCGCACGCGAGCGCGTCGAGGATGCCCGCTCTGTTCTAAAGGAAGGTGACAGCGTGGAGGCCAAGATCACCACGATTGACCGAAAGAACCGAAAAATCTCGCTTTCCATACGAGCCAAGGACATGGAAGAAGAGAACGAGGCGGTGCAGGAATATGCACGCAAGGGTGGCTCGGCCACTTCTTCCCTGGGCGACAAGCTCAAGGAGAAACTGGGCGGGCATGACAGCTCCGAGTAGGCGCGCGTTCCGGCAATTAGGCTGGGAACAAGGGTTTTTAGGGGGCGGAAATTATTCGCCTGATCTGCTAAAACCCCTTGAAATTGTTCTACTTATTTTCTATAGGTAGAGAGTGAGTATGACGAAATCAGAACTTATCAGTTTGCTCGCGGGCAAGCAGCCACAACTGGATTACCGGGACGTGGAGCTGGCGGTCAAGGAACTGCTGGAGCAGATGTCCGCCGCGCTGTCTTCGGGCGATCGCATCGAAGTCCGAGGTTTCGGAAGCTTTTCCCTGCACTATCGGCCACCACGGACCGGCCGTAATCCCAAGACCGGCGCGGCGGTTCAAGTCCCGGACAAGTTTGTTCCTCACTTTAAACCCGGCAAGGAATTGCGGGAGCGCGTCAACAACGGAACGGAGTGACGCAGCTTTTTCGGTTGTGGTGTGTACAAAACGGCATGTGGGTTCCCCATGTCGTTTTTTTATGACCAAAAATAAGACAAACTGAACATCCCTTGCCGCCGGTGGCAGGGTGTTGGCGACCCAAGGAGGCCCCATGAAGCGGATCATTTACACGATTCTGGCAATACTCATACTGCTCATCGGCATTGCTTTTGCCATTCAGAACAAGCAGGCGATTGAACTCAGCTATTACTTCGGTCTGAAATGGTCCGGACCGCTCTCGGTGGCATTGCTGACAAGTTTTGCCATTGGCGCGCTGGCGGGCTATCTGGCAAGCCTGCGCATGGTCGTGCGGATGCAGCGACAACTGGTCCAGGCGAGAAAAGAAATTCGTCAGATCGAGCAGGAAGTCATCAATCTGCGAGCGCTTCCCATCAAAGATGTCATTTAATTCAGAACTTCTCGCTCGTACGTCCTGACATAATATGAATTCCAATGATTTGCTGTGGCTGCTGTTACCGCTGGCCGCTGCCTCCGGCTGGTTCGTGGCTCGCTTGGAGCAAAAGCGCCGTGTACGACAATCGCTTGATCTTCCCTCCGCCTATTTCAAGGGCCTGAATTTCCTGCTGAACGAGCAACCTGACAAGGCGATCGAAATCTTTATCCGAGTGCTGGAGGTTAATTCAGAAACCGTGGAAACCCACCTAGCGCTGGGAAACCTGTTTCGCCGTCGTGGTGAGGTAGAGCGCGCCATTCGTATTCACCAGAATTTGATCGCCCGCCCGACACTTGACAAGGAACAGCGCAGCCATGCGTTGTTGGAACTGGCGCAGGACTATCACAAGGCTGGGCTGTATGACCGCGCCGAAAACCTGTTTCTGGAACTGGCCGAAATCCGTGCGCACAGCGAACAGGCATTACGCATGTTGTTGCATATCTACCAACAGGAAAAGGAATGGGGAAAGGCCATTTCCGTCGTTCGCCGGCTGGCGCGCCTGTCTGGAAAGAACATGAACAGCATGATTGCGCATTTTTATTGTGAATTGGCAGAGCAGGATCTCGTCCGCCACAATATTTCATCAGCGCGTGAACATTTGAAACAAGCACTGACGGCCGATGCCAAGTGCGTGCGTGCCAGTATCCTGCTCGGGGATATCGCTGCCCAGCAGGGAAATTATCGAGATGCCATTGAATACTGGCAACGAATCGAGGAGCAGGATATCCATTATCTTGGCGAAGTGGCGGAACGCATATCGGATTGTTTTCAGAGGCTGGATGATGAGCGTGGGCTTTATGATTATTTCCGTTCCTCCCTGCAGCGCCACGGCGGGGTCTCGCTCGCCCTGGCATTCGCAGATGTTATCAACCGTCGTGATGGCGTGGAGGCGGCTGAAAAGTTCATCATTGACTGGCTGCGACGCACACCCAATGTTCACGGCTTGCACAAGTTGCTGGAACTCAACTTGGTCAGGACCAAGGATTCGTCCCGCAACGACCTGCTGATGTTAAAGGGCATCATCGAGGACTTGCGTCTGCAGCATCTCGGCTATGCCTGCGGTGAGTGCGGATTCAAGGGGAAGGCCCTGCACTGGTTATGTCCTGGATGTAACCACTGGAATACCATCAAACCGGTGCAGGAGGAATGATGGCCGGGTCGTGCGTCATCGTCGCCTTGGATTTTCCCGATGCCGATACGGCACGCGCCTTTGTGAAACGGGTCAACCCCTCGCTCTGCCGTCTTAAGGTCGGCATGGAACTGTTCACTTCTGCCGGTCCCGACTTGGTATCGCAGTTGGTATCGAGTGGTTTCGACGTGTTTCTCGATCTGAAGTACCACGATATCCCCACCACCGTGGCCCGCGCCTGCACGCAGGCGGCCGGATTGGGTGTATGGATGATCAATGTGCATACACTCGGTGGGGGGCACATGCTGGCGGCGGCGCGCGAGGCGATCGATCATTCCACCCACCGTCCTCTGCTCGTGGGCGTGACACTGTTGACCAGCCACGGGGACGACGATCTTGCTGAAATTGGCCTCGAGCGCGGCCTGGAAAAGCAGGTGGAGCGCTTGGCGGGTATCGCGCGGGAAGCCCATCTTGACGGTGTGGTTTGCTCTCCGCAGGAAGCCTCACGGCTGCGCCAGCGTTTCGGGAAGAAATTTGTGCTCGTGACACCCGGCGTGAGGCAGTCTGCCGATGTCCGGGATGATCAGCGTCGCACGCTCACGCCGGCCGAAGCAGTGGCAGATGGGGCAGACTATCTGGTGATCGGGCGACCGGTGACGCGCGCGCCGGATCCCGTGGCGGTTCTCTATACCATTCACCGTGAAATTCAGTCGATATGAGCTATCACGTATTATGGCGACAATCGACAGCCACAATAAATGCCCTGATAATACCTCGTCCGGCATCGTTCGCGCGCACCAGGCAAACAATGAATATTTTAAACAATTAATAACATGTTGCCGCCACTGCTAGAAAAAATTGCCCGCTCCAAGGTTCTGATCGTGGGTGACGCCATGCTGGACCGGTACTGGTACGGTGATGTCGAGCGGATCTCGCCCGAAGCGCCAGTTCCCGTGGTGGCGGTGAAGGAGGCGAAGGAGCTTCCGGGCGGCGCCGCCAACGTGGCGCGTAACGTGCGGCACTTGGGTGCGGCGTGCGCGCTGTTTTCCATCAGCGGCGATGATCGTGAGGCGGACAGCCTCGAAAAGCTTCTAGGGAAGGACGACGTCCACTGCCGTCTTGAGCGGGACAACCTGCTGAATACCACCGTCAAGTTGCGTGTCATTTCCAAGCATCTGCACCAGCAAATGCTGCGAATCGATTTCGACACCCCTGTCAGCAAGGACGCGCGCATCAGACTTCTCGACAATTTTCTCAAGCACCTCCCGGAGTACGATGCCGTGATCGTGTCTGACTACGGCAAGGGGGGATTGGGTTATATTCAGGAGATGATCGAAGCGGCGCGCGCGGCTTCGCGTCCGGTGGTGGTCGATCCCAAGGGAGATGATTACGGCGGCTATCGTGGCGCCAACTTGATCACGCCGAATCGCAAAGAATTTGAACAGGTGGCCGGCCGTTTCCGTGACAACGCGGACCTTGAGCGCCGGGCCGCGAAACTGATTAAAGAACTGAATCTAGGCGGCGTCCTGGTGACGCGTGGCGAAGACGGAATGAGCCTGGTGGAACAGGACGGGCGCGTGCTGCACATCCCGGTGCACAAACGCGAAGTATTCGACGTGACTGGCGCCGGCGATACGGTGATCGCCGCGATCGGCTGCGCCTGGGCCGTCGGCAGCCCGCTCGATGATGCACTACACTTGGCCAACCTCGCTGCCGGAATTGTCGTTGGGAAACTGGGCGCGGCCACGGCGAGTCCCGCGGAAATCCTTCACGAACTGTCCACACAGGGGGCATGATGTACGTCGTCACGGGAGGTGCCGGATTCATCGGAGCCAATCTGGTCAAGGCGCTCAACGCGCGCGGCGAAAAAGAGATTCTTGTCGTGGACGATTTGGAGCACGGTGACAAGTTCCGAAACTTGGTTGATTGTGATATCGCCGATTACCTGGACAAGCGAGATTTTCTCGAGCGTCTCGGCGATGGCGAATTCAAAAAGAAATTCAAGACTATTCTGCACGAAGGTGCTTGTTCCGACACCATGGAGCATAACGGAGTTTACATGATGGGGAATAATTACGAATACTCCAAGGTCTTGCTGCATTACTGTCAAACGAAACGCATTCCCTTTCTCTATGCGTCGTCGGCGGCGGTATATGGTGCCGGAAAAGATTTTCGTGAGACGCCCGAACATGAATCGCCGCTCAATGTGTACGGCTACTCCAAGTGGCTGTTCGATCAGTATGTGCGGCGGATGCTTTCGAAAAAGTCTGCGCAAATTGTGGGATTCCGGTATTTCAATGTCTACGGAGACCGGGAACAGCACAAGGGACGCATGGCCTCGGTGGCGTTTCATCATTTCAACCAGTACCGTGATTCTGGCAAGGTCAAGCTTTTCGTCGGCTGTGACGGGTATGGAGACGGCGAACAACGACGTGATTTCATTTCCGTCGAGGATGCCGTGGCGGTTAATCTTTTTTTCTTGGACCATCCCCAGAAGAGCGGTATCTATAATGTCGGGACTGGCCGGGCCCAGCCCTTTAATGATGTCGCCACTGCCGTGATTAACAGTTTCCGGAAAGCGGAGAGCAAACCTTCTGCGAGTATTAAAACGCTGCAGGAGGAACACCGGGTTGAGTACATTCCGTTTCCGGAGACATTGAGAGGAAAATATCAAAGCTATACGCAGGCGGACGTAACCCTGCTGCGGCGCGCTGGCTACAAGAAAGCGTTTATGAGCGTTGAGGAAGGGGTCAGTCGCTACATGGCAAAGTTGCTGAATGCTGGATAGCGAATTGTAAACTGAGCTGGTTTACATAAACCTTTCACTGAAGTTGTTACCATGAAAAAAAATATCCTGGACAATAAGTCACTTGCCGTTGTCGGGCTTGGCTATGTTGGCTTGCCGCTGGCGGTTGAATTCGGGAAACAGATGGCAACCATCGGTTACGACCTGAACAAGGAAAAAATTGCGAATTACCGTAAATTCCACGACCCGACTGGCAGCGTCACCGAGGAAGAACTGCGCGCGGCGTCCAAGCTCAAATATACAGCTCATCCGAATGATCTTTCGTCGGCAGATTTCATCATTGTGACCGTTCCCACCCCCGTGGACGATGCCCACCAGCCCGATTTTGGTCCGCTCCGTTCCGCCTGTGAAACTGTCGCACCTCACTTAAAAAAAGGGGCCATTGTCATTTTTGAATCCACGGTTTATCCGGGCGCTACAGAAGAGGTCTGCATCCCCGTGCTTGAAAAGTTTTCCGGCAAGCAGTGGAAACAGGATTTCCATGTGGGCTATTCTCCAGAGCGAATCAATCCCGGAGATAAGGAACACACGCTTACCACTATTAAGAAAGTTGTTTCTGGTGACGATGCCAACACGTTGGAAACTGTCGCCCAATTGTACGAGCTTGTTGTCAAAGCCGGTGTTTGTCGCCTTTCCTCGATCAAGGCGGCTGAAGCCGCGAAGGTTATCGAAAATACACAGCGCGACCTGAATATTGCCTTGATGAATGAATTGGCCATCATTTTTCACAAGCTTGGTATTGACACACTCGAAGTCTTGGAAGCAGCTGGCACGAAATGGAACTTTCTTCCCTTTAGACCCGGATTGGTCGGTGGACATTGTATCGGCGTTGATCCTTATTATTTGACCCAGAAAGCTGTACGCCTGGGTTATCATCCCGATGTCATTCTCGCTGGCCGCCGGATCAATGACGGCATGGGAAAATACGTTGCCGAGCAAACCATCAAGCAGATTGCCCAGGCTGGACATTCCGTCAATGGCAGTCACGTGATCATGTTGGGGATCACCTTCAAGGAAAACTGTCCCGATTCACGAAATACCCGCGTCATCGATGTCATCCATGAACTGCAGAATTACGGATTAAAAGTACTGGTGCATGACCCCGTTGCCGATGCCCAGGAAGTACGGCATGAATACGGTCTTGAACTGCATTCCTGGAAATCCCTGCCCAGGGCCAAAGCCATTGTCGCGGCGGTGGCGCATCAGGAGTTTCTCGGGAAGGGAGTGGACCAGTACCTTGAGAAGCTTGAGCGCGGCGGATGTTTTATTGACGTCAAGTCACGTTTCGACGCCAAAGCCTTTACCGATGCCGGTGTACATGTCTGGAGACTTTAATCTCCGATTTGATTATGGCTAAAGTGGTTTCCAAGGACAGGAGATGGTATCTGGTATATTGCAAACCGCGCCAGGAAACCGTTGCCCGTGATAACCTGATACGGCAGGGCTTCGAAACATATCTTCCTTTCATGCGTGATGTGCGCCGGCGCCAAGGCAGGCGCATTAAGGCCATCTCGCCCATGTTCCCGAGATATCTGTTCATTCATCTCAATCGTGATACCGATAATTGGGCTCCGGTGCGCTCGACCCTGGGTGTCGTCTCGATCGTGAAATTCGGTCATGACCCGGCACGCGTTCCGGATGACCTGATCGCTTTGCTGCGCTCGCATGAAGATCCGCAGGGGATAAATATCCTGCCTGCCGAAGAATACAAACCGGGAAGTCGCGTGCGAATTACCCAAGGCGGTTTTGCCGGGTATGAAGGCATTTTCCAGGCAGCTACCAGCCGCGACCGGGTCACGGTCTTGCTGGATGTGCTTGGCCGAAAGGCGCGCGCCACGGTCGATTCCGCCTCGATTGAACCTGCCTAGCTAGATGGCTCTTGTTCTTGACCCGGCTATTGATGGACTATAGTGTTCATAATATGAACACGAAAGCCGACAGGGAAGAGGAACGGGTTCTTGAATTGCTGGATGCCGTCGGCAAGCAGAGCAATGTGAGCCAACGCCACCTGGCGAGCAACATGGGCATTGCCCTAGGGCTGGCCAATTCCTATCTCAAGCGCTGCATCCGCAAGGGGTTCATCAAAATCAGCGAGGCCCCGGCCAATCGTTACCTTTACTACCTGACTCCTAAAGGGTTCGCGGAAAAAAGCCGGCTCACCGCGAAGTATTTGTCATCGTCTTTTGGTTTCTACCGACGCGCCGGCGATTCCTGCCTGGATGTATTCCAGAAATGTGCCAGTCAAGGATGGCGCCATATCCTGCTGTGTGGCATGTCTGATTTGGCGGAGATTGCCACGCTTCGGGCGCAGGAACTCGATATCCAGATTATCGGTATTCTCGAGCCGCATACGGAGCGCCACCGGTTTGCGGGCGTTCCCGTCTGGCATTCTCTGCGACAGACAGAGCCATTCGATGTCTGCGTGCTCACTGAATTGAATTCGCCTTTGCTCAGTTACGAGCAATTGCTCAAGGACGTAGACAAAGAGCAGATACTGATTCCGGATATCTTGCGCCTGGAATAGTTAGTTGACCCGGATGTTGTCCACCAAGAGTGGACTTAGTCTGGTCAGTGTTGTGACAGGTTGGATTACTGTGCGGAACGCTCATGTCCCGCATGGCGGTAGCGTGCCAGGAATTTACATTTCCAAAGAAGAATAGAGACATAAACCATGAATATATTGATCACCGGAGCAGCGGGTTTCATTGGTTCGGCGCTGGCCTTGAGGCTGCTGGAGCGCGGCGATTCGGTTTATGGTATTGATAACATGAATAATTATTACGATGTTCACCTCAAGGAAGCACGCCTCAAACGCACCATCGATCATCACAAGTTCCGGTTTGAAAAGCTGGATATCATTAACCGGGCGGGAATGGCTGAATTGTTCCGCAAGGAGAAATTTGATGCCGTCATGCATCTGGCGGCCCAGGCTGGAGTGCGATATTCCATCACCCATCCTCAGGCCTATATTGATTCCAATTTAACCGGATTCGGTAACATCCTCGAAGGTTGCCGGCACGGTGGCGTGAGGCATCTCGTGTTTGCCTCTTCCAGTTCTGTTTACGGCGCCAATACCCGGTTGCCTTTTTCTGAACATGACAATGTGGATCACCCCGTATCTCTGTATGCCGCGACCAAGAAAGCCAATGAATTAATGGCACACAGTTATGCTCATTTGTACCAGCTTCCTTGCACCGGATTGCGTTTCTTCACTGTCTATGGGCCATGGGGCCGGCCGGACATGGCGCTGTTCAAATTCACGAAAGGTATCCTGGAAGGTTCAGCCATCCCGGTTTTCAACCACGGTAAGATGATCCGTGATTTCACCTATATCGATGATATTGTTGAGGGGGTTATACGTGTAATTGACAGGACTGCGCGACCCGATCCCGTCTGGAGCGGGAATGCGCCGGATCCGGCTACCAGTTATGCGCCTTACCGTATCTATAATATAGGCAACAACCAGCCGATTGAACTCATGCGATACATTGAGACGCTGGAGAAATGCCTGGGAAAGAAAGCCAAACTTGAAATGTTGCCAATGCAGGATGGTGATGTGCTGGCCACCTCAGCCAATGTGGAGAGTCTCGAAAAAGATGTTGGTTTCCGACCATACACTTCCATTGAACAGGGTGTTGCACGGTTTGTGGAGTGGTACAAGTCCTATCATGGGCATGGCTGATCCACCTTCCCTGAGAATGCATCTGATTAAGCAAATCGTACCTCGATGAAAATCAATCCCGTCATCTTATCCGGTGGCTCCGGGACGAGGCTTTGGCCGCTCTCGCGTGAGCATTATCCCAAGCAGCTGTTGTGCCTGCTGGGGGACCAGACATTGTTGCAGCAGACTGTGGCACGCCTTGATGGCATGGAAAATGTTGCTGCGCCACTGCTGGTTTGTAATGAGGAACACCGTTTCCTCATTGCCGAACAATTAAGGCAAATGGGCAAAGCCCCGGCAGATATCGTGCTCGAACCCGTCGGGCGAAATACGGCACCTGCACTCACACTCGCCGCATTGGCGCTGCTGAAACATGCTTCCGAGGATGTCTTGATGTTGGTCATGCCCGCCGACCATGTTATTCAGCACAGCAGCAAATTCCATGCTGCCGTGGCCATGGCCGTCACTTTGGCCGAAAAAGGCCATCTCGTTACCTTCGGCATTCGGCCAACCGCCCCAGAAACGGGATATGGATATATAAAAATGGGAGATGGCAACACCGTAGCCGAGTTCGTTGAAAAACCGGACATGGAAACCGCCATGCAATACATTCAATCCGGCGACTACTACTGGAACAGTGGCATGTTCATGATGCTCGCCTCCGCCTGGATCGCTGAACTACAGAAATTTCACCCCGCCATGCTGGAGTCTTGCAAGGCTGCCTACGAGCAGGGACGCCGCGATGCGGACTTTTACCGGGTCAATGCTCAAGCCTTAGGCAGCTGTCTGCCCAATTCAATCGACTACGCCGTGATGGAGGAAACCGACAAAGCAGCCGTGGTGGCGCTTGATGCTGGCTGGTCGGATATCGGCGCCTGGTCCTCGCTATGGCAGGCGTCCGTGCAGGACGCAAAAGGGAACGTGGTGCAGGGTGATGTCTA
>JAOTWF010000029.1 GCA_029863005.1 Gammaproteobacteria bacterium | reverse complement strand
GGTGATATCGGTACTGAATGTATAGGTATACGTGCCATCCTGGTGATCAACCAGGGTGCCGTTACTTTCACGGTTGCCCCGGACGAATCCGACGGCCAATCCGCTGCTTTGTGTGTTGATATAGTTCTGCCACTTGCTGGGTCCGCCGTTTGAGCCGGGGACCAGCTTCGCGATCGTGAAGCGCAGGTCCGAGAGCGTCAGCCCGGCAACCTTCGAATTATCCTGGTTGGTCACCGTGAATTTCATCACGGGGGCGCTGTTGACGGTGGCACTGGTGACGGTGATGTTCAGCGCGGTGGCCGCTCCCGGTGATGTGACGCCGGGCCCGGGTGTTCCCTGTGCACCTTCATTGCCGCTACAGCCGGCCAACGTCAGCGTCAGCGCGCTCGCGACAACCAGAATAGTGAACCCTCCAAATGCAGTTCGATTCTTCATAACTCCCCCTCGTGGACAGCCCGGTTTGCTCGATTGAGATTCGCCTATGCGTAAACTACTGGATGGGGGAATTACGACATTGAGCTATATCAACTATTTCTTACATTTTTGTCTGACTGTTTTGCGCAGTTACAGTTATAAAATGTATCTAAGTGTCTGACAGATATTAATTTTTCACTGTATAAAAAATTAGCGAATTATAGACCGATGTCCTCCCGTGCATGCGTTGACCATAAAAATTAGGATTATTTATTTGGGTCAAGAAACCCATCAATCTTGTGAAACATTCGAAGGAAAAATTCCGGCGCGCCGAGTGTGTGTCTCATATATAGAGGCGAAAGCGTCATCAAGAAGAGAATCAGATTTTGCGGCTGTCATACGCCCAGTGCAGCAACGCCTGTCGCTGCCGCGGCCGGCAGTGCTTGTCGCCTTTGCGGCAGTTCTTTTTTATTTGGGCGATGTGTCGTGTCATCGCCTTCCAGCGCTTGATCTGGCGCGCATCATCCGGGCCGCGCCGGCCGATGTAGTAGCGACAATACCACTGGAACCACCCGCGCGGGTCTTCGGGATAGATCCAGCCTTTCTTCTTCCAGTACGAGAGCGGCTTGGAAGCGTTCACGCCAAAATAATTAAGCTTCGGGTCATGAAATGCATGGCATAACTTCGCCCGGGCGTACCAGGATTTGGGAAATTCCTTCCGGCAGTCAGTCATGTACTTGCCGCCGAAGACGCCGAGGATGAGCATCTGCTTCGGTGTCAGTTGCGGCTTGAACTCCGGATGAAAGTTTTTCCCGACAGGCGCCGCAGGCCAGTAGATATATTTTTTTTGCATCCGGTCATGGACGACCACACGTCTTTTTTTCATCGGCGGGGGGTGAATCGTAATATAAAGTAACCCACTGTCGCCGAGACGACAGAACCCATCAGGATTCCCAATCGGTCCACCGTTGAATAATCTGACGCTGTCTGATCAAAAGCCAATGAACCGATGAAGAGACTCATCGTAAAGCCGATCCCGCACAGCACGGCGACGCCGTACAACTGCCACCAGTTGGCGCCTTCCGGCAGTTTCGCGATACGCAGCTTGATCGTAATCCAGGAGAACACAAACACTCCCAGTTGCTTGCCGAGAAACAGGCCGAGCGCGATGCCGAGTGGCACCGGCGCGAGTGCTTGTGCGAGTGACATCCCGGCCAGCGATACGCCGGAATTGGCGAAGGCGAACAGCGGCAGGATCCCGTAGGCCACCCACGGATGCAGCGAATGCTCGAGCTGAAGCAGCGGTGCCTTGATGCTGCGGTCGCCGGTTCGCAGCGGGATCGCAAACGCCAGCGCCACGCCCGCCAGCGTGGCGTGCACGCCGGATTTCAGCACGGAGACCCACAGGACGATGCCGACCAGCACGTAGGCGGCCAAGTGCACGACGCCGCGGCGGTTCAGGGCGAACAGCGCCAGCAGTGCCACCGCCGCCCAGGTCAGCGAGACACCGGAAAGATCGCTGGTGTAGAACAAGGCGATGATGACGATGGCGCCCACGTCATCGAGGATGGCAAGCGTCACGAGGAACAGCTTGAGCGATGCCGGAACGCGGTTGCCGAGCAGGCTCAGCACGCCGAGCGCAAAGGCGATGTCCGTGGCGGTGGGAATCGCCCAGCCCTGCAGCGCCACCGCATCGTCCCGGTTCAGGAAATAATACACCGCGGCCGGCACGACCATGCCGCCGACCGCGGCGATCGCCGGGAGCATCACCTGCTTGTAGCTGGACAGCCGCCCTTCCAGCATTTCCCGTTTCAGTTCCAGGCCGATGAGCAGAAAGAACACCGCCATCAGCCCGTCGTTGATCCAGAGCAGCAGCGGTTTCGCGATCTGGAAATCACCGATGCGGATTTCCACCGGGGTGGCCAGGAAACCATCGTACAACGCGGCGATAGGCGAGTTGGCGAGCAACATCGCCACCGCCGCGGCGGCCACCAGCAGGATGCCGCCGGCGGATTCCAGGCGCAGGAAGTCACGGATGATTTTTATCGGCATTTAATGTGCTTGCGGCGATGAGTGAATTTGCCAAGAGTAACCCGAAACAAATCACAATCAAAAAACCGTTCAGGGCTGGATCATTCCTGGTCGCGCACGCTGAACAATTGCCAGCGTTCGCCCCGTTTTCGATCGCGCGGCTGTCTCTCGAAGTAAATTTTCATCGTTTCCCCTGCGCCCGTGGAGATCTCGTACCAGTGTTTGCGCACATACCGCTCCGGACTGCCATGGCGGCATTTTCCGGTTTCGCGCCAGACGCGCAGGACTTTGCTCACCGCGATGGTACGCCCGCGCCAGACGAACTCCCGGGGAAGTCCCGGTTCACCGCCTGCCATGCGGGCGGTGTCAAACGTGTTGGTCACGGGCTGGATGGCTTCGGCTACGAATCGCTCGGACATGGATTATTCTGTGTTCCAAGGGAAGTGGACATTGAAAACAGCGCCTCTTACCATGCCATGATGCTGCCGGATGTCGTTTCATTGCAAGCCGCGGATTAAAGATGGCCCGCTCCCTGGATAATCTCCCGGCGCGTGCCGCGTTGGTGGAAATTGCACGCGATTTCCACACGCGCGGCTGGATGGCCGGCACGGCGGGCAATCTGTCCGCACGCGAAGATGATCATCATTTCTGGATCACCGCGAGCGGAAAACCGAAAGGGCGTCTCGAAGACACGGATTTTTTGCTGGTGCGGATTCAGGACGGCGAGGTCGTGGAGCGCGTGCGCCCGGACAACCAACCCTCGGCCGAGTCCGCCATCCATTGCGCGATCTATGCGTTGTTTCCAAAGACCCGCGCCTGCCTGCACGGGCATCTCGTCGAAGCCGTGATCGCGGCCGACCGGTTGAAAAAAAACGCAAAGGGGCTGCGCCTGCCGGCGATCGAGATGATCAAGGGGTTTGATATCTGGCAGCAGAACCCGAAAGTGGACTTGCCGCTGTTCAATAATCACCTCGACGTCGCGAAGATCGCCAAAGAGATCGAGGCACGTTTCAACAAATCAAAACCCGCCGTTACCGCCCTCATGATCCGTGCCCACGGCCCGACGGTGTGGGGCGGTGGCCTGCAGGAGGCGTATAACCGCTTCGAGGTCCTGGAATTTCTTCTGCGTTATCAGGCACACCGCCGCTGATTTTCCCTTTACCGGGAAGGGTTTCTCCCCCCGGGCCAGACTCTGGTATGGTGATGTGCATGAAACACTGGCGCATTCTGCTGTTTTCACTTTTCGCGGTCTGGCCGCTGCTGATCCCGGCCAAACCAGCCGTTGAGACCGACAAACCCGTGGCGAGCCGCGTGGTGGTGCTTAACGTGAGCGGTGCCATCGGGCCGGCCACCAGCGACTACATCCACCGCGGCCTGGCGAAAGCCAGCGAGACGGCGGCCACGCTCGTGATTCTGCGCATGGACACCCCCGGTGGGCTCGACACCGCCATGCGCAAGATCATCCAGGACATCATCGCCTCGCCGGTCCCGGTCGTTACTTTCGTCTCTCCTTCCGGCGCGCGCGCCGCCAGCGCTGGCGCTTACATATTGCTTGCTTCTCATATCGCCGCCATGGCGCCCGCAACCAATGTGGGCGCCGCGACCCCGGTGCGCATCGGTGGGATACCCGACCCGGGCGCGGGCTCCAAACCACCGGAGAAAGAGAAGGAAGAAAAAAAGGATTCGGCGGACAAGAAGGACAAGGACAAGAAGGACAAGCCGGCCAAGGGCGACAAGCCCGGCATGGACGAGAAGGCGCTGAACGACGCCATTGCCTACATCCGCGGGCTGGCGCAAATGCGCGGGCGCAACGTGGAATGGGCCGAGAAGGCGGTGCGCGAGGCCGATTCCATTTCCGCCGAGGAAGCGGTGAAGCAGAACGTGGCCGATTTGATCGCGGCCGACAACGCCGACCTGCTCAAGAAACTCGACGGTCGCAAGCTTAAGCTTCAAGGGCGGGACATCACCCTGAAGACGCAGGGGGCGGTAATCCAGGCCTACGAACCCGACTGGCGCAACCGGATGCTCGCGGTTATCTCGGATCCAAACGTGGCTTATATATTGATGCTGCTTGGCATCTACGGTCTGTTCTTCGAATTGTGGAATCCCGGCTACGTGTTGCCGGGCGTGGTCGGCGGCATCTGCCTGCTGCTGGCGCTGTACGCGTTCCAGGTCCTGCCCATCAATTTCGCCGGTCTCGGCCTGATCCTCCTCGGCATTGCCTTCATGGTGGCCGAGGCCTTCATGCCCAGTTTCGGCGCGCTCGGCATCGGCGGCGTGATTGCGTTCGTGGTCGGTTCTATTATTCTCATGGACACCGACGTCGAGGGCTACACTATCGCCTGGCCGTTGATTGCGGCGGTGGCGGCGTTGAGCGCGGTATTTTTCTTTGCCGTGGTAGTGATGGCGTTGAAGGCCCGCAAGCGCGATGTGGTCAGCGGCCGGGAGGAAATGATCGGGGCCATTGGCGAGGCGCTGGAGAATTTCAAGGAGACCGGCCGCGTGCGCGTGCACAGCGAGGAGTGGCAGGCGCAATCGAACGTTGCGCTCAAGCGCGGCCAGAAGGTGAAGGTCGTGGCGCTGGAAGGATTGATATTGAAGGTAGAACCGTACAACCCGGAGGGTAAATAAATGCAATTGATTTCATCGAGTTTTATTCTCGTCGTCATTGTCCTGCTGATCTTCTCTGCCTTCCGCATCCTGCGGGAGTACGAGCGCGGCGTGGTGTTCATGCTCGGGCGCTTCTGGAAGGTCAAGGGACCCGGCCTGATCATCATCATCCCGGGCATCCAAACGATGGTGAGGGTGGACCTGCGCACCATCGTGATGGATGTGCCGCCGCAGGATGTGATCTCGCGCGACAACGTCTCGGTCAAAGTCAACGCGGTGCTGTATTTCCGGGTGATCGACCCGCAGCGCGCCATCATCCAGGTCGAGGATTATTACGCCGCCACCAGCCAGCTGGCCCAGACCACCCTGCGCTCGGTGCTCGGCAAGCACGAACTCGACGAAATGTTGGCCGAGCGCGACAAGCTCAACACCGACATCCAGAAGATTCTCGACACCAATACCGACGCCTGGGGCATCAAGGTCATGAGCGTGGAGATCAAGCACGTGGACATTGACCAGACCATGGTGCGCGCCATTGCCCAGCAAGCCGAGGCCGAGCGCACACGACGCGCCAAGGTGATTCATGCCCAGGGCGAGTACGAGGCGGCCGAGAAGCTGGTGCAGGCGGCCGACCTGATCAGCAAGAGCCCGCAGGCCTTGCAACTGCGTTATTTGCAGACCATGGCTGGCATGGCCAACGACAAGAGCAACACGATTGTCTTTCCGCTGCCCATGGACCTGATTACGCCATTTCTGGATTATCTGAAGAAAAAGTAGCGGAGCGGAGAATTACTGCACCAGCCAGGCGTCGATGGGCATGGCGCCGGTGGTGAAGCCGAGTTCGAGCGAGGCCGCGTAGCCCTCGGCGTTGGGGAGCGCGGTCCCGGTCTGCATGATAAGGCTCGGCACGCCCTGGATCAGGGTGAGCGGTTTCCATTTGCCGTCCGGGCCACGCATGACCAGCGGTTCCTCGTTCAGTTGGAAGTGCGGCACCCACTTGCCGTCCTGGTTCTGGTAGTAGCGCGCCCTGACGATGAACAACAGGGTGCTTTCGCCGAGACCGAGTTTGTAGAAATTCACGATGCGGTTGGCAGGACGGATCTCGGATTTGAAGGCATCTCCGGCACGGATAATCCATTTGTCCCGTGGCTTGCCCTTGTTCTTGGATTCCACCACACCAGCTTTCAATTCAATTTTGGTCTGGATCGCCTTGCCGGCCTCGATGTGTTCCAGCAGCATGAGCACAGGCGGCTTGGCGGCCTGCAGGCCGGGGGCAAACCCCAGCAGGAGGGTCATCAGGGCGAGTGCCGTGGGACGGAGCATGAGAAAAAGACTAGTGGTTGGTGTTCGGGCTGTCCACCTGCCAGAGGCCGGCATTATTCCGGAGGCAAGGGGCGTTTTTTCCGGTTTTCGTCCACCGCCACGTAGGTCAGCACCGCCTCGGTGACCTTGACCACCTCGCCTGGGCTCGGCGTGCGTAGGCTGCGCTCGGCATAGACCTCGACGTCCACCGTGATGGAGGTGGTGCCGACTTTCACGATCTTGGCGTAGAAACTCACCAGGTCGTTGACGAACACCGGCGCGACGAAATGAAACGCATTGACCGCTACCGTGACCACGCGGCCTTTGGCGCGGCGCACGGCCACGATCGAACCGGCGATATCCACCTGCGACATCACCCAGCCGCCGAACACATCGCCGGCGGCGTTGGTGTCCTTGACCATGGGTACCAACCGCAGGGTGGGATGTTTGTTTTCAGGTAACATGTTGCTGGCCATGAGGCCTCCTTGGGTATTATTGGTGCACGATCATCGTGCTCGTAACCCGTCAGGCATGGACATACTATCGCAGGGATCGGCATGGACGCTCAACCACAGGGCATCGCCTTCGAACGTACCCGAGGCTCGAGCTTGGTTTATCAGTAAAAGGAGACTGGATATATTAGCCGTGTCGCATTGGGCAACGGCTTTGATTAAAGTCCAGATCCGGGACTGGAATTGTTGTACGCCAGTGGCGTCGCGAGATTATTGAATACGCCATCCTCATGATTCAGAAAAATATGCAAAGACAATATTTTCATGTCAGTCCACACGGCTTGTGTCGTCAGGTGGTGGCAGGGTGTGTCCTGGCACTGGTCGTGCTCGGTTCCGCTCCGGGTTGTACCACACACCAGATACATGGAACGGTTCAGCAACGGGCGATATCCCTGAAACAGGGTGAATTGCAAACTTACGGACTGGCCTTCATTACCCCCTCCACGGTGACGGGGCAGGAGGAGGACAAACAGGCCCTGGCGCTCACCTTTGCGGAGGTACTGGTCGCGGAGCGTCCCGCGGTACGCGTCGTCACGCTTCCGGAGACGCTGGGAGCCATCAATCGCGCCGGACTCGCCGAGAAATACAAGGTTATGTACGAGGATTATCGCGATACCGGCATCTTCAAGCGCGACATACTGAGGAAAGTGGGTGAGGCCACGGGAACGCGCTATCTGGTTCAACTCAAGCTTGCCAGTTTTCTTCAAGGGTCGCAGAACCGATGGGGGTTTCTTGGCATACGCATGTTGGACACCAAGTCCGCCAGCATCAGGTTATTTTTGCAGATCTGGGACAGCGAGGATGGGACCATCGCCTGGGAAGGGAACGAGGAACTGAACTATGCCTTTGATACGTCCCGAGAAAGAGCGGTCACTTTTAAAACCGTGGTCGAAACCACCGCGCGTAACCTGATCGCGCACCTGCCCTGATCCTCGGGCCGTTATCTTCAGCACTATCAGCCTTTCGCCACCAACCAGTCGCGCGGTTTCAAAAAGATCTCATACAGGCGCGCCTCGGGTGTTCCCAATGGCGGCGTCCAGTTGTAACGCCACTTCACCAACGGCGGCAGCGACATCAGGATCGATTCGGTGCGTCCGCCGGATTGCAGTCCAAACAGCGTACCGCGATCGTAAACCAGGTTGAACTCCACGTAACGCCCACGCCGATAGAGCTGGAAGTCGCGTTCGCCTTCACCAAAAGGGATGTTCTTGCGTTTTTGCACGATGGGGAGATAGGCGGGCAGGAAATGATCGCCCACGCTTTGCATGAAGCCGAAGGCGTGGGCAAAGTTGTTGTCACTCAAGTCATCGAAGAACAGCCCGCCGATACCGCGCGGTTCATTACGATGTTTGATGAAGAAATATTCATCGCACCATTGTTTGAAGCGTGCGTAGTAATCCGGACCGAAAGGATCGCACGCCGCCTTGGCGGTGCGGTGCCAGTGGATGGCGTCTTCCTCGAAACCATAATAAGGCGTGAGATCAAACCCGCCGCCGAACCACCACACCGGATTGGCCCCAGCTTTTTTGGCCAGGAAAAAACGCACGTTGCAATGCGAGGTGGGCACGTATGGATTGCGCGGGTGGATCACGAGTGAGACGCCCAGCGCCTGAAACGAGCGCCCGGCCAACTCTGGGCGGTGCGCGCTCGCCGAAGGGGGAAGGTTCTTCCCCTGGACGTGGGAAAAATTCACCCCGGCCTGCTCGAAGATATCGCCTTCTGCCAGCACCCGCGAGATACCGCCTCCCCCCTCGGGTCTTTGCCAGCTGTCCTCACGGAATTTTTCCTTTCCGTCCTCGCTTTCCAGCGCCGTGCAGATGGCATCCTGCAAATTGAGCAGGTAGGCCTTCACAACATTAATATCGATAGTTGTCATGGTGTTCAGCCCGGTCGCAGCAGCACGCCGGTTACCGCATCCCGGATGGGCGTGGGCGCCGGCGCATCGCCCACGACCCCGGGCAAAACGTAATCCACCACGCCCCGGAACTGCCGCACGGCATCGCGATAGGAGCGCGTCGGCCGGCCGCCGCCGCGGTTGGCGCTGGTGGAGACAATGGCCATGCCCACTGTCCGGCACAAGGCGGCGGCCTGAGCGTGGGCGGTGATGCGCAGGGCGATCCGCGGGTGTTCGCCAGTAATCCAGCCCGGTACGCCGGTGCGTGCTGGCAACAACCAGGTATACGGCCCGGGCCAGGTGTCGGCCACATCGGGCGGGATGGCCTCCACGTAAGGCGCCAATTGTTCCCGGTTGGCGGCGAGCACAATAAGGCCCTTTTGTACCGGCCGGTGCTTGATGCGCAGCAGCCGCAACACCGCCGAACGGTTCATGGGGTCGCAGCCGAGACCGAAGCAATATTCGGTGGCATAGGCCACCACGCCGCCATGCTTGATAATACGCGCCGCCCGGGCGAGGTTACCGGACATCACCGCGTCCGCTCCCGGGCGATGGCGCGGTAACCGATGTCATGGCGGTAGTGCGCCTTAGACCAGCGAATCTGGCTGACGATTTCATAAGCACGTCTTTGGGCTGCGCTTACGGTGGCACCGAGCGCGGTAACACACAAGACGCGTCCGCCGTTGGTGATCACGTCTTTGCCTTTTAGCGCCGTCCCGGCGTGGAATACCTTGCGGTCGGTCTCTGGGGTTTCCGGCAGACCGGCGATGACATCGCCCTTGGCGTACGTGCCGGGATAACCGCCCGCGGCCATCACCACGCCGAGTGCGGCACGGCTGTCCCATTGCGCCTGCACCGTTTCGAGTTTGCCATCGAGGGCGGCCTCGATGAGTTCGATGAAGTCCGATTTCAGGCGCAGCATGATCGGCTGGGTTTCGGGATCGCCAAAGCGGCAGTTGAATTCGAGCACTTTGGGCGTGCCGTCGGGCGTAATCATGACGCCGGCATAAAGAAAGCCGCTATAAGGATGTCCCTCTTGGCTCATACCGCGCACGGTGGGCTCGATCACCTCGCGCAGGAGGCGTTGGTGGATTTCGGGCGTGACCACCGGCGCGGGGGAGTAAGCCCCCATGCCGCCGGTGTTGGGGCCGGTGTCGCCATCACCAACGCGCTTGTGATCCTGCGAGGTGGCGAGCGGCAGGATATGTTCGCCGTCCACCATGACGATAAAGCTCGCTTCTTCACCGGTGAGGAATTCCTCCACCACCACCCGATGGCCGGCTTCGCCAAAAACATTGCCCTTGAGCATGTCGCGCATCACCGCGATGGCATCATTCACTGTTTGCGCGATGATCACGCCCTTGCCGGCGGCGAGCCCGTCGGCCTTGACCACGATGGGCGCGCCAATCTCCTTTATATAGCTCTCGGCCGCGTCGGCATCGGTGAAGTTACCGTAGGCGGCGGTTGGAATTTCGTGGCGCGCCAAAAAATCTTTGGTAAACGCCTTGGAGCCTTCGAGTTGGGCCGCCGCTCGGGTCGGGCCGAAGCAGCGTTGCCCGGCGGCACGGAATCGGTCCACCACACCGAGCACCAAAGGCGCTTCGGGACCGACAACGGTGAGTTCGATTTTGTTGGCGAGCGCGAATTGAAGCAGGCCTTCCACGTCCTCCGCGGCGATGGTGACGTTTTCACAGCGTGCCTCGCGTGCGGTGCCGGCATTCCCGGGGGCGACGTAGACTTTTTCGACCTTGGAAGACTGCGCGATTTTCCATGACAGTGCATGCTCGCGACCACCGCCGCCGATGACCAGAACTTTTTGCTTCATTTGAGTTTCAGGGCGAAATGGTGGCAGTTGATGTCCATTCGACGCGCAAGATAGAAACGATGGGCGCCGAAGCGCTGCACGCCGGAATCGAGATGAAGCTCATCACAATTATTCTGTTTCGCCTGCGCCACCAGCCAGTCAAAAAGCTGGCCACCATACCCGCGCGAGCGTTGTGCCGGGTCCGCCACCAGGTCGTCCACGTAGAGGATTTTGCCCCAGGCCAGCGTTTCCAGATAGCGGAACCCGGACACGGCGCGCACCTCACCCGCATCCTCCAGATAAGCCAGATAAAAGCCCGTGGCCTGCTGCTTTCGTACCCGTGCCGTGAACTCCGCTGCCTTGAGATGCGGCCGCAACTCGACCATGACCGGGTAGCAGCGTGCGATGTCAGCCTCGGTCTCGGCGAGCGCGATTTTCATGGGCGTGCTTCAGTGCCGGAAGTGGCGCATGCCGGTGAACACCATGGTGATGCCATGCTGATCGGCGGCTTCAATCACTTCCTTGTCGCGCATTGAGCCGCCCGGCTGGATGACGGCGGTGACGCCGACTTCGGCCGCCTGGTCGAGGCCGTCACGAAACGGAAAGAAGGCGTCCGAGGCCATGACGCTGCCGCGCAATTCCAGGCTGGCATCGGTGGCCTTGATCAAGGCAATGCGGGTGCTGTAGACGCGGCTCATTTGGCCCGCGCCCACCCCCAGGGTGCGGCCTTCCTTGCAGAACACGATGGCGTTGGACTTGACATACTTGACAACTTTCCATGCGAACAGCAGGTCGCGGATTTCTTGCGGTAACGGCTGGCGTTTCGTCACGACCTTGAGTTCTTTCACCGTGACCTGTCCCAGGTCGGCGTCCTGCACCAGCAGACCGCCGGTGACACGGCGGTAGTCCAGTTGTGGCGGGCGCGTGGCACCCCAGGTGCCGGTTTCGAGCACCCGGACATTAGGTTTGCTCGCCAGTATTCGTTTTGCCTCATCATGGATGGCGGGGGCGACGATGACCTCCACAAACTGGCGCTCGAGGATGGCCTTGGCTGTGACCGCGTCCAGCGGGTGATTAAAAGCAATAATGCCGCCAAAGGCCGAGGTCGGGTCGGTGACGTAGGCATGCTGGTAGGCGTCGAGCAACGTGTCGGCGACGGCGACGCCACAGGGATTGGCATGCTTCACGATGACGCAGGCGGACTCTTCAAATGATTTCACGCATTCCAAGGCCGCGTCGGCGTCGGCGATATTGTTGAACGACAACTCCTTGCCTTGCAATAACCGTGCGGTCGCGATACAGGCCTCGACAGGCCGGCGTTCGACGTAGAACGCCGCCTTCTGATGCGGGTTTTCGCCATAGCGCATCCCCATGGCGTGTTTGAATTGCATACTGAAAGTGTCCGGGAATTCGGCACGCTTGCCGCCCGGATTTTCGCGGCCGAGGTAATTGGCAATGGCCCCGTCGTAGGCCGCGGTATGCGCGAAGGCCTTGGTGGCGAGTCGGAAACGCGTGGCATTGCTCACGGCGCCATTCCGGGTTTTCATTTCCTCAATGACCGGAGAGTAGTCGGCAGCGTCGACGATGACAGTGACCGCTCCATGGTTCTTGGCGGCCGCGCGCAGCAACGCTGGCCCGCCAATATCGATGTTTTCAATGGCTTCCTCAAGCGCACAGTTCGGGCGCGCAATGGTTTCCTCAAACGGGTAGAGATTGACCACGACCAGGTCGATGGGCGGAATGTCGCGTTGTTTCATGGCTTGCACATGGCTGTCGAGGTCGCGCCGGCCCAAGATGCCGCCATGAATTTTCGGGTGTAGCGTCTTAACGCGACCGTCGAGCAACTCCGGGAAGCCGGTATAGTCCGACACTTCGGTGACCGCGATACCATTGTCAGCGAGCAGTTTTGCGGTGCCGCCGGTGGACAGGATTTCGAAGCCGAGGAGCTTCATTGTACGTGCGAATTCGACCACGCCGGTCTTGTTGGAAACGCTGATCAGCGCACGCCGGATGGTCGTCATAGAACGCAGAATGGAGATGACGGAAGTTGGTAAGGGCGTATTTTAAGTTCCGCCGCCCGTCTTCCGCAATCGCGAGAATCAATCCAGCTTATGCTGCTTGAGTTTTTTGCGCAGGGTATTGCGATTGATGCCGAGGATGGCGGCGGCTTTGCACTGGTTGCTCTTGACATGGCGCATGACGATTTCGAGCAGCGGCCGCTCCACCTCACTGATCACCATATCGTATACGTCCGAGGTTTTCTCGCCATTGAGGTCGTGGAAGTAACGCTCGAGCGATTGCTTCACGCATGGGGCCAGCGGGGCCTTGCGATCCCGGGTCATGCCGCCCGCTCCAATGCCTGGCGGTCGAAGAAATCCCGCACCATGGCCCGTTGCGCTACGCAAGTTTCCACCTGGTTGATGCGATGGCGGAAGGCAGCGCCGTCGCGCAAGCCCTTGCTGTACCAGGAGATGTGCTTGCGTGCCATGCGTACGCCACTGTATTCACCGTAAAACGCGTAGAGGGATTCGAGATGATCGAGCAGCGTGTCACGCACCTCGGTGACGGGCGGCGGGGCGAGTTTATCGCCTGATGCCAGGTAATGGGCAATTTCCCGAAAGATCCAGGGGTTGCCTTGGGCGGCACGACCAATCATGAGTCCGTCGGCACCCGTGCAGGTGAGCACCAAGGCAGCCTTTTCGGGTGTGGAAATATCGCCGTTGGCGACCACTGGGATTTTCACGGCCGCCTTAATGGCGGAGATGGTGTCGTACTCGGCATCGCCCTGGAAGGCATCAGCGCGCGTACGTCCGTGGACGGCAAGCGCCTGTATGCCGCAGTCCTCGGCAACGCGCGCGATCGATGGTCCATTGCGATTGGCGCGATCCCAGCCCGTGCGGATCTTGAGCGTTACCGGAACATCGACGCTTTTCACGACTGCTTCAAGAATTTCGGCGACTAGTTTTTCATTCTGCATCAGCGCCGAGCCGGCGTACACATTGCAGATTTTTTTCGCCGGGCAGCCCATGTTGATGTCGATGATCTGCGCGCCGTTATCCACGTTGTAGCGCGCGGCCTGCGCCATCATGGCAGGGTCGCTGCCCACGATCTGCACCGCGCGCGGGTCTTCTTCGCCGGCGTGATCCGCGCGGCGCAGGGTCTTTTTGCTGCCCCACAGCAGGGAATTGGACGACACCATTTCCGAGGCGGCCATGCCGGCACCGAGTTTCCGGCACAGGCGGCGAAAGGGCCTGTCGGTGACGCCGGCCATGGGAGCAAGGAACAGATTGTTTTTCAGTTTATAGGGTCCGATTCTCATGATCGGCTTTCTCTACCCTGGACGACGGAAAGGGGCAGCAATCTTAACCAGAAACTCCAAGTGCAGGGAAGAGGGAATTCGATGAACGGCAAAAATTTTTTTTATTGCCGATGTTGACACAGGAAATATCACAACAATAAAAAAGGCATGTCATTTATTTACACTCGAATTCAATTTGTTAAGTGCGTGAAACGAGAAAACGGTTCATTTCGCTACGGGGTTGGATTTTTTTAACGAGATATTTGCACCACTTCTGAGCATGGTGCTCCCGGTCAGGGCGTGACCAGCCGTATTTCATAACCAACGGCTTTTCCATCTGGATTGGTAACATCCAGCAGGGCGTTGGCGACCACATTCGGCGTCAGTGCGGCTTCCAAAGGAGTTTCCGAATACTGTATGGGCGCGAAGGCACGACGAGCGATGACCTGGCCGGCGTTGCTGGTGAGTGTTACCTCCATCCAGGGATAGGCCTGGCGAAACGCCGCGCGGTTGACGAGCGTGGCGCGCAGACGCAGGGCATTTTCGACTTGTGGATGGGGTGCGATGCTGGTCTGCAGCAATTCGATTTTCGATATGTCCCGCAACGGGCGCAATTCGCAACCGGCGTACTGGCAGATATCCACCAGCACGGGCCGCCAGGTCGGAATGGTGGCAAGCTCATTGCGAAAAAAGTAGACGAATTGTCCGGCGAGCAAAACCAGCATCACCAGACTCCCGAATCCCCATAACAAAGAGCTGACATGAAACCGCGACTTTAGAAAGAGTGGCTGTTTCGTGACGGTGGGAATGCCGGATTCCCGTGCCAGTTTTTCATCGATGAATCGCAGCTTGTCGGCTCGGCGTCTCCCGGATCGGCGCCGGCTTCTTCCCGAGCGCTTATGCTTATCGTTTGACGGTACCGGACTTTCTTCTTTGGGGGCGGCTTCGGTCCGCTCAGCCTTGGGCTTTTCGTTTATCTTTCGTTCTTCGGCGTGAAAGATGGCAGAGCAAATGCCACAGCGCACCATGCCGCCGCGCACATCGAGTTGTGCGGGCGTGACCTTGAAGATCGTATGGCAGGCGGGGCATTGTGTGTACATAAATGGAGCCCTACTCGCTATCGCTCGTTCGTCTTGTCATGTGATTAGTCGTCCTACTCCATTCGTATGACCATCATTCCGGAGCTTAGCCGGTTTCGGCCGGCTTGTGGCCGGCGAGCAAGAACCATTTCTGCTTTTCGCGCCGTGTGAATTCAAACGGTGGCTCGTAGTGCGGGCGCACCTCCACGGCCTGATCGTCTCCCAGCAGGCCCGAGAGCACCAGCCAGCCATCCGGACGGACGCGCGCCTTGATCTCCGGGGCCAGTTCGATCAGCGTCCTGAGCAGGATATTGGCGATCACGATGTTAGCCTGGAAATTCTTCGGCAATTCGGAAGGCCGCATGACATGCATTTCGGTGTTGATGCCATTGTGCACGGCGTTGCGGCGTGTGACCTCAAGTGCCTGTGCGTCGATGTCCACGGCATAGGCCTTTCGCGCCTTCAGTTTGATGGCGGCGATGGAGAGGATGCCTGACCCGCATCCGTAATCGAGGACAGTTTTGCCCGCGAGCTTTTGTTCGGAGAGCCAATCGAGGCACAGCGCGGTGGTCGGATGGTCCCCGGTGCCGAATGCAAGACCCGGATCGAGGATGAGATTGACGGCGTTCGGTTCCGGGGGGGTGCACCAGCTTGGCACCACCCAAAGATTCCGCCCGACCAACAGCGGTTTGTAGTGCGCCATCCACGAGTGTGCCCAGTCTTCATCGCCGAGCAAATCGATTTCATGCGCCGGTGATTCAGGGAGGTTCAATATCTCCCGTGCGCGAGCGAGGATGTCGTCGGTATCGGTATGCTCCGGAAACAGGCCAGTGACGCTAACATAGAACCAAAGCGGATTTTTATTCCGGTGGGTCTCGAACAGCGGCTGATCGGCCGCATCCTCGAGCGTCACCGAGAGTGCCCCCCATTCCTCGAGAGCCTCTGCCAGCGCTTCTGCGTGTTCCTGATCCACGCGAAGTTTCAATTTAAGCCAGGACATAGGTGATGATTTCGCAGGAATATATTGATTGAAAAAATTGATTTTACAGGCCAGGGCTAATGAAATTGACGCTCCAGACGAGACGGGGGTAGAGTGCGGGAAGAGGTGGCAGTTTAAGGCGCTCCGGGAGAAGCGCCGCATTATCTGTTATTTCCCATCCGAAGCGAAGGCTGGATTCAGGTCGTGAAGGCTGGCACTGGCTGTCTTCGCCGCTCGGACGTGGATTGAATGCCTTAATTATCCGTGCGCCGTAGCAGCCAGAATGGCCTCCTCGGGTCATGCCGTGTTGATGTTTCATCCGTTACCAACTGATAAGGAGAGAAATAAAATGAACTTCCGCGATGTTATTTTCTTCGATGCCATGCTCACCCCAAAGATCATCACGATCGTGTACTGGTTGTTGCTGGTATTCGTTCTGCTGTCGGGGCTCGGATCAATATTTCTTTACGGCGCCGCTAATATTACTTTTGGTAGTTTCATCAAGGGGATCCTAATCACAGTCGGCGGCGCCGTCGCGGCGCGCATCTGGTGCGAACTGATGATCGTGTTCTTCAAGATTCATGATCACGTCCAGAAGATAGCCAATTCGAAGTAACCGGCCCTCGTAGCGCTGCTTTCGCGTCCGATGGTCGGTTTATCGAATGTGTCACTGTGGGTGAAGCCATTTCCTTGATTGGCTGGTCTCGCCCTTTCTTGGCTGCCGCCTGATCAGTGATTTCTGATTAGCTTGTGATAAGACATCAGTCGACATTTGACGATAACGCTAGGGAACGCTGAATGAAACGGTTGATACTGGTCGTGGTATTTGTTCTTGGCACGGTGCAACCGGCTGTCGGGGAAATATCCCAGCGTGTGGTGGATATCCCTACGCGAGCCGGCGTTACCCAGCGGTTTCTGCTCCTGATACCCCCCACCCCCCGGGCGGCGGCGATCCTGTTTGCCGGCGGTCACGGTGGATTGCAGATCACGTCGAGCGGGGATTTTGGTTGGGGAAAAAACAATTTCCTCGTTCGCACCCGTGAGCTGTTCGCCGACAAGGGGATGATGGTGGTTGTCGTCGACGCCCCCTCGGATCGCCAGCGCGCGCCTTATCTTGATGATTTTCGCCAAACGCCGGAACACGTTACCGACATCCAGGCGGTCATTGCCTGGATCCGCTCCCAGGCACAGGTGCCCGTGTGGCTGATCGGTACCAGCCGCGGCACCCAATCCGCTGCGCATGTCGCCATCGAACTCGCCGTCGGCACGGTGGGTCCGGATGGACTGGTGTTGACCTCGACAATACTCAGTGACAACAAGGGACGACCGGTGCCAGACATGCCGGTGCAGAAACTGAAGCTTCCGGTGCTGGTGGTGCATCACGAGCAGGATGGGTGCAAGAAATGCCTGTTCAGCGACATGCCCAAGCTCATGAACCGTCTTGACGGCGTCGCCCGCAAGGAATTGCAGACATTCCGTGGCGGAGACAACCAAGGCGATCCGTGTAAAGCCCTCGCCCATCACGGATTCAACGGTATCGAACTGAACGTGGTGAACAGAATCGCCGCCTGGATCGTGGCGAAATAACACGGGTCGAATCGCGTGAAGGCTTGGTCTTTAGAGACCAAGCTTTTTCTGTAGATAGTGGATGTTAACGCCGCCTTTAATAAAAGCGGCGTCGTTCATGATGTCCTGGTGCAGCGAGATGTTGGTCTTGATGCCGCCCACGATCATTTCCGATAGCGCGATGCGCATGCGCGCCAGTGCCATTTCGCGCGTGTCGCCGTAGGCGATAAGCTTGGCGATCATGGAGTCGTAGTAGGGCGGCACGAAGTAGTTGTCGTACACGTGCGAGTCCACGCGGATGCCCGGCCCGCCCGGCGGGTGCCAGGCATCGATCCGGCCGGGTGACGGGACGAATGTCCGCGGGTCTTCGGCGTTGATGCGGCACTCGACGGCATGTCCGCGCCACTGGATGTCCTTCTGGCGGTACTGCAATTTTTCACCGGCGGCGATGCGCAGCTGCTCGCGAACAATGTCCACGCCCGTGACCATCTCGGTGACCGGGTGCTCGACTTGCACGCGCGTGTTCATCTCGATGAAATAGAATTCACCGTTTTGGTAAAGGAATTCAAAGGTGCCGGCCCCGCGGTAACTGATCTTGCGGCAGGCCTCGGCGCAGCGCTCGCCAATTTTATGCCGCAGTTTTTCCGGGAGGCCCGGCGCCGGGCATTCTTCGACCACTTTCTGATGGCGGCGCTGCATCGAGCAGTCGCGTTCCCCGAGGTGGATGGCGTGTCCGTGGGTGTCGGCCAGCACCTGGAATTCAATGTGACGCGGGTTGTCGAGATACTTCTCCATGTACACGGTATCGTTGCCGAAAGCGGCCTTGGCCTCGGACTTGGTGAGCGCCACGGCGTTGTGCAGCGCAGCCTCGGTGTGCACCACGCGCATGCCCTTGCCGCCACCGCCAGCCGCGGCCTTGATCAGCACCGGGTATCCGATCTGCGCGGCCATCCGATGGACTTCCTTGTCGTTACCTGTGACCGGCCCGTCGGAGCCGGGCACGCAGGGAACGCTGGCCTTTTTCATGGCTTTGATGGCCGAAATCTTGTCACCCATAAGACGGATCGTCTCGGCGCGCGGACCGATAAAGATGAAACCGCTCTGTTCCACCCGCTCGGCGAAATCGGCGTTTTCCGAGAGGAAGCCGTACCCCGGGTGAATCGCCTGGGCGTCGGTCACCTCGGCGGCGCTGATGACTGCAGGAATGTTCAGGTAGCTGTCGGTGGCGCGTGGTGGGCCGATGCACACCGATTCGTCCGCGAGTTTGACGTACTTGGCCTCACGGTCGGCCGTGGAGTACAGGGCCACGGTGCGGATGCCGAGTGCGCGACAGGCGCGCTGGATGCGCAGCGCGATCTCGCCGCGGTTGGCGATGACGACTTTCTCGATCATGAATTACTCAATGATGAACAGGGCCTCGCCGTATTCCACCGGCTGGCCGTTTTCCTTGAGGATAGACTTAATGACACCGGCCTTGTCGGACTCGATTTCGTTCATCATCTTCATGGCCTCGATGATACAAAGGGTGTCGCCGACATTGACCTGGCTGCCGATATCGACGAAGGGCGCGGCGCCGGGTGTGGAGGAACGGTAAAAGGTACCGACCATGGGCGAGGCGACCGCATGGCCGGCCGGGGCGGCGGCCGGAACCGCGGCGGCCGGAACCGGCGCGCCCTCCGCCGGGGCGGGATGCGCCGGTGCCACGTGCGCCGGAGTCATGTGCACTACCGGCGCGCCGGTGGTGCTGGACCGGCTGATGCGGATGGCTTCTTCCCCCTCGCGGATTTCGATTTCAGCGAGACTCGATTCCTCCAACATCTCGATTAGTTTTTTGACTTTGCGTATGTCCATGCGTCTTCCCTAGTTTTTCAAGCGTTCTATGGCGGCGGCCAACGCCAGTTCGTAACCCTGGGCGCCGAGACCGCTGATGACACCGACAGCGAGATCGGAAAAGTAGGAATGTTGGCGAAACGTCTCGCGTGCGTGCACATTCGACAGGTGCACCTCTATGAACGGGATATGCGCCGCCGCCAGTGCGTCGCGCAAAGCCACGCTGGTATGCGTGAACGCGGCGGGATTCACCAGGATGAAGGCGACCTTGTCCTTGATCCCCTGTTGCACCCGCCCGACCAGTTCATGCTCGGCATTGCTCTGGAAAAAGCTGATGCGATGCCCGGCGGCCTCGCCCTGTTTAGCCAGCCGCTGATTAATTGTTTCCAGTGTGCTGGTGCCGTAATGCTCCGGCTCGCGGGAACCCAACAGATTAAGATTGGGACCGTTTAGTACCAAGATTTCAGCCATAATTTATATACGTGAAAGAAAATAACCGTGGCTTGCACGGTGAAATAGGGATTAATTGTCATTAACTTCAGGTTTCTTGTAGAGATTTGTCTCTATCTTCTTCGTTTGTATATTCTGCCGTTGATACACAACCGTGTCTAGTAATAAATTCATTATTACAAGATAGACGAAATTAGATAAAATTTACGTAAGATAACTGCATATTTCTAGGAATTTTTGGATTTTCCAGAATTAAGCGCCCCAATCAATGGCTTGACCAGGTTTTCTAGCTCGATATCCGTGAAAGGGCCCAATTTCCGTACCGCAATCGAACCACTGCGGTCAATGATGACACTATACGGCAGCGATCCTGTGCTGTTGCCATAGCGGGCGAGCAGTTGCAGGGTGTCATCGTCGCCCATGAGAATAGGGTAATTCATCCCGGCGGACTGCCGGAACAGCATCACCGCGGTTTTATTGTCGATGGCAACGCCAATGACCTGGAGGCCGTCTGCCCCGTATTTTTTCTGGAGATCGACCAGCAAGGGGATTTCCTCGCGGCAGGGTGGGCACCAGGTCGCCCAGAAATTCAGCACAATCACCTTGCCGCGCCACTCATCCAGTGCATGCCTTTTTCCGTCCAGCTCGGGGAGCGTGAAATTGATCATTGATCCACCACCGTAGGTCAGCGTGACGGGGGTTACCTCGGGTGCGCGGAGCGCTTTCGATGCCCAGAAGCCGACGACCAGCGCCAGCACTGCCAGGATCAGCATCAGGAAATTCTTGAAGGTGGATGACATCTGTCAGGCGGAAAGCCGTTCAGACTTGGCGCAGCAGGGCGAAGAATTCTTCCACGTTGCGGAAGCCGTAGGTACGGAGTTCCCGGCGCTCTTGTCCATTGGCGGAAAAGAATAGCATGGCCGGCGGGCCGTAAACACCAAAGCGTTGCTTGATGGCTTTTCCATCGGGGTGGTTCGGATCGGTGACGTCGACCTGCAACGTCACGAAGCGACGGCGCAATTCCTCGCTCACGCGTGGGTCAGCAAAGGTGGCCTTTTCCATGCGCAGACAGTCGACGCACCAGTCGGCGTAGTAATCCAGGACAACCGGCTTACCCGCGTTTTTCGCGGCGGCCAGCCGATTGTCAAGATCGCTCAGATTGCTCACCCGCACGAACAGGTGTTCCTCCGCGGGAGCCGAGGCGCTTGATGTCTTGCCAGCGATTTGGGTGGACAATGGCATCGGACTGAAGACATCACGATTGCCGGCAAATCCCCCGAGCAGCGCCAACACGCCCCAGATCATCAAAAAGACGCCCACGCCTTTCCACAAGGTACGCCAGCCACTCGCGCCCTCCGGCAGGCTCTGGGTTGCGCCGAGATAGACGCCGGAGATGATGAAGAACGCCGCCCACAGGAACAGCACTGGCACATCCGGCAGGTAGCCGAGCAGGTATATCGCTACAGCAATCAGCAACGCGCCGAACAGATGCTTCACACTGTCCATCCATTTTCCCACCTTGGGTAACAGGAAACCGGCGCCCACGCCGAGCGCCACCAGGATCGCGCCCTGTCCGTGCGCCAGCGAGAACATGATGCCGCCGCCGAGCACCGGATCCTTGCTGGCGATGGCGACACCGAGCACCGAGATCAGCACTGGCGAGACACAGGCACCGATAATCAGCGCCGAAATGAGACCGAGAACAAACACGCCGATGTACGAGCCACTCTTTCCGTGATGCGTGCGTTGGTGCAGGCGCGATTGGATGAAGCTCGGCATCTGCAAATCGTAAAAACCGAACAGCGACAAGGCGAGCAGCCCCAGGAGCACGGCAAACGTGCCAATGGCCCAGGGGTTCTGGAAATAGGACTGGAGTTGGTCACCACTGTATCCCGCGAGGACGCCGGCGGCGGTGTAGGTCGCGGCGGTGCCGAGCACGTAACTGTAGGAGAGCAGCCCACCGCGCAGTTTGCTGATATGGGTATCTCCCTGGCCGATGATGATGCTGGACAGGATCGGCACCATGGGCAGCACGCAGGGGGTGAAAGTGAGCAGCAATCCCGCCCCGAAGGCGGCCAACAACGCGATCACCATGGTTTTTTGATCGCGCTCCGCTACGGATCGGGCGGGTGTGGAGGGCGGCAACAGCGAAGTGTCTGCAGCGCTCAAGACACCGCCGCGGAACTGGACCCCGAAGGTTTTCGTCGCGGGCGGATAACAAATGGCCACCCCCTTCTCCGAGCAGCCTTGGTACATAACTTTCAGCTGGAGATTGCGTTCAGCGCCGCCCAGGCCCATGATCGGCAACACCGTCTCGAAGCCCTTCTCGAAGACCTCGGTTTTGCCAATGAACTCGTCAATCTTGATTTTGCCGGGTGGCAAGGTATAGCCGGAAAGGCGCACATCGGTTGACGGCGCGCCACTCGCGTCGAGCAGCTTGAACCCGGTTTTGTCGCGATACAGGTAACAGCAGTCTTCTATCTCGATGCGCGCCAACAGGGTCGTGTTGTCAATCGCCAGGACATTTATTCGAAAAGCCTTTTCTGGATCTACCGGCTCAACGTCCCCGAGGGGCGCGAGGCCGCGTGTCAGGTCCTTGAGGGAAGTGATCTTGTCCTTCGTCACCACCTGCGGTACGGCGGGTGCGACAGTAGGTGTTGCTTTGCCCGGCGGAAGTTTGAAATCCACTTCCTTGAGGATGGGGGGGTAACAAACGCCCACTGGCTCGTTGCATCCCTGCGCGGTGATGCGCAGTCTAGACGTGGCGGCACCTTCGGCACGCGTGTACGGAATGCGTACGGTAACGGACTTGGTGTAGGTCTCGACCTCGCCAAAGAGCGGGTCTTTTTTTATCTTCCCGCGCGGGATCACCGGTTCCTGGAGCCGGGTACCGTCCAGCGACTCGAATTTGAACTTGTCCCGGTACATGTAGTATCCGGGAGCAATCTTCCAGCTGGCTTCGAGCGTTGCGCCGTCCACGGCGCGCGTGGACAGGCTGAAGGCCTTATCGGGTTCGAGCAGCTCGTCTTCTGGCGCGGCTGCGTGGACAGACGGCAGCAGCAGGACCAGCAGCACAGCCAGGAGTTTGTTGTTCATGTCTTGTCCGGGTTTTGAATCCAGGCGAGATAATCGGGGTGACCGTCTGCCACAGGGACCGCGATTATCTCAGGAAGTTCATAGGGATGCAGTTCAAGAATGCGGTTACGAATGTTATCGAAGGCGCGTGTCATGGATTTGATGATAAGCAAGTACTCGGCCGCAGACTCCACCTGGCCCTTCCAGCGGTAGACCGATTTGACGATGGGGAGGATATTGATGCAGGCGGCATGGTGCTCGTTTACCAGCGCCTGGGCAATGCGTTCCGCCGCCTCGGCGTCGGGGCAGGTCGTGAAAACCAATTGGTACTCATGCTGTTTCATCCAATTTGGCGTTTAAATGACCGCCATGATGACGGCACGGGCTTCAAGTTTATTCGCTAATTGTAACGAATGCGTGGCTTGAAAGGTCCCGGATGTCATGCCGTGTCCAACCGGGTTAAGCTGCGGTTATGGATTACTGGACGCTGCCAATATGTTGTATTTAGTACTGCTGCTCATCCCCGTAGCCGAAATCGCAGTATTCATCCAGGTCGGCTCCCGCCTTGGTGTGGGCATGACCCTGTTGCTGGTGCTGGCCAGTGCTGTTTTCGGCATCTGGTTGGTACGGGCCCAAGGTTTCGCCACCGCCACGCGCGTTCAGGCCATGATCGCCCGCGGCGAGTCTCCCGCGCTGAGCATGCTGGAGGGCCTGGCGCTTCTGGCGGCCGGGGTATTGCTGCTGATTCCGGGTTTCCTGACCGATGTGGCGGCGTTTGTGCTGCTGATCCCCCCGTTGCGGCGCTTGATTATTCAGGCTTACCTGCGGCATGCCCGCCTTGAGGGCACGATTATCCACCAGTATTCCGGGACAGACGAGTCGGCACGCACCCCCTTGGAGGGGGAATCCCGCCGGGAGGACTGAGCTTTAGCACCCCCATATTTTCCCCGGTTGACAAGACGGCATCCCCGATTATCATTAGCACTCACCTGAACTGAGTGCTAACAATCCAGGCACGCGATTTTTCAGAGTTTTTCAGTTTCAAGCCGTTTGGAAAGATTGAATAAGGAGAGAAACATGAGTGTAAAACCCGCGATTAAAGGAGAATCTACTGTGAATATCCGTCCGCTGCACGACCGCGTGATTGTGCGCCGTCTCGAAGAAGAGCGTAAGTCACCCGGTGGCATCGTCATCCCCGACACCGCCAAGGAAAAGCCGATCCAGGGTGAGGTCATCGCCGTGGGTCATGGCAAGATTCTCGAAGACGGCAAGGTCCGTCCGTTGGACGTGAAGGTCGGCGACAAGATCCTCTTCGGCAAGTACTCCGGCACCGAGGTCAAGGTCGGCAACGAAGAGCTGCTCGTGATGCGTGAAGAAGACATCATGGGCGTGGTCGAGAAGTAATTTAACTTAAACGAATTTTGAAGAGAGGAAACTATGGCTGCTAAAGACGTATTGTTTGGCGATCCCGCCCGCACGCGCATGCTGCGCGGCGTCAACATCCTGGCCGACGCGGTGAAGATCACGCTCGGACCCAAGGGCCGTAACGTGGTGCTGGAAAAATCCTTCGGTGCCCCAACGGTCACGAAGGACGGCGTCAGCGTCGCCAAGGAAATCGAACTGAAGGACAAGTACGAAAACATGGGTGCACAGATGGTGAAGGAAGTCGCCAGCAAGACTTCCGATGTGGCCGGCGACGGCACCACCACCGCCACCGTACTGGCGCAGGCGATGCTGCGCGAGGGACTCAAGTCCGTCGCTGCCGGCATGAACCCGATGGACCTGAAACGCGGCATCGACAAGGCTGTCGTGGCGGCCGTCGAGGCACTGAAGAAAATCTCCAAGCCCTGTTCTGACCCCAAGGAAATCGCCCAGGTGGGCACGATCTCCGCGAATGCCGATGAGTCCATCGGCAAGATCATTTCCGATGCCATGGATAAGGTCGGCAAGGAAGGCGTGATCACGGTCGAAGAAGGTTCCGGCCTCGAGAACGACCTGGATACCGTGGAAGGCATGCAGTTTGATCGCGGCTATCTCTCGCCCTACTTCATCAACAAGCAGGAAACGATGAGCGCCGAGCTCGAGAATCCGTCGATCCTGATCTACGACAAGAAAATTTCCAACATCCGTGAAATGCTGCCGATCCTGGAAGGCGTGGCCAAGCAGGGCCGTCCGCTGCTGGTCATCTCCGAGGACGTCGAGGGAGAGGCCCTGGCGACTCTGGTGGTGAACAACATCCGCGGCATTCTCAAGGTCTGCGCCGTCAAGGCTCCGGGCTTTGGTGACCGCCGCAAAGCCATGTTGGAGGACGTTGC
>JAOTWF010000028.1 GCA_029863005.1 Gammaproteobacteria bacterium | reverse complement strand
ATGCTTTACCGCTTTGCCGAGAAAATCAAAGAGGGAATCGGGATATTCCGGGCGGTAACGGACATAATCGCCGGCATGGCGTGAGAAGTAATCCTTGAAATTCATGCGCCGCCAAGCACCTGCCACGCCAGAGCCGACCACAGCGCCCACAATACCAGGGAGCTCACAAGATAGGCGCTAAAGCGATGCAGAACGCAATTATAGGTGCAGTGAATGAAACTGTGGATGGCACGCAACAGCACATAACCCCAGGCGAGCGCGAGATATATGCCATCACCGCGGTCCGTTACGAATAAGAGAACCATCAGCACATAGAACAGCACCGGCAATTCGAACAAATTGAGCAGGTTGTCCGAGGGACCGGCAACATTTTTGAGCATCTGGCCAGCGCCCGAGCGGGTGGCAAGTTTTTGCACCGAGATGCGTTTATTCCAGATCTCACACACGCGCGTGATATACACCGAGATCCACACAATTAAGGTCAGCGTGACCATTGCGAAGACCGGATACAACGTAAGCTGTCTGTCCATCGCCCCCCTTGGGCATTCCCGATGACGGTGACCCATTATCCTTCCATCAGGATCTTTTCCGCCTGTTCCAAGGCATCGGGTGCGCCGTACAGCACCAGCACATCGCCCGTAGTCAGCTTGGTTTCGGGTGCAGGCTCGGGCCCGCGGATGCCGCCGCGCCTCACGGCGCTGACACTGACGCCGGCCTCCTCGAGATGCAGGTCGGCGATCAGCCGGCCCACGCCGTAGGCGCCTGCCGGCAGCACAATGGAATGCAGCCGCTCCTGGTAGGCGTGCGGATCCTTGCCTTCGTCCACGTCTTCTCCATGGAAAAATCCGCGCAACATGCGATAGCGGTCGGTGCGCACGTCGCGCACGTGCCGCACAATACGCGACACCGGCACGCCCATGAGCAGCAGCAGGTGCGAACCCATCATCAGGCTGCCTTCGAGGCTTTCCGGGACCACCTCGGTCGCGCCCGCGGCCTTGAGCCTTTCGAGATCGGCATCGTCCATGGTACGCACGATCACTGGCATGTCCGGCCGCACCAGGCGTGTGGTTTCTAGGATCTTCAGCGCCTCGTGCGTATCGTGGAAACTGATCACCAGCGCCGTGGCACGATGCAGGCCGGCGGCCTCAAGCACGTCGCGGCGCGTGGAATCGCCGTAGGCCACGGGTTTGCCGGCGTCGCGCGCATCGCGCACCCGCACCGGATCGAGATCAAGCGCGAGGCTCGGAATGCCCTCCTGCTCCAGCATCCAGGAGAGATTTTGACCGCTACGACCGTAACCGCAGATGATCACGTGTTGGTTCGCAACGATGGCCTCGGCGCGAATCACATCCAGATCGCTTTCGCGCCGGTGACGGTACCCGGGCACCAGGCGCTTGGTGATGACACCGTTGTAACGGATGATAAGTGGCGCCGCCATCATGCTGAGGATCACCGACGCCAGCACGATCTGCGCCACTTCCTCGCTGAAGAGACTGAACTGGCTGGCCGGCAGAAACAGGGCGAAGGCAAATTCGCCTACCTGTGACAACACCAGCCCGGTGCGCAGCGCCACTCCGGTTTCCATGGCGAACAGGCGACCAAGCCCGAGGATGAGCAGCGTCTTGAAAACGATGATCGCGGCAATGCACAACAGCACCCAGGGCCACTGCTCGAGCAAGGTTCCCAGGTTCAGCATCATACCGATGGTCACGAAAAAAAGTCCGAGCAGAATATCGCGGAACGGCAGGATGTCGCCTTCCACCTGATGTCGGTATTCGGTTTCGCCCATCATCATGCCGGCCAGGAACGCCCCGAGCGCCAGCGACAGGCCCGCTGCCTCGGTGATCCACGCTGCGGTGAGCGTCAGCAGCAATACCGCCAGCATGAAAAATTCGCGCAACTTGGCGGAGGCGACCTCGTGAAAGAACGGTCGCAACAGCCAGCGACCGACGATGAATATCCCGACCAGCACGATCGTGCCTTTCAACAGCGCCCAGCCTAGCGCTGCCCACACCGATTGGTTCGCATCGCCGCCCAACGCCGGGATCACAATCAGAAAGGGGACCACGATGATGTCTTGGAACAGCAGCACGCTGATGGAGTACCGGCCGTGGCGCGAGTTCTGCTCAATGCGCTCGGTCATGAGCTTCATGACGATCGCAGTGGAAGACATGGCCAACATGCCGCCGATGACGATGGCGCCCTCGGGGGAAACACCCAACAACCAGGCGACGAAGCCGAATACCAGCGAGCTAATCAACACCTGCGCACCGCCGAGACCAAACACCATAATCTTCATGGCAATGAGCTTGGGCAGAGAGAATTCCAAGCCAATGGTGAACATCAGAAACACGAGGCCGAACTCGGCGAGGTAGCGCGTGCCTTCCAGGTCGGGGATCCAGCCCATGCCGTAGGGACCCACGATGATACCGGCGCACAGGTAAGCCAGAATTTGCGGCAGATGCAGATAGCGGAAAAGTGCCACCAGCACCACCGCCATGCCAAGCAGGATCAGAATGCCGTGAAAGCCGATTGGCTCCATGGGATATTCGCGGCCGTTTCGATATACTCCCCGGAAGATTACCTGAAGCCACGTAAATCGCGAAACGCATGAGTGCATCCTCTTCATTCGAGCAGCTGGGACGCGAAGTGATCCAGCTCGAAGCCGAGGCGTTGCAGACGCTAGCCAGGCGCATGGACGGACAATTCGCGGAAGCCTGTCGTTTGATCCTTGCCTGCCAAGGGCGCGTGATCGTGATCGGCATGGGAAAGTCGGGGCACATCGGCGGCAAGATCGCCGCCACTCTTGCCAGCACCGGTACGCCGGCCTTCTTCGTTCATCCAGGAGAGGCTTCGCACGGCGATCTCGGGATGATCATGCCGATCGACATCGTGCTCGCGATTTCCAATTCCGGCGAGACCGCGGAAATCCTTACCATCCTTCCGATCATCAAGCGCATGGGCGTGAAACTCATTTCCCTGGTCGGGAAAATCGAGTCGAGCCTCGCCCGTCAGGCCGACGCCATCCTGTTTGCTGGCGTGGACAAGGAGGCGTGCCCGCATAACCTGGCGCCGACCGCGAGCACCACGGCCGCGCTTGCCATCGGCGATGCGCTGGCGGTGGCGCTCTTGAAGTCGCGCGGCTTCACGCGCGAGGACTTCGCGCGCGCCCACCCGGCCGGGAGCCTGGGCCGCCGCCTGTTGCTGTATGTCGGCGACGTCATGCACACCGGTGCCGCCATCCCGAAAGTCGGCGAAGCGGCGAGCCTGCGTGAAGCACTGCTGGAAATGACCGGCAAAAGCCTTGGCATGACCGGTGTGGTGGATAACCAGGGCGCGCTTGTGGGCATTTTCACCGACGGCGATTTACGGCGCGTGCTTAACCGTGGCATCGACGTCTACAACGTGAAAATCACGGAAGTCATGACACGCAACCCCAAAACGACAAGCGCTGATCGGCTGGCGGCTGAAACTGTCCAGTTGATGCGATCGCTGAAAATCAACGGCCTGTTCGTGGTCGATGACAAAAACCACGTTCTGGGCGCACTCAACATGCACGACCTTTTCCGCGCCGGCGTGATCTGATCATGAACCAGATACTGGCCCCGTCGTTCGAAGTGAAACCCGAAGTGCTCGCGCTGGCCGCCAAGGTGAAATTGCTCCTGTTCGACGTTGACGGCGTGCTTACCGACGGGCGCCTCGTGATCGGCGATGACGGGCTGGAATTCAAGGCCTTCAATTCCCGCGACGGGCACGGAATCAAGATGCTGCAGCGCAACGGAATCGATGTCGGCATCATCACCGGCCGCACTTCTGACGTGGTGAAACACCGGGTGAAGGATCTCAAAATCCGGCACGTCTACCAGGGTTGCAAGGAAAAGCTGCCGGTCTATCAGAAGTTGATCAAAAAACTGAAGTTGAAGCCCGAGCAGACTGCGTTCGTCGGCGATGATGTGGTGGATCTGCCCATCATGCTGCGGGTGGGTCTGGCCGTCTCCGTACAGAATGCCCATTCGCTGGTCAAACAACACGCCCACTGGGTGACGCCGAGCATCGGCGGCTATTGCGCCGCGCGCGAGGTCTGCGACATGCTGCTGCACGCCCATGGTCTTTATCACACAGAGATGCAACGGTATCTCTCGGGCAAAGAGCCGCCCTCGTAATGGTTCTGGACGCCAAACGCCTGGCTGTCGCCGCCTCGCTGCTGTTGCTCGCAACCGGGTCCTGGTGGTTGACCCGCACGGTCTCGATTCCGGAAAAGACTTTCGATGGGAAATTACGTCATGATCCCGACTACACCATCGAGAATTTCAGCGTCACCGTCATGGATGCCCTAGGACGGCGGCGCTACAGCCTTTCCGCCGTGCACCTCACGCATTACGGTGATGACGGCAGCTCCACCCTGAAACAACCTTATCTCGTCCAGTATCGCGAAGGGTCGCCGCCGGCCCACACCCGCGCCGACACCGGCTGGATGCCGAAGGACAGGCGCGAAATCATTCTGGAAGGCAACACGATCTCCTCCCGGGGGCGCGATCCGCGCAGCGCCGGCGGTGATATCCGGGTGGACAAGATGAAAATCCTGCTCGATCCGTGATTCCCATGAAACCACAAAACGTCCGTTTACAGTTCGCTTGCTGCCTCCTGGCGCTATGGTTTTCAACAATCACAGCGAATGCCGCCGAAAGCACCCTAGATGAGCCGATACGGATCAACGCACGTTCCGTGGAGGCCAACGACAAAACCGGCACGGTGGTTTACCGCGGTGATGTCGTGGCCGAGCAGGGACGGTTATCCATCCGGGCGGATCGAATCGAGATTCAAACACGTCAGCGCAAAGCCGAACTCGTGCGTGCCACGGGCAAACCCGTCAAGCTGCATCAGGGTTCCGACGGGGAACGTGAGGAATTCCGGGCTGAGGCGTTAAGGGTGGATTACCATTTCTCACAGAAGAAGATCGACATGATCGGCCAGGTTTCGCTGTGGCGCGGGGAAGACCTGTTCACCGCTGATGTGCTGCACTACGATCTTATTTCAAAAAGCTTGAGCGCCTCGGGTAATGAAAAAAACAATGGCCGTGTGCATGCGGTCATACAACCCCGTCAACCGAAATCGGAAATTACGCCCCGCCCCTGATACGCGTATGAACGACAAGATTCGTCAGATCAAACGCATGCGAGACAAAGCCGTGTCCGCCGAGCCGAAGATGCCGGCAAGCCGGCTGATGGCCAATGGGCTTACCAAGGAATACCGCGGGCGGCAGGTCGTCAAGGATGTGTCTCTTGAGGTCCACAGTGGCGAGATCGTCGGGCTGCTTGGCCCAAACGGCGCGGGCAAAACCACCTGTTTCTACATGATTGTCGGGCTGGTTCCGATGGATAGCGGCACCATCCGCCTCAACGAGGAAAACATCGGGGAATTGCCGATGCATAAACGCGCGCGCTTAGGATTAGGCTACCTGCCGCAGGAGCCGTCCGTGTTCCGCAACCTGACGGTGCATGAAAACATCATGGCCATCCTGGAGACGCGGACCGAGCTGCCGGATTCAGAACGCAAACGCATTCTCGAGGAACTGCTGCACGATCTCAATATTACTGCGCGACGCGACGCACTTGGTGTCAGTCTCTCGGGAGGCGAGCGGCGACGCGTGGAAATTGCGCGCGCCCTGGCGACTGCGCCGCGTTTCATCCTGCTGGACGAACCGTTCGCCGGCGTGGATCCGATCTCCGTTCTGGAAATCCAACAGTTGATCAAGCATCTGCAACAGCGCCAGATTGGTGTCCTCATCACCGATCACAACGTGCGCGAAACCCTGAAGATCTGTGATCGCGCTTATATCCTGAACGACGGACGGTTGCTGACCTCCGGCTCGCCGAAAGATATCTTGTATAATGATGCTGTTAAAAAAGTATATTTAGGTGAAGACTTTCGCCTATGAGAAGGAAATAACTTTTTTCGGAGGTAGAGATCAATTATAGCCGCTGTTTTAATTCATGCCCGTATGAAGATTAACGCTTTTCCGCCGCGGAATGGGCTAAACTCTGGATAGTACCTGTTTAATTTTCCGGGCCGGGCGGCTTATTGAAAGAACTTTGGCAATATGAAGCAGTCACTTGACCTTAAACTGGGTCAGCATTTAACCATTACCCCCCAACTGCAGCAGGCGATCCGGTTGCTGCAGTTGTCCTCGATTGAACTTCAGCAGGAAATCCAGGAAGCGCTCGAAAGCAATCCTTTGCTCGAGGAAAATGAGCGCGACGAAGAACTCCCGGACGCCAAAAACGACACAGAATTGTCCACGAGTGATTCCGCAGAGGCGAACGGCGAAGACACGAGCGAGACCTCCGATGAAGTGGACGCGCTGCCCGCCGCCGATGCCGACCCCGGCGAGGAAAGCGAAACCGATTGGGACGATACCTTTGAACCGATGACAGCCCCAGTGTCCAACCGCACCGGTTCCGATGACGACTACCCCGACATTGACGCCCGCAACAGCCCGCCGCAAACCTTGCGCGACCATCTTTTTTGGCAAATGCAGATGACGCCGTTTTCCGACACCGACAAGCAGATCGCCCTGGCCCTGATCGATGCCATCAACGAAGACGGCTACTTGAGTTGCAAGCTCGAAGAAATCCAGCAGGCGCTGGGGAAAAATCATGCCATCGAATTGGATGAAATCGAGGCGGTATTGCACCAGATTCACAACTATGACCCCCTGGGCGTGGGGGCACGCGACCTGGCTGAATGCCTGCAACTGCAAATGAAAATGCTCTCACCCGACGCCCCGGAAGTGAAAGCGGCGAAGGGACTCGCGACCCCGGCGAACCTGGCGCTGCTGGCCACCCGGGATTATGCCCAGCTGCGACGCCTGCTCAAGCTCTCCGCGGAGGAATTGCAGTCGGCCCTCCAGCTGATCCAGGGGCTCAACCCGAGACCGGGGAGCTCTGTCACCTCGTCACAAGCCGGGTATGTCGTGCCCGATATCATCGTCAGGAAAATCCGCGGCGTGTGGCGTGCGGAACTCAATTCGGATGTATCGCCGAGACTGCGCATCAACCACCAATATGAAAAGATGATCCACCGCGGCGATTCCAGTGCCGACAACCGCTACCTGCAAGACCAGTTGCAGCAGGCGCGCTGGTTCATCAAGAGCCTTATCTCGCGCAACGAAACCCTGCTCAAGGTCGCCCGCACCATCGTCGATCGACAGCGCGCCTTCTTTGATCATGGGGCGGAGGCCATGAAACCGCTGGTGCTCCACGATGTCGCCGAGAGCGTAGGCATGCACGAGTCCACCATCTCGCGCGTCACTACCAACAAGTACATGCTGACCCCGCGTGGAATATTCGAGCTTAAGTATTTCTTCTCCAGTCACGTCGCCACCGCGGACGGCGGTACCTGCTCGGCGACCGCAATCCGATCGATCATCAAGAAGCTCGTGGAAAGTGAGACCTCCACCAAACCCATCAGCGACAGCATGATCGCCGAAATCCTGGCCGAGCAGGGCATCAATGTCGCCCGCCGGACCATCGCCAAATACCGCGAGTCCATGAACATCCCCCCTTCCAATCAGCGCAAGTCGCTGGTTTGATCCGGCCATTGCTGTGCACACCCGGCCGCGCCGGGGACGGGACCCTTCCCCTGTCGTCAAACCTGATACAATGAAATCCGCCCTGCCCGTCCCGAACCGGCGTGCAGAATTATTCTGAAACCTAACGAGGCAACCGCTGCTTGCGGCGCAAACCACGGAAGAAATCCACCGGCGCATCGACCGCATTGAAATCCGGCCCGATCGCTGATTTTCAGACCACACCGGTAGTCACGGTTCACGATCTCTTCGAGGCTGAATCGGTACCGCTTAATCTCAAGTGGGTGGCGGGCGAGGCCGGCAAGACCCGCTTGCTCGAACCCACGACCGCGAAATTCCCGGGCATGGCCCTCGTGGGCCATCTCAACTTCGTTCATCCGAACCGCATCCAGGTCATCGGCGAGGCGGAACTCGATTACCTCCGAAAGCTCACCGAGGCGGAACACGCGGAGGTAGTGCACAAACTTTTCGGTTGCGACAAAACCTCGCTCGTGATCATCGCCAACGGCAAAAAGGCCGCCAGCCTGACCGCCGCCGCCGAGGCGGCTTCGCTCGCCCTGCTTTCGTCTCCACTTCCGAGCCCATTGGTCATCGATCATCTCCAGTACTACCTCACCCGGGCGCTGGCGCCGCGCACCACCGTGCATGGGGTTTACATGGAAGTCATGGGCATGGGAGTGCTGATCACCGGCGAATCCGGCATCGGCAAGAGCGAACTCGCGCTCGAACTGCTGTCACGCAACCACCGGCTGATTGCAGACGATGCCGTGGAATTCGTAAGGGTCGGACCGGACGTGATCGTGGGCCAATGCCCCACGCTGCTGTCCGACTTCCTCGAAGTGCGCGGCTTAGGGATTCTGGACGTGCGCCTGATGTTCGGCGAGACCGCCGTCCGGCACAAGAAGAAGTTGCACCTGATCGTGCGCCTCGAAACCATGCAACGCATGAAATTGAGCAAGATCGACCGTCTCCAGTCAAAACAGATGACTCGCCGCATTCTCGATGTGGAGATACCGGAAGTGGCGCTGTTCGTTGGTCCCGGCCGCAACCTCGCCGTGTTGGTGGAAACCGCCACCCGCGCCTACATCCTGCGCATGTGGGGATTCGACCCGCTCGAGGAATTCATCAAGCGTCACACGGATCACATGAACAACCGCGGTCCGCGCCACTTCGCGGCGTCCGCGGCAGATCCACTGCACAAAGCGCGCAATAAAGTGGACTGAATGAGTTTCTTCATCGTCAGCGGCCTGTCCGGTTCCGGAAAATCCATTGCGCTCCAGTCCCTGGAAGACATCGGCTTTTATTGCATCGATAACTTGCCCGCGGCACTGCTGCCGCACTTCGCCGGCCTGCTCACCGACATGCGCAACCAAGCCATCCCGAACGTGGCCATCGGCCTGGATGTGCGCAATCGTGCCTTTCTCGCCGACCTGCCGAAAAGCCTTGGCGAACTTCGTACGCGCGGCATTCAATATCGCATCATTTTTCTGGAGGCCGAGGATTCCATCCTGGTCAAGCGCTTCAAGGAAACACGGCGCAAGCATCCGATGTCGGATCACGAGACCCCCCTGGTGGAGGCGATACGCGCCGAAAAAAAACTTCTCGATCCTCTGTCGTTCGAGGCCGTCTTGCGCATCGACACCACCCGTACCACGCCACATGAGCTGCGCGCGCAGGTGCGGAATTTCGCGCGTGGCGATGAGACCGCGGGCCTGACCATCCTGTTTCAATCCTTCGGCTACAAACACGGCACACCGCTTGACGCCGATTACGTGTTCGACGTGCGCTGTCTGCCCAATCCCTACTGGCAGACCGAACTGCGCCAGTACACGGGCCTGGACGAGCCGGTTGTGCGTTTTCTTAAAAAACATGAAGATGTCGAGGCGATGTTCAATGAAATTCGCGGCTTCCTTGAAAAATGGCTGCCGCGCTTCGAGCGCGAGGACCGCACCTACCTCACCATCTCCATCGGCTGTACCGGCGGGCAGCATCGCTCGGTCTACCTGGTGCGCCGCCTGGCGGAGCACTTTTCGGGCAAGGGCGTGAAAACGCAGGTGCGCCACCGGGAATTGAATAGCAGCGTCGTGACCAATTGAATACGGTATCAAAGACGCCCATGATCGGATTGCTCATCCTCGCGGAAAAAAATCTCGGCGCCGGCATGATCGCCACGGTGGTGCACACCCTCGGTAGCCGGCCACCGCAGCTCGAGGCCACTGAGTTCGACCATTCGGCGCCGCTCGAACAAATCGAGGCCTCGTTGCGCCAGAGCATCCAGAAGGTGGACCGGGGCGAAGGCGTGCTGATCCTGGCTGACGTCTACGGCGCCACCCACACGAATGTCGCCTGCCGACTGCTGAAACGCGGGACGATCGAGCTGATCACGGGGATCAACCTGCCCATGCTCTTGCGCGTGCTGAATTACCGGCACAGCGCGATGGATGACCTGATCGACAAGGCCCTCGGCGGCGGTTGTGGCGGGATCATCTGCGCCGCCAACCCCAGCCAGGTGCAGGGACCGAAATAATGCGCTGCCAGAAAATCACCATCATCAACAAGCTCGGGATGCACGCGCGTGCGTCCGCGAAATTTGTGAGTCTGGCTTCCGAATTCAGCGCCGAGGTCTTGCTCAAGCGTAACGGCCAACAGGTCAACGGCAAGAGCATCATGGGGATCATGATGCTGGCGGCTGCCAAGGGCGCGGAAATCGAGCTGTGTGCCGACGGCAAGGACGAGAATCAGGCGCTGGAATCGCTGGCCGAGCTGATATACAACCGCTTCGGAGAGGGCGAGTAGATGATGAAGCCCAACTTGCTCCCCTCGATAGTCTTGAGATCATGTTAGCCCTGCACGGTACCGGCGTCAGCGACGGCGTGGCCATCGGCAAGGCATTCGTGCTGCAGCTCGATCTGCCGGACATTCCGGAATATGTCATTCCCCGGGAATATCTCGAGGAGGAAGTGATGCGCTTCCAGCGCGCGGTCGAGGCCTCGCGCCGCCAACTGATGGCCATCCGCGAGCATATCCCGGCGAATGCGCCGCCGGAGGCCACGAGCTTCCTCGATGCGCATTTGCTCATGCTCGACGACAAGATGATCTCCACGGCGCCGGCCGAAATGATCCAGAAGCAGCAGTGCAACGCCGAATGGGCACTGAAGACCCAGAGCGAAATCTTAAGCGAGATTTTCGAGCAGATGGACGATCCCTATCTGCGCAACAAGAAAACTGACGTGGGTCAGGTCGTCAACCGCATCCTGCGCAACCTGCTGCAACATAATTACGACGAGCACGAGAAAATGGCGGAAGGCCAGATCATCGTCGCCGACGACCTGACGCCGGCTGACACGGTGATGCTCAAGCACAACCGCGTGCGCGCCTTTGTCACCAGCCTCGGCGGGCCGATTTCACACACCGCGATTCTCGCCCGCAGTCTTGGCATCCCCGCGATCGTGTCGGCGCACAGCGCCACCCATTACGTCAATACCGGCGAGGAACTGATCGTCGACGGCAAGCGCGGCATGATCATCATCGCGCCCGACCGCTCGACTATCGGTGAATACCGGCGACGGCAGAAAGACATCACCAAACAAAAGCGTGCGTTGAACCGCTTGAAGACCAGCCGGGCAGTGACGCGCGACCGCAAGCGCATCAGCCTGCAGGCCAACATCGAACTGCCGGCCGACGTGCGCGCCGCGGCCCAAGCCGGCGCCGAAGGCATCGGCCTGTACCGTACGGAATTCCTGTTTATGAACCGCCCGGAGCCTCCGAACGAGGAGGAGCAGTTCCGCTCCTACGTCAAAGTGATCAAATCGCTGCCGGGCAAGCCCGTGACCATCCGCACGCTCGACCTTGGCGCCGACAAACAAGTGGATGGCGGGCGCGCCGGGGCCGCGATCACGGTCAACCCCGCGCTCGGCCTGCGCGCGGTGCGGCTGTGCCTGCACGACACGACGCTTTTTCGCCCACAATTACGCGCCATCCTGCGCGCCTCGGCCTTCGGCAAGGTCAAGATGATGATCCCCATGTTGTCGGGCCAGGAGGAACTTTATCGCGTGCTCGATCTGATCGAGGAAACCAAAAGTGACTTGAAGCGCGAGCACGTTAAATTCAACGCCAAAATCCCGATCGGAGGGATGATCGAGGTGCCGGCGGCCGCGGTGTCGGCGGACCTGTTCGCACCTTATCTCGATTTTTTCTCGATCGGCACCAACGACCTCATCCAGTACACGCTCGCCATCGACCGCGTGGATGACGCCGTGAACTATCTCTATGACCCGTTGCATCCGTCGGTGCTGCGCCTGATTTCGATCACGATTCAGGCTGGGAAGAAGGCGCGCATCCCGGTGGCGATGTGCGGCGAAATGGCGGGCGACCCGCGCTACACCCGCTTGCTGCTTGGACTTGGGTTGACCGAGTTCAGCATGCACCCGGCCACCATGCTGGAAGTGAAAAAGATCGTGCGCGAGGCCGACGTCGGTCAGCTTAAGCGCTTCGCGCGGGATCTGCTGAAGGTGCGCGAGACGCACCAGGTCCACACGCTGGTGGAAAAACAAAGCCGGCATTGAGCCGGCCAGGGTTAGAAGCGGTAATATTTAGATCAGCGTCTGACGTTGTCCGGCAGGTGCGGGCCGATCTCTGTGGTCTGGGCCGGGTAAACATAGGCGAAAGCCGGCTGGACATCCTGCACGATCGCGACCAGACCGCTACGGTACTTCAGCCGATTGGCGCTAAAACCTTCAGAAATACGCGGCTGGAACGTCTCTTTCAGCACCGACACGGCAGTAATCTTGTTCATACGAAACGGCCGCCAGAACGGCGGCGGACGGCCGGAGGCGGAATGTCCGCGCGTTTGATAAGCGTCCATGACCAGGTCACCGCGCTCGTCCGTGTACACCGCGTGCGGCTCCACGACGCGAATCTGGCGCTGATCGTGATAACGCAGGGCGATGCAACGCTTTTCCTTGATTGCCTGACTGATGAGTTGAATGGTATTGGGGAGCATTTTTCCTATTCCTGTCTCTACCCTAAAAATATGGCACACGTGCGCGGCATCGCAAATTCGCCCGGATAAATGGCTGATTTCACGGAGCATACGGGCGAATTCCCGCGCCCGGAGCGGATTTTCAGATGAGAAACAGGGTGGCGAGGCCCAGGAAGGCGAAAAAGCCGATAACATCCGTTACGGTGGTCAGAATCACGCCGCTCGCCAGCGCCGGATCAACACCGAAGCGGCGCACGGCAAAGGGAATCGCGACTCCGGAGAGCGCGGCAAATCCGAGGTTGATGACCATGGCGGCCGCAATCAGGACACCGATCATGATGTTCCCGTACCACCACACCGCCACCGCCGCGACCACCAGCGCCCAGATCAACCCGTTGACGGCGCCGATCATGAGTTCGCGTGAAAGCAGTCGGCGTGCATTGCTCTCCGAGATCGTGCCCACCGCCAAGCCGCGCACCACCAGCGTCAGCGTTTGCGTGCCGGCGTTGCCACCCATGCTGGCGACGATGGGCATCAGCACCGCAAGTGCCACCACCTGCTGGATGGTCTGCTCGAATAATCCAATCACCCAGGAGGCGATGACGGCGGTGACGAGATTCACACCAAGCCATACGCCGCGCCGACGGCTCGAGCGTGCCACCGGCGCGAAGATGTCTTCCTCCTCGCTTAAACCGGCCGGCGCCAGCACTTGGCGGTCGGCCTGCTCGCGAATGACGTCCACGACGTCGTCTACCGTAATCCGCCCGAGCAGGCGGTTGTTCTCATCCACCACCGGGGCCGAGATCAAGTTGTAATCCTCGAAGGCCAGCGCCACGTCCTTGTCCGGCGTGAGCGCGCTGAATTTGACCAGGTCCCCGCGCTCCATGATCTGTGACACGCGGGCTTGCAGGTCGGCGGTCAATAGATTCGCGACCTTGAGTTCGCCCACGAGGCGGTCGGCTCTGTCCACCACGAATAGCCGGTTGGTGTGCTCTGGCAGCTCGCCACGACGGCGCAGATAGCGTAAAACCACCTCGACCGTAATATTCTCGCGCACCGTGATGGCGTCCACGTTCATCAGGCCGCCGGCGGTATCCTCGGGGTAGGACAGGACGGCATCCAGACGCTGGCGGTCCTGCTTGTCGAGATCGAACAGGATTTCGGCGATGACCTCATCCGACAGGTCCGGGATAAGGTCGGCAATTTCGTCGATGTCGAGTGCACGGGCGGAGGCGACCAGCGCCTTATCGTCCATCTGCTGGACGAGATCGGTGCGTACCGCCTCGGGCAGTTCCAGCAACACTTCGCCGCGGTGCTGGTTGTCGACCTGCGCCCAAACGGTGGTGCGCGGCTCCGGGGGCAGGCCTTCAAGGACGTTAGCGATATCCGCCGGGTGAAGATCAGCCAGAATCGCATGCACCTGCGCGACATCACCGGCTTCAAACGCGGCCAGGACGTGTTTCAGGTGATTCGGCTTCTTAGGCTTGCGCGCCCTAGGCATGATGATTTCCCTTTATCGCCGCCGAGTGTAGAGGACTCCGGCTGCGGCGCAAAGGGGGAAAGCTGTTAGGCGCTCCCTTGCCTGCCGGTTACAAAGAAGTGGTCGAAATTAAACAGGTGGTGCAGTGGTTGCCGCGCTGAACGCCAGGGACGGATGGATTAAATTTTATGCAACGCAATCTTTTCTTTCTCCAGACGTCCTCAACATGGTTACCCTATCTAGAGAAATATTAGGAGTCGAAGTGATTTTTATTGGGCATTTTTCGATCACCCCGAAATTTTCGTTTAAATCAACTCCCCGCCACCGTCATGTTCTCAATAAGTATCGACCCGCTGCGGATATTGCCGCGCGTGTCGACATCACTCCCCACGGACACGATTTGCCGGAACATGTCCTTCAAGTTGCCAGCGATGGTGATTTCCTCCACCGGGTATTGAATCTCGCCGTTCTCCACCCAGAAACCGGCGGCACCGCGGGAATAATCACCGGTGATGGAGTTGACCCCGAAACCGATGAGTTCCGTCACCAATAAACCCGTGTTCATGCGCTTCATGAGCGCGGGAAGATCCTCCTTGCCCGGATCGATCGTGAGGTTGTGCACGCCGCCGGCGTTGCCGGTGGTTTGCATTTTAAGCTTGCGCGCGGAATAGGAATCGAGCACGTAGCCCTGCAGGATGCCGTCACGAATGAGGTCGCGTGGTTGTGTCGCCACACCTTCGCTGTCATACGCGGCACTGCCCTGCGCGCCTTTTAAATGCGGCTGCTCGTGGATGCGCACGAAGTCGGAAAACACCGGCTTGCCCAGACTGTCCAGAAGAAAAGAAGCCTGGCGGTAGAGGCTCGTTCCGCGCACCGCGCTGATGAAATGCGACAAAAGACTCGCGGCCAGCGGCGCTTCATACAACACCGGGCACTGGCGCGTTGAAAGTTTCTTGCCGCCCAGGCGCCAGAGTGCACGGCGCGCCGCGGTCTCGCCGACGGAAAGTGGGGTTTCCAGGTTCTTTGCATCGCGCGCGACGGTATACCAGTAATCACGCTGCATGCCGGATTCATCCTGCGCGATGATGCTCACCGACAGGCTGTGGCGCGTGCCGGCCACCGTGCCGAGAAATCCATTGCTGTTGCCGTACACATCCAACCCTTCGTGCGTCGAAAGACTTCCGCCCTCGGAGTTATTGATGCGCTTGTCCATCGCGCGCGCGGCGGCTTCGGCTTCGCGCGCTAGCTCAATGGCCTTGTCCGTACCCGGATTCCAGGGATGATGCAATTGAAGATCGGGGATGTCTTTCGCCAACCGGTCCGGATCGGCGAGGCCGGAACAGTCGTCCTCGGCGGTGAATTTGGCAATCGTGCAGGCGGCACGAACGGTTTCATGCAAGGCCTTGTCGCTGAAATCCGTGGTGCTGGCCGAGCCGGTGCGGTTTCCAAAATAAACGGTGACCCCCATGCCCTTATCGTGCGTGTGCTCGATGGTTTCCACTTCCCCTAAGCGCACGGTGACGGAGAGACCCTGGCTTATGTTCACCCCGGCCTCGGCCGCGGTGGCGCCGGATTTTTTCGCCTCCGCCAATACCTGCTCGACGACACCGATGAGGCGCGTGCGCGAAGTCTTGTCCGCGACTGCGGGAGAGGCGACAACACTCGTGCTCATGACTGCGTGCCGCCGACGGTGAGGCCGTCGATCTTGAGCGTGGGCTGGCCCACCCCCACCGGCACGCTCTGGCCTTCCTTGCCGCAGGTGCCCACCCCGGGGTCGAGCTGCATGTCGTTGCCGACCATCGAGACTCGCGTGAGCACGTCCGGCCCGTTGCCAATCAGGGTCGCTCCCTTGACTGGGCGCGTGAGCTTTCCGTTTTCGATGAGATAGGCCTCGCTGGCTGAGAAGACGAACTTGCCCGAGGTGATGTCCACTTGGCCGCCGCCGAAATTGACGGCGTACAGACCCTTTTCCACCGAGCCGATGATTTCCTTCGGATCGTATTTGCCATTCAACATATAAGTATTCGTCATGCGCGGCATCGGCAGGTGCGCGTAGGATTCGCGCCGGCCGTTGCCGGTGGGTGCCACCTTCATCAGGCGCGCGTTCATGGTGTCCTGCATGTAGCCCTTCAGCACGCCGTTTTCGATGAGCACGGTGCGCTGCGTCGTCGTGCCTTCATCGTCCACGTTGAGCGAGCCGCGCCGATCGGGAATCGTGCCATCGTCCACCACGGTGCACTGCTCGGAGGCCACGCGCTGCCCGATGCGCCCGGCGAACGCGGAGGTACCTTTGCGATTGAAGTCGCCTTCGAGCCCATGGCCGATGGCTTCGTGCAGCAGAATGCCCGGCCAGCCTGGGCCGAGCACCACCGCCATGGTCCCGGCGGGGGCGTCCACGGCCTCGAGATTCACCAGTGCCTGGCGCACGGCCTCGCGCGCGTAACCGAGCGCGCGATCTTCCTGGTTGAAATAGTCGTAAACAAACCGCCCGCCGCCGCCGGCATTGCCCGATTCGCGCCGGCCGTTGCTCTCCACAATCACGGTGACGCTAAGCCGCACCAGCGGGCGCACATCGCCGCTGATGACACCGTCCGAGCGCACGACCAAGATTGCTTCGTGCGTCGAGGCGAGGCTCGCCATGACCTGTTTCACGCGCGGGTCCTGGGCGCGCGCCTCTTTTTCCACGCGCTCGAGCAATTTCACCTTGGCATCATCCGAAAGGCTTGCGAGCGGATCATTCGGCAGGTAAAGCTTGCGTCCCGTCTCGCCACGAAACGCCGCGGGCAGGTTCGAGGCAGCGCCCTGCTGCACGATGGCGCGCGCGGCACCTGCGGCCTGTAGCAGCGCAGGTAAAACAATATCATCGGAATAGGCAAACCCGGTTTTCTCTCCGGCCACGGCGCGCACGCCCACCCCCTGCTCGATGCTGTGGGTGCCGGATTTGACCTTGCCTTCCTCGAGTGACCAGGCCTCGTGACGGCTGTACTGGAAATAAAGATCGCCGTAATCCAGGCGGCCCGACATGAGTTGCCCCATGAGGCGCGCAAGCTCGGCATCGCCGAGGCCCGCGGGCTCCAGCAGCGACTGACGGGCCAGCGTTAATGTGTTTGCGCTCATGCCTGCAACCTCCGGTGGCGAATGCTCGGCAGGCTGGTGCGCATGTTATGCAAATGCGTGCGATCAAACTCCGCCATCACATGGCCCGGATCTTTGGCGCGGCGTGCCAGCACCTCGCCCCAGGGATTCACGATCAGGCTGTCGCCGTACGTTTCACGACCGTTGGCGTGGCGCCCGGTCTGCGCGGCGGCGATGACGTACACCAGATTTTCAATCGCACGCGCCCGCACCAGCACTTCCCAGTGGGCTCTTCCGGTGTGCGCGGTGAAGGCCGAAGGCACGGCGAAGATTTCGGCGCCCTGCTCCAGCAGGCGCCGGAAGAGTTCGGGGAAACGCAGGTCGTAACACACGGCGAGCCCGAGTTTGCCGTGTGGGGTGTCGGTTACCACGACCTCTCGGCCGGCTTCAAAGCTGTTCGATTCCTGGTACTTCTCGCCATTGTCCAGCTCCACGTCGAAGAGATGTATTTTATCGTAGCGCGCCACGCGCTCGCCCCGGTCGTTGTACACGAGACAGGCTGAACGCAATTTGCCTTTTGTTTTTCCCAGCAAAGGAAACGTGCCGCCGACCAACCAGACTTTATGCTGGCGTGACTGGGCCGCGAGAAAATCCTGAATGGGGCCTTTTCCGTCCGTCTCCGCGTAGGTTAGACGGTCGGCATCACTTATGGGCATAAGGGCGAAGTTCTCCGGCAGCACCAGGATCTCGGCGCCGTCCGCCACCGCGGCCGCGATCAGCTTCCCGGCCGCCTCGAGATTCTCCGGCACTTTCGGGCCGGAGGACATCTGTACCGCTGCCACGCGCGTCATGCGATGCCTGCGCGCGCAAATGCCTTACGCCCGATGGGACGGAACAAGACTTCCGCGACCCACGCCCGGGACAGGGAGAACCGTGGAGAAAAAAAGAAATTCCGTTTCATCTTGCTAGAATATCACTGACTCGCAGCCTCGGCACCTTCAACGGTTTCTTTCTCGGTATCGACGACTTTGCCTTTGATCATCTTGGTGATCACCGGATTGTTCCACGGCCCCTTGACCACATAGGTAACGCGGGTACCCGCATCGATCTGCTTTTTAAAAAGCTTCTGCACCGCGAGCACGGCGGCCGCCACCTGCGGGCCCAAAAAACCCCACGTCGCGATGGTCACTGTATCGCTCAGTTTCGGCAGGACTTCGATCGCAATATCGTAATCCTCCGCCGCCAAACCCACGCGACCGGCGACATCGATTTGCGTAGCCGGCCCGCGAATGGAAAAACCCTGGGTATAGGCATCGCCTTGTTCAATTTTTACCTTGCCCTGAATCTGGTCGTAAATGAATCCCTTGCCGAACACTGGACTGAAATCGAGCGTGAGGTAGCGACCGATAGCGGAAAGATCGAGCAAGCCGAAAAGACGCCCGGCGCGTGCCTGGACCTGCACGAACCGGCCTTTCTTGGCCGTCATCTCCACGTTACCGTTCAGTTCCGCCAGTTTGGGTGTCGTCGGGGTTCCGGGCCAGGAAAGATTTCCTTTAAGGTGTGCCTCACCTCCCGCTAACTGGTCCGGCGTGCCGAGCGCCGTCACCGTTTCTCCCAGATTGGAACTTTCAAACTCGATATCGAAATCGCTCGCGTGGGCATTGTTGACGTAAAGCCAGTTGCCGCTGACATTGAACTTCATCTCCGGGCGGGTCAGGTTGAAGCGCCGGATGCGCCACCCGCGCTCGACCGGCGCAGCCATGAAATCAAGTTCGCCCAGCGGCTTGTCGCGCATCTCGAAGGATTGACAGCGCACCACGATGGATGGCAGGCGACGCGGGTCCACGGGAGCTTCTTGGCGTTGATGAATTTTTTCCGGAACCACCAAGCGCTCGAGATTCAATTCAAAGGCGGAAGCTCCCTTGGCGGTATACTGCAGCCTGCCGGTCATGGTAGTGCCGCTGACCGTGCCGCTCCAAACATCTTTTTTTCGGAATATATCGAGAGAAACCTGGCCGAATTTCCGATCGAACAGAGTCAGTGCCTCCACATCGGCACTGACATGTGTGAGCGGCGCCGGCGCTACACCGCCGCCCCCCAAGAGCGGCCACCATTGATCAAAATCCACGGTTCCCAGATTCGCGCTGATGTGCAATTCACGTTCCTTGGGGGGCGCCACATCTTCCTGCCCAAAGCCGAGACGGCCGCCGGAAAATTTCCACACCTCACCCAGCTTGGAAAAAACCAGCTTGCCGCTCAGGCGGTCGCCGTAACCGAGCCCCAATTGAATTCTGTCGCGCCGTGTCGACTCGGTCTGCACCACAAGTTTATCGTCACCCAGTCCCTCGGGCCGGTTGAGCGGTGGCGGAAGCGCCACCTTGAACTCGCGCAGATTCGCTTCGGCACGTAGATCGTTGATCTCCTTGCCCCACTGCAAGCTCCCGGACCAATTGATATGGCCGCTCAAGTGCGGGGCAACCTTCGCGCCCACGATGGGCGCCAGGCCCTGTGCCGTGATGGAGCCTTCCCCGTGGACCACCAACCGGTCCTTCTGCTGCTGCGCCGCCGCCAGCACGGTTGCACCTCCTAAAATTCGCGCGCGCAATTGGCCTTCGCGAATCCCGGTTTCCGTGAATCCTACAACACCCTCAATATCCTCCACGGCCACCCGCGAGCCGGCGATTTGCAAAGCATTTTTCATGAACCGGTACTCGCCCTGCAAACTCGCCTGATGTGCCTCGCTCAGCGGAATCGTGATATCAAGGCTGAGCCGGCCGTCACCGGAGCCCTGCAATCCAGACGGGAGGGAGGTCAACCAACGTCGGGTGCCGGCGTCGGGTTTCACGCTGTGCAGCACTTTGAGTGTCTCGTCGAGGGGCCCGCTCAACTTGCCAACAACGTGCACTACATGATATCCGTCGCCGGAAGCACGGGAATGAACAACCACCTGGGTGGCATCGAGCTTGCCGATTTTTCCGGTACCGGTCACTGTCACCTCGGAACCTTTGAGTGTCACGTCGGCTTCCGCCTGGCGGATTGGCTCCCACCCGGGCAGGTAGCTGTACACGGCGCGACGCACATGGCCGCGCAGCTCGAATGTTCCCGTGCCATGGTCAAACGGAAACTCCCGGATCGGGCCGTCATATATCAGATAACCCTTGGTGACTTCACCGCCAAGGAAGGATCGTTCCATCCAGGCCAGAGTCTTGGGGGAAAGATGGGCAACCGGAAAGTAACGCGAGGCACGCGCCCCATTGCCGTCCTGAAAATCCACGCGCAATTTCAGTATCGGAGAAACCGCGGGGTCGTGTGGCAAATGCAGGTTGAGTTGGCCGGTCCCACGTCCGTCCTCGCCGGAGAGGCGCAAGCTGCTGCCGTTCACCAGCCAGTAATTGGCGTACTTTTCCCAGCTCACGTCGCCGCTGACACGCTCCGCCGCCAGCGGTTGGCGGAACACGCGCGGAAGCGACAAGGTCATGGCGTTGGCATTGATCCGGAAGTTCCCATTTTCGCGCGACAACGACAAATGACCGGTCAGCCCCTGCACACCGGGGTATTTCTGATAGGGACGGACGGCGCCATCCCGGATATCCGTTTCCAGAGAAAATTCCCGCGGAGATAACCAGTCACCCTTGAGGTTCAGTTTGAAATTGTCGGCGGATCCCTCCGGTTTCATCGCCAGCCAGGTGTCGAGCCATTTGATCGCCGGCCCGGGTACATCTTTCGCGCTGGCGGCGATCTCTTTTTTTTGGCGCAGGACAAAACCGGTGATATCCGCCACATCCATGTGCTTGATCTGCACTTCGCTTTCTTCCGGCTGGTAGACGATGCGCAAATGCCCGCCTGCCCACGTCGGTCTACTCAGTCCGAATTTCGGATTGGCCACATCAAGTCGCCATCCGGTTCGTCGCTTTTTCCAACTGACATCGCCACCCGCCTCCGGGATAGCGAGTGGGGATTCCCAGTCCCGCACCGGCAAGCGGAGATCGCTCACCTGCGCATGGCCCTTGATCGAGACGGGACGTCCTTGTTCCCAGTCGGTTGTGAGCTGCAATTTGAACTTCCCGCGGAAATCGTTAGGCAGTTTTTCACGTGCAATCAGCGGCAATGCCTTGATATTGACCTGACGGGTCTGCAGGAAAATATCGCCCTCCCAGTCCGTCGAGGCCAGTGGATTACCCGTGATGTCGAGCGCCAGCGAACAGTCATCGCAGATGCCGGGTGGAAAATCGGCTTTGAAACCGAGGCGGTGACGGTCGCCGTTGTTCCGCAGGCTCAATTGCACACGCGACAGATGCATGGCTGAGCCTCCCTCAAGATGATCGAACCATTGCAGTTCGCCGTTGTCGATTTCAAGGCGACCCTGCTGGAAAAGCCATGCGATGAATTGCTCACCCTGTCCCCGCTCGGTCTCCTGCAGCGACTCAAAACCGGATACGCGGAATCGCCCGTCTTTCAATCGCTCCAGCGAAAGGCTCGGATTCACCACCACCAGGCTATTGATTTCGAATTTTCCCCAAATCAATGGCAGGAGAGAGAGACTGAGCCGCACTTCGCTCAACCGGATGGCCGGACGGGTGCCGTCGACGGCGTACACCTGCAGACCCTGCGCGCGCGCACCGGGATGCAGACCTTCCCAGTAGGCGTGCAGCGATTCGATACGCACCTGGTGCCCCGAGCGCTGACTTAAGTATTGTTCGAGATCCGGCTTGTGCTCTGTGATCGTCGGAAGGAGAAAACGCGCGATGACAAAAGCGATGGTGAACAGCACCAACAACACGGTGGAGATATACAGGGACCAGCGACTGACGTGCAGCGTCAGGCGCCCGACATGAAAGGCATACTGGCGGATTCGCTTTTTCACGATGACCCGCAAACAGGTTCCGGGGTGGGGAGGAAGTTCATATCGCTATTCTGCCGTATCCGGAGCCAAAGCAGTAAAAATTCAAAGAAAATCTGGGGATCAATTCCTTTGAGGCCGTTATCTCATGGAAGTTCTGATCCCTCCCGTACTGCCGCGAATCACATCAGCACGACATCGTATTGCTCCTGCGTGTAGAGCGGTTCTACTTTGAGCTGAATGGGCTTGCCGATGAACTCCTGAAGCTTGGCGATGCTGCCCGCCTCTTCGTCGAACAGCAAGTCCACAACTGTCGGCGACGCCAGCACCAAGTAGCCGTCGGCACCGTACTGGCGTGCCTCGCGCAGAATCTCACGGAAAATTTCATAACAGACGGTCTGGGGTGTCTTGACCATCCCACGCCCTTCGCACACCGGGCAAGGCTGGCACAAGACATGTTCCAGACTTTCACGTGTGCGCTTACGCGTCAGCTCCACCAGCCCGAGCGGAGACATTTCCGTCAGGTAGACCTTGGTGCGATCACGCGCGATCGCGCGCTCCAGCGCGCGCAGCACCTGGCGCTTGTGTTCGGGCTCCGTCATGTCGATGAAATCGATGATGATCATCCCGCCCAGATTGCGCAGACGCAGTTGACGCGCGATGGTCTGCGCCGCTTCCAGGTTGGTCTTAAACAGCGTCTCTTCCAAATTGCGGCGGCCGACGTAGGCACCGGTGTTCACGTCGATGGTAGTCATGGCCTCGGTTTGGTCCAAAATCAGATAACCACCGGACTTGAGCATTACCTTGCGGTCAAGTGCCTTCTGGATCTCGTCCTCGACCGAATACAGATCGAAGATTGGGCGCTCTCCAGGATAGTGCTCGATCCGCTCCGCCACCTCGGGGATGAATTCAATACCGAAATCGCGCGCCTTAATGAAGATCTCGCGCGAATCGATGCGTATCTTTTCAATATTGCCACGCACCAGGTCGCGCATGGCGCGCAGCGCCAGTGGCAGGTCTTCGTGGATCAGACTGCTCGCCGCTGCAGTGCGAATGCGCTCCTGGCACGATTTCCAGACGCGGCGCAGATAACGGATATCGGTTTCAATATCCTCCTCGGCCGCCGTCTCGGACAACGTGCGCAGGATGTAACCGCCCTCTTCCGAGTCCTCTGGAATCGCCGATTTCACCATTGCGCGCAACCGCTCACGTGTGGTCTCGTCGCCGATTTTCTGCGAGATGCCGATGTGCCGACTGTAAGGAAGATAAACAAGATAACGCGCCGGCAGCGTGATTTGCATGGTCAGGCGTGCACCTTTCGTCCCAAGGGGGTCCTTCAGCACCTGAACTACCACTTCCTGGTTGTCCTGCAGCAGTTCATGAATCGGCGGTGGTGGCCCGGCGCCGTTTTCCCCGCCGGAAACGGCGCGGATGTCGGAAGCATGCAGAAATGCCGTGCGCTCATGACCGATGTCGACAAAAGCTGCTTGCATGCCTGGCAGAATGCGGACCACCTTGCCTTTGTAGATATTACCGACGATGCCGCGGCTGTGCGTGCGCTCAATGTACACTTCCTGCAGCACGCCGTTTTCGACAATGGCGACACGCGTCTCTTGCGGAGTTACATTAATAAGAATTTCTTCGCTCACGCGTCTCCCTTGCTGATTTTTTGCAGAATGCCGTCCAGCTCATACAGCGGCAGGCCCATCACGCCTGAATAGCTGCCCTCGAGTTTCGCAATGAAGGCGGCGGCACGTCCCTGGATGGCATAGGCACCGGCCTTGCCCTGCGGCTCACCGGTTTCCCAGTATTGCGCGATTTCCGCTGCCGTCAACGGTCGCAAGGAGACGCGACTTGTGCAGAGTGCCATATATTCCCGGCCGCGATCCCACACACAGACACCGGACAGCACTTCATGCGTGCGGCCGGCCAGGCGATGCAACATTTCCCGGCCATGCGCCGGATTTTCCGGTTTGCCCAGGATTTCATCCTCCAGCACCACTTCCGTGTCGGCGCCGAGCACCGGATGCACCGGCAGGTTGCGTTCCTTCACCCGTTGCGCCACCCAGCGCGCCTTGTCTCCGGCGACGCGCATGACGTATTCCGCGGGGGACTCGCTCGGCTTGCGCACTTCCAGAATATTGGATGGCATGACATCGAATTCCACGCCGAGCTGACGAAGCAACTCTTGCCGGCGCGGACTGGCGGAGGCGAGATAAATTCTGACATTGTTAATCACGGCATCACTCCCGGCTAGCGATGATAAGGCAGGTTCCTGATGATGCTCCAGGCACGATAAAGCTGTTCGGCCAGCACCACGCGTACCACCGGATGCGCCAGGGTCATCGGGGACAAGGCCCAGCGCTCGTGCGCGCGCTCAAGGCAATCCGGCGCCAGGCCCTCCGGCCCACCGACCAGTAGGGCCATATCCCCGCCGACGGCCAATCTTTTTTTGAGCTCGTTGGCAAGCTTTTCAGTGTCGAGCGTCTTTCCCGTCCTATCGAGCGCGACCACCCGCGCCCCCGCGGGAATAGCGCCCCATTGTCTCGCCCCCTCCTGCTCGATGAGGCGGTGCAAATCAGCGCCCTTGGTGCGACGGCTAGCGCGAATTTCATGCAATAGCAGCCGGCACTCACGCGGCATGCGCCTGGCATATTCTGTGTATCCCGCCTCAACCCAGCCCGGCATGCGATCCCCGATGGCAATAATGTGAATTTGCATAATTAATTGTGAACCGCCAGAACGTCTGGGACTTCAAAAATTATTGCTTCATTGTCTGACCGTTTTCGGTTTTTCCGACGACAACGTCTTCCCGCCGCTTTGGTGCGCCGTGGCGATCCTCACGCGCTTGGCGTCGGACCAGAGCTTTTCAAGATTATAGAAATCGCGAATCTCCTCACGCATCACGTGCACCACGACGTCACCGAAATCGATCAATACCCAATCCCCGATTTTTTCGCCCTCGACACCCACGGTGCGCAGACCGTGCTCACGCAAGGCCTCCACGACCTTGTCGGCCGTGGATTGCACGTGCCGGTTTGAGGTGCCGGTGGCGATCACCATGTAGTCGGTGAAATCGCTGATTCTCCGCATATCGAGCACCGTAACATCGCGCGCCTTGGCATCATTCAGGGCGGCCTGGACCCAATGTTGGGTTTTGTTCGCAGTATTGGCTTTTGGCATCAGTGATTCCGGGAATGGTAAATCTTGTGGGAGTGGATAAAGTCGAGCACCGCGGGAGGCAACATGTTGTCCACAGGTTTTCCGCTTGCGATCGCCGCGCGTATGCTCGTGGCGGAAATATCCTGCGGCGTCACCGGCTGGAAAAAAATCCTGCCTGCGGGAGATTGCGCGAGCTCGTCCGGTGAATGCGCCAGGCGATCACGCGCCCAGGACGGCAAATCATCTGCCACCGGGACCGCCCAACCGGGCCGTGTCACCACGATAAAATTCGAAAGTATCGGCAAACGCTTCCATTGGTGCCAGGATTCCAATCCCTGGAAGGCATCCATGCCCAGCAGCAGACATA
>JAOTWF010000095.1 GCA_029863005.1 Gammaproteobacteria bacterium | reverse complement strand
GCGCGTCCCAGGCCCACCAGGTGCCCCACATCGGCTTGCCCCAGAGCGATCCGGTGGCAAGCGCAAGGAAGGTGAACGAGGCGCCGATGGGTGCGCAGCTATTGGCGAAAATTTCCGCCAGTTTGATGTTCCACACCAGCGCCACCGCGCCGGCGCCGGCCATGAGCACGTAGATGAACATCGACATCCATGCGGCCGGCACGTGTACGAACATGATGCGATAGCTTTCGCCCTGCTGGTAGTCCGCCGGTGCCACGAACAGCCCCAGGTAAAGGCCCGCCAGCAGCAGCACTATGGTGATAGTGGCAATCCAGGGAACAAGTTGCCCAGCGAGGACGTAAAAGAATTTGGGTGAAGCGTATTTGTGCATGCGTCAATCCAAAGAAACGCGCAGTGCCGCCGCCGTGGCCCAGGGCAAAAACGTCAGGGCCAAGGCGAGAAAGGCTCCCAGCAGGGAAAAATGCGCTCCGGTATCGATGCCGACCAAAACTCCCGCCACGCTGCCGGCACCGAAAATCAGGACCGGAGTATACAACGGCAGCACCAACAGTGACACCAGTACGCCGCCGCCGCGCAGCCCCAGCGTCAGCGCCGCGCCGACAGCCCCGAGGAGACTTAAGATAGGCGTGCCCAGCAACAGAGATAACGTGAGCGTGCGAAAGGCCGCCTCCGGCAACTGCATCTGCACCGCCAGCAGGGGCGAGATCAGCACCAGCGGCAGGCCGGTCAGCGTCCAATGCGCCGCGATCTTGGTCAGGACCAGCAGCGCCAGCGGGTAGGGGGCCAGCGCCATCTGTTCCAGAGTGCCGTCCACGTAATCGTTAGCGAAGAGGCGGTTGAGCGAGAGCATGGTCGCGAGCAGCGCCCCGACCCAGATGACGCCGGGCGCGATCGTGCGCAACGTGTTGGGCTCGGGCCCGAGACCCAGGGGGAAGAGGCTCACGACAATAACGAAAAAAACCAGCGGTGTGAGGATGTCGGTGCTGCGTCGCAGGGCAACCGTCAGGTCGCGCCAATACAGGCGGCCAATGGCTTTGAATAATCTGGGCACGCTAGTTGATCCGAATCTGCAGCACGGTTTTTGTCTGTATGTCGATATCTTGATGGGATGTAATGATGATCAACCCGCCCTGCGCGAGGTGTTCCATCAGGATGGTTGTCATCAGTGACACGGAGTCCACGTCGAGCCCGCTTAGGGGTTCGTCCAGAATCCATAATGGCTTGCGTTCGACCATTAGGCGCGCGAGCGCAAGCCGTCGTTTCTGGCCCTGGGACAGGATCTTGGCGGGGAAGCGGTGATAAGCGCTAAGACCAAGCCGCTTTAAAGTCGCCGGGATTTCCGCGCCATCCGCCACACCGCTCAGGTTTGTCGCCACCTTCAAGTTTTCCGCTGGCGTCAGGTCGCCCTGAATGCCATTCGTGTGGCCGACATAGGCGAGCTGGGCATGATAGTCGTCACCGAGCTTGCGAATGGCGGTGCCGTTCCAGCGGATCTCTCCCGTTTGTGGGCGCGTCAGGCCGCAGAGCGTGCGCAGCAAAGTGGTCTTGCCGCTCCCGTTCACGCCGGTGACATGGAGCAGCTCCCCCGGCTTAAGCGTGAAGGACAAATGGCTAAATAGGGGGCGGTCACCGCGGACACACTCCAGATCGACTGTTTCCAGCAAGACGGCCTCCCCGTTACCAGTTGAAGACATAGTCAGTTAATTTGGTGCCCCAGGCCGGAGTTGAACCGGCGACCTGCCGCTTAGGAGGCGGCTGCTCTATCCACTGAGCTACCGGGGCCCGCCGGTATTCTAGCAGCAGCATAATCAAATTCCCCCGCTCGTGATGACATGGCATGCATGAAAAAAGGCCGGGATTTCCGGCCAGGCGAGGAATTGGTGGAGCGGAAGGGGATCGAACCCTCGACCTCTGCATTGCGAACGCAGCGCTCTCCCAGCTGAGCTACCGCCCCTGAATCCGATGGAGTGCCCAACGGAGGGCGTATTCTAGTCAGGATGGCCAAATTTAGGAAGGCTTGTCCGGATTGTTTGGGTTCGGATTTATTGCCCGGTGGATTCCCGCTTTTGTCTCGCGAGCCACAGTCCGAGCAGTCCACCAAGCACATCAGTAACAAGTTGCCAGAGACGCGCGACGATCGCTGCAAGCATGGCTTGTTCAACAGGCATATAGGGGAGCAGCAGGCCGATCATGACCCCCTCCCGCACACCGATGCCGCCCGGGGCAAAGAGCGCAACAAAACCTGCGGCGATTCCAACGACATTGGATAGCATCAGCGCGAGCAGTAACTCGAAGGTAAATTGCTCGTTAATGGTAATTAGGAACAGGGCAGCAAATATCAATCCCGACACAAGCCAGAGTGATCCATATCCAGCCAGTAGTGACAAATAGCGACCTGCCGGGATGTTCAGATCATGAGGTGTCGGTTCAACTTTTCCCAGTTTGTGTGCCCAATGGGCAAGTAGCTGTACGCTTTTGCCAAGCCAATGCGCGGCCAGGGGAATGCTAATGACCGCGACTGCGCACAACGCAACCGCCCAAGGGACAGGCAATAAGAATAGCAACAGCATTGCGGCAGTGACCAGGCCGGAATGCAAGAGCAGCAGCTGTTCAAGGTAAGTGGCTGCTGCAACATTAACGAATCGGTTGCCGCGGCGCGCCATTTCTCCTCCGCGCGCGAGCACCCCCCAGACCTTGCCTGGCACGTATTTTCCGAGCAAGAGTAACATCTGCTGCCAATAACAAACCGAGAGCGGCGTATCCGATATGCCAACGGAAAAAAGCAACCGTTTCCAGGAATACGCCAGTATTCCCCAAAAAAGGAACTGTAATGCTACAAGTGCAGTGATGGCGCCGGGGGAGAAATATAGTGGCCGGCGTATATGCGACCAGAGGTCAATTGAATGGCGCCAGATAAAGAAAGCAGCCGCGAGCCCGAAGACAAGCAGCCACAAAACTCTGATCGTCCGATGCAGTGGACTCATTTATCAAATCGGGAGCTTTCGCTATTTGTGGCTGGTTTTACCAATATCCATAGATAACCGGGTAAAACCTCATAAGCGAGTCGCGCAACTAACAGATAGGCCCATCGCAGCCTCGAGCGGGGCATGAGATCGTCAGCCTCAAATCGTTCGGGATCTCGAATGGCTCGTAACGTGTAGTCGCGAAGTTCAAATTTTGAAACGAGGCGGCGGAGTGCGGCGGTTCCGAGCGGGCGCTCAAGGTAGCCGTGGCGATGGCCCGCCATGCGCATTAGCAATCTCGACATCCAGTGCGGTAGCCAGTGAATAAAAGGAAGGTGGAAATGAGGTTCCATCGGCCACCGGGCATTCATCGCAGAAAAGTATACAAAGCCGCCAGGACGCAATACGCGCCAGATTTCTACAAATAACTGTTCAGCAGCAGGAACGTGTTCATAGGTATGATTACAGATCACGACATCCACTTGTCCACTTTGTATCGGTAATGCCATTCCATCTGCAATCAGCAGAGATCTGCGTGGCTGAGGTTGAGGCATGGTGGTGGCGTCGAGGTCAATGCCGATGGCGAGTGCTGGTTTCAGTCGTTGCGCGACGACATCAAGAATCAGCGCATTCGAACAGCCAATGTCGAGCACAACATCGACCTTTTGGCTGGCAAGCGCATCCTCCAGAATGGCGGCAACCTTGCGTCCCTTTTTTTTACGACGCTCGAGATCCAGCATTGCCGGAAAACTGGTGCTGAATCGGCGCGCAACATCGCGCAGCGAGTATTTCATGGCCCATCATTACTGCCGAGACGCGCCTGGAAGTACAGATGCGCCGGCCGCCATGTCAATCCCAGCCACAGAAATACCGCAACCGGCCATAATGCAATGTGAGAAATGGCCTTACTGATACGCGGCCAGCGTGCAGCGAACGGTCCGAGTCTCGACTGCGCCAAATGAACGAGTTTCGTGAGCAGTTCCTGAAAGCCAATGTTTCCGGACGGCAGGATCCGGATATCACAGAATCCCTTTCGTGTGAGCAGGTTATTCAGGGCGCGTGCGGAGAACCAGAAAAAATGATGTGGAGGCAAGTCACCCGCCCCGAACCGGCGATCCAGTTTCGCCAGAAACCGATTGCGATTAGGTACACTGCCGGCGATCCAGCCAGCCGGCACCAGTACGCCTAGGATCGCTTCGAGGAACTCGCTTGGCTCTGCCTGGTGTTCCAGTACTTCAAAGAAGCAGACGACATCGAAGTAAGTGTGGGAACGTCGCACCGACTCGAGATAGAGATCCAGTGGCTGATCTACCACATTCTGCAGGCCATGTTTTTCTCGTGCGATTCTTATGCTGTTCGAATCAAAGTCGATACCATGTATTTCAAATCCGCTTGTCGCGGCGCGCGCGAGGAATGCGCCATCTCCACAACCGACATCCAAGAGTTTTCCGGAATGGGTTGGTATCAGATCGAAAAACAATCGTGCCCACGGAGGAAAGGGCCTGGTTCCCTGGTGGTACCCTTCATACTGAGACAAAGCCGCCGACCGGTAAATTTCCGGGCTCAGCTGGCGCGGCCACCAGAAATCTAGATCACAAGACGGGCAGTGGTACAGATGGTATCTCTGGCCAGTGACGGGTGACTGATGGGTGGAAGCGGGGTACTGTCCCAGCGCCGGTTGCGTGCATCCAGGACAAAACAAGCCCACAGGATGCGGTTTCACTGGGTGTTCTCCGATAGCAGCCAGCTCCATGTTCGCGAAATCCCGGTTTCAAGTGAAATTCGAGGTTCCCAACCCGTGGCGGCACGGAATCGCGTCGAATCAAGCACGATGGCTCGAACGTCTATTTTGCGTCCTTGACGATATTCAACCTGCAGATTTTTGTGGCACACAGCTCGCACGATGTCTACAAGCTGCCTGATGCTGTATCCAGTACCGTATCCCACGTTGTAAATGCCGATCGGAGCGGGGTCCATCATGGACATCACGCAGGCCTCGACCAAATCGTCGATGTAGATGAAATCGCGCACTGCCTCGCCATCGCCCCAGATCTGCATGCTGCTGTCATCGAGCAGGTGCTGAAGCATTGTGCGTATGACCCCGAAGCCGAAGTAGTGTGGTTGGCCCGGGCCGTACAGGTTCGAGGGCCTCAGGATTGTGAGGCGACCGCCTTGGGTGTGTGCATAGGCCGTGAGAAAAGTCTCCAGCGCGACTTTGCCTGCGCCATAGAAAGACAGTGGTGCCAAGGGAGCGTCTTCTGAAACTGGACTCGAAATTGGATTGCCGTATATCGTTCCGCCTGACGATATAAAGACGAGGCGAGCCTGTGAATGGTTCTGGAAAACTTCCAGGAACCTCAGTGTCGGAAACAGGTTCAATTCCGCTTCCAGCGAAGGGTCGCGAGCGGAGACGCCGGGTGTGGTGCCGGAAGCGAGATGGAATACTGTATCGAAGCTTGGCAGAATGCGCCGCAACAGTGCCACGTTTCCCAGTCCGCCGACATGGACCGGCAGGCCGGGCGGAACGGTTTTTTCCTGATTGTGCACGAGGAGTTCAACGTCTTGCCCCTCGCTTGCAAGACGGTTGGCAAGCTGGGAGCCAAGATACCCCCCGCCTCCGATGAGCAGGATGCGCCGGCGATTCATCCAGTCGTACCCCCGCTTGTTTCTACAAGACGCCGATACGCCCCTTGATAACGGAGGACACAATCATCCCATGTTCCGATTTGAGCGGTGACCCATTTTCTGGCCTGTTCGCCAATCGAGCGATTGATTTGTGGTGTCTCCAGCGTGTTCAATGCCTCGGCCAGCTCCTCCGCGTTGCGAACGAGCCAACCGGTCGAGCCGTGTTGGATGACGTCGCGATGGGCGGGAAGATCGGACGCAATCACCGGCAGGCCTGCCGCCATGGCTTCCAGGATCACTTGCGGGCGGCCCTCGTCATGTCGGCTTAGTGTGATAAGACCCGCGCACTGCGGAAACCAATTGCGGATGAGCTCATCAGGATTTGTGGGACCGTGATAATTTACCCAAGGTGCAAGAGTCAGCAATTCCTGTTTTGGCCCCAGAAGATGCAGTTCACGTTTCGCGTCAAACAGACCATGGCCCCATTCGATCAACGCGCCAATCTTAGGGGCAGTAATCCGGGAGACAACCAGCCATCTCGGTTTGACGGAGACATCGGTAGAGCGCTGTATCCGGAACCAGGCAGGATCCACACCGAAAGGTATGGTTTCCACTGTGGCAATATCTCCGAAACTCTCCTGCAGTTTCGCAGTCATCCAAGCCGCGTTGGGGGCAATGATGCAGCGGCGTTGCCGTATAACAGCGCGAAGCAATCGTCGAATCAGTGCATGACGGAGCAGTCCGAAGTCGGTGCCCAGCACGGTAATGAC
>JAOTWF010000027.1 GCA_029863005.1 Gammaproteobacteria bacterium | reverse complement strand
CGGGGAAGAAAACGGGGAAGGCGAGAACGTGGCGGTGGCACAGAAACCCATGGTCCGTCGTCAGCCTAAAGTCGGCCGCAATGAACCGTGCCCCTGCGGTTCAGGGAAAAAATACAAACATTGTCACGGTAAGCTTAACTGAACCATGGCGGTCGGCCTGCAGGGATTGCCCACGCTGCATCCGGTCCCCGGCGTGCGTCTGGGAACAGCCGCTGCCGGCATCCGAAAAAAGGACCGGCGTGATCTGGTGGTAATCGAATGTGCGCCCGGTACCCTTGCCGCCGCCACATTTACCAAAAACCGTTTCTGTGCCGCTCCGGTCACGGTGGCGCGCGAACACCTCAAAAAAAATCCACCACGCGCGTTGTTGGTGAATACCGGTATTGCCAACGCCGGCACCGGAAATCCGGGCCTCGAAGATGCCCTTGCCAGCTGCGAAGCGTTGGCGAAACACCTGCATTGCCAACCTGGGGAAATTCTTCCGTTTTCCACCGGTGTTATCGGCGAACGGCTCCCGCGTGAGCGGTTGCTGGCGGGACTACCAGCCTGTGTCACGAATCTCAGTGAAGATGGCTGGGCCGAGGCGGCGCACGGCATCATGACTACCGACAGTTTGCCCAAGGGGTGTTCTCGTCAAATCAGGATCGGTTCACGCTCTATCACCATCACCGGTATCGCCAAAGGGGCCGGAATGATCCGTCCGGACATGGCCACCATGTTGGCGTTCGTGGCCACGGATGCCGCGGTCACCCCGGCCGCACTCCAGTCCTGCATTTCCTCGGCTGTGAATGTGTCTTTCAATCGCATTACCGTAGACGGGGATACTTCTACCAATGATGCCTGTGTGTTGCTGGCCACCGGGGCCGCCGGCAATGCCGTTATCGATCAAACGCAAGATGAGGCTTACTGGATTTTCTTGGATGGCCTGACAAAAGTATTCACGGACCTCGCGCAAGCCATCGTGCGTGATGCCGAGGGCGCGACCAAGTTCATCACCATCGAGGTAACGGGGGGACGCAGCGAGCCTGACTGTCTTGCCGTAGCCTATACAATCGCTCATTCCCCGTTGGTGAAAACGGCCTTTTTCGCGAGCGACCCCAACTGGGGGCGTATTTTGGCTGCCATTGGACGAGCACCGATTGAGTACCTGGAAATCGACAAGGTGGCGATTCATCTGAACGATTTGTGCGTGGTGCGCCATGGCGCCCTGGACAGTGGCTACAACGAGGCCAAGGGCCTTGCTGAGATGCGTTTAGCGGAAATCCGGATCGGGGTGGAGTTGGGAACCGGGTCTTTCGCCACGCGAATCTGGACCTCGGATCTCTCACACGATTATGTACGAATCAACGCCGAGTATCGCACCTGACTCCCGGCGTTAAACAGATTTTCTCGAATATCTGATATCCACAGTCTATCTGGTTGTGGAAGCGAGGGACTGATACCACTGATGCATGCGCTCTACCTCTGATTCGAGACGCTTTCTGTCAGCATTATTCTCGATCACATCATTTGCTAATTGCAGCCGTTGCGCTCGGCTCGCTTGTGCCGCCATGATTTTTCGGATTTCCGATTCGCCGAGACCGGTGCGGGCAGCGGTACGCTGAATTTGGACATTCTCAAAGGCATCCACCACCAACACGCGATCCACAAGATCGGTAAAACCGGATTCAATCAGAAGTGGCACCACAATGATGACATAAGGTGCCTCCAGTGCAGCAAGTTTTTCGCGGACGATGGTCCGGATGCGCGGATGCAGGATATGTTCGAGATGTTTGCGGTCCTCGGGGTTGTCGAAGACACGCTCACGAAGTTTGTCACGATCGATACGGCGGCCTTCGTCTAGAATCGAATCTCCGAAAATCCGTACGATTTTACTGAACGCCTCCTGACCGGGTTCTGACAGGTTGCGGGCTATCTCGTCGGTATCGATGATCGGTACGCCGCGCATGGCGAAGAGGGATGCAATGGTAGACTTGCCACTGCCAATTCCCCCGGTCAAGCCTACGCGCAACAGGGCCATCGGGTTAGTAGCTGATATGTGCGAATTGGAGATAAAGCCGGGTCAAGTCGTTCCCCCACATGAGCGCTATCCATCCAGCAATACATAAAAAAGGACCAAAAGGGATGGGCATCCGCCGATCATGGCCGAAGAACAGAATGAAGCTTAAACCCGCGATGGCGCCGACCAGCGATGACAGCAGGATGATCAGGGGAAGGCTTTGCCATCCCAGCCAGGCACCCAGCGCGGCAAACAGCTTGAAATCGCCATAACCCATCCCTTCCTTCCCTGTCGCCAGTTTGAACGCTTGGTATACCAGCCAGAGAAAAACGTAACCACTGGCAGCTCCGATTACCGCGGAAACTGTCGGTGTAAAGATAGCGTAAGCATTCAGGATTAATCCCCCCCACAGCAGCGGTAGGGTGATATCGTCCGGCAGTAGCTGACGGTCAACATCGATAAAGCTGAGTGCAATCAAGCTCCAGGTCAGTGCCATGGCGGCCAGTGCGGCGATACTGTAACCGAAATGCCAAGCGACGGCCGCTGTCAATCCACCTGTCAGGAGCTCGACGAGTGGATAACGCCAGGAGATGGGCTTGCCACACGCCGAGCATTTGCCTCGGAGCCAGATAAAACTCAAAACAGGAATGTTTTCCAATGCTGTGATGGCATGGCCACAATGTGGACAGCATGAGCTTGGTACCGCCAAATCGAAACGCTTTGTTTTCTTTGGCGGCTTTTGTTTATCCGGCCTGAGTATTTCTTGACACTGACTCTGCCACTTCCGTTCAAGCATGACCGGAAAACGGTATATAGCGACGTTTAGAAAACTGCCAATCGCCAGTCCAAACACACCAGCGATTATAGGAAATGCGATAGGATAAACGGTGAAAAAAGCGGAGATATTATTCATCGGGCGGGATTATGCCCGATTAGCTCAGAAAAACAGTAACTCTGATAGAAATTAGACGGTGGCTGCAAGCTTGAAGATCGGCAAGTACATGGCGACGACCAGACCACCGATGACGATGCCGAGAAAGGCCATGATGATCGGTTCCAGCAGGCTGGAGAGGCCTGCCACGGCATCGTCGACTTCCTGTTCATAAAAATCCGCTACCTTGCTGAGCATTTTATCAAGTTCACCGGATTCCTCGCCGATGGCCACCATTTGCACAACCATGTTGGGGAAAAGCCCGGTGGCGTTCATCGACGCTTGCAGCTGCATGCCGGTACTGACATCGGACTTGATGGCCATCGTACCTTCGTAGTAGACGCGATTGCCCGAGGCCCCCGCGACAGAATCCAGCGCTTCCACCAGTGGAACGCCGGCGGCGAACATGGTGGCCAACGTACGAGAAAACCGGGCGATGGTAGCCTTTTTGACGATCTCGCCGATCACGGGCGCTTTGAGCAAGATGCGATCCATCGAATGCTGCATTTTTTCCGAACGTTTATACGAGTAGCTGAGGAAAACCACTGTTCCAACGATCGTACCGATGATCGCCCACCACCACTCCTGGAACGCTTTGGAAAGGTCAATGACCATCCTGGTCATTGCCGGCAGGTCGGCACCAAAACCCGCGAAGAGACTCTCGAATTGGGGTATGACGAATACAAGCAGCACCGCAGTAATGATGAACGCAACCACTATAACTGCCGTGGGATAAAACAAGGCGGATTTAATCTTGCCTTTGATGGCCTCGATTTTTTCCTTATAGGTGGCAACTTTGTCAAGAATGCCGTCCAGAATACCGGCGGCTTCTCCGGCCTGAACCAGGTTGCAATACAGGGCGTCGAAATAAAGCGGATGCTTGCCGAGGGCCTGTGTCAGGTTAGTGCCCGACTCCACGTCTTGTTTGATGGACATGATTATTTCTTGCATGGACGGGTTTTCATGTCCTTTGCCGACAATTTCGAAAGACTGAGCCATCGGGATACCCGACGTCAGCATGGTGGCAAGCTGACGCGTAAATACGGCGATATCCTTGGTGGTGATTTTTTTCTTGAATCTGAAGGCCGCCTTGCGTTGTTTGGCTACTTTGACGGGATTGATTCCCTGGCGGCGCAGGGTGGCGTTCACGTAAGCGACACTCGCCGCCTCCATGATTCCCTTGACCTTCTTCCCCTGTTTATCGACACCTTCCCAGTTAAAGGCATCGAATTTGGGTTTCTTGACCGTTGCTTGTGCCATGGTTTACTCGTTGGTTGCCGTCTCAACTTCTTCCAGGCTGGTAATGCCTTGCTTGACCTTCATCAAGCCTGCCTGCCGCAGATCTGGAACGCCATCTTTTCTGGCTTGCAATTCGATATCCAGCTGATTGCCGCCGCGCATGATGATGGCGCCGATTGCTTCTGTGACCGGCATGACCTGATAGATGCCCACACGTCCTTTATAGCCGCCATTACAAGCATCGCAACCCACGGGGCCAAAAACAGTCAGGCCATTCACATCTTCCTCCTTGAAACCTGCCTTGAGCAGGGCCGGTTTGGGGATATCTATGGGTTTCTTGCAGTGCGCGCACAGGCGCCGAGCCAGGCGCTGGGCGATGATGAGGTTGACCGCCGACGCGATATTAAATGGCGGTACACCCATGTTGGCCAAACGCGTTAATGTGGAGGGGGCGTCGTTCGTGTGCAGGGTGGAAAGTACCATATGGCCAGTTTGTGCTGCCTTGATCGCAATCTCAGCGGTTTCGAGGTCGCGGATTTCTCCGACGAGAATAATATCCGGATCTTGGCGCAGGAAAGCTCGCAGGGCCGAGGCGAAATTAAGCCCCGCTTTTTCATTGATATTAACCTGATTGACACCAGACAAGTTAATTTCCACAGGATCCTCGGCCGTGGAAATATTATTATCCGGTGTATTTAGTATGTTCACGCCTGTATAGAGGGTAACGGTTTTACCGCTGCCCGTCGGTCCGGTAACGAGTACCATGCCGTAGGGTCGGTGAATCGCTTCGAGGAAAAGTTCTTTTTGAAAATCCTCGAACCCCAATTTTTCCACGCCGAGCGTTGCTGAGGTCGGATCGAGAATACGCATGACGAGCTTCTCGCCCCAGAGTGTCGGTAAGGTGCTGACACGAAAATCAATTGAGCGGTTTTTTGAAATGCGCATCTTGATGCGGCCATCTTGGGGAATACGACGCTCCGCAATATCGAGCCGGGAGAGGATCTTAATGCGCGCGGCGATGCGGGACGACAAAGCCAATGGCGGGTTGGCGACTTCGTGTAGCATGCCGTCCTGGCGATAGCGGACGCGATAGGTTTTTTCGTAGGGTTCGATATGAATATCTGAGGCGCCACGATTGATGGCATCCATCAGTACCTTGTTGACAAATTTGACGACGGGAGCGTCATTGACACCTTCCTCTCCCCCAACGCCCGCCTTTTCCTTGTCTTCATCGCCGGCAATGATTTCCAGGTTTTCAAGACTGTCATCGCCCGCGAGGTCGCTGAGGGTCGTGTCTTGGGCATCCAGAGATTTTTCAATGATGGCGGAAAGCTTAGTCTCCTCGACCAGTATTGGTTCTGCGCCCAGGCCAGTGTGGAATTTGATCTCGTCCAAAGCCTGCAGGTTGGTCGGATCGGCGACTGCAACGAAGAGTCTCGTTCCGCGCTTGAACAGGGGCAGGACATGATGACGCCGGATGATTTTCTCATCGACCAACTTGACCGGCGCCATTTCCAGATCGAGTGAAGTAATTTCATACAGCGGAATGCCGAAATCATCGGATGCCACCTTCGCAACAGTCGCGCTGTCGAGTTTTTTACTCTCGACCAGTTGTGTGACAAAGGAGGTTCTTCTGGAAAGCGCTTCCGATTGAATGCGTTCCGCGTCTGTCGGACTGAGTAGATTGTCGCGCACCAGCCTCAGGGCGAGGCCGCTCAGATTACTTGCCGTGGTTGCGGTTGCCATCGTGGTGGATTCAGGTCAGCGTCACTGCTTTTGTACTGAATTTACCAAATATAGTTTAGATACCTGTACGCGCCAATTCATTTTTAATCCTGTATTCCAGCAGTTACGCGCGTTTGTCGAATATTCATCGGTTATTTCGTGATTTCCCTTAACGTGATTCCCGACCGGTCACTGGTGGGGGCGGTAGGCCACTTGGCAATATGGTATTTTCGAGTAAATGCCAATAAACATATCCAAACCTTAAGGATAGTCAGAATCTCTTTAATCTCCATTTCGGTATTGCCATAAAATAACAACGGCTATTGACAAAAAGCCCATAATTGATTTAGAATCATTCTAAGTTAAGGATGTGCTCACTGTATGTAGTTTCAATTCAATGAATCTTAATGAAATCATTTTTAAATTCATAACTTTATTGTAAACCGACTTAAAGCGAGGAGTTTCACATGACAAAACTCAAAGGAAGCAAAACAGAGGGTAATCTGAAGGACGCGTTCTCTGGCGAGTCCCAGGCCAATCGACGTTATCTCTATTTTGCCGCCAAGGCGGATGTCGAGGGGTATAACGACGTATCGGCGGTGTTTCGCTCTACGGCTGAAGGCGAAACCGGCCATGCGCACGGGCATCTGGAATACCTGGAGCAGTGCGGCGATCCGGCCACGGGTCTTCCGATCGGCGCCACAAGCGAGAACTTGAAGGCTGCCATCGCCGGTGAGACCCATGAGTACACTGACATGTACCCCGGCATGGCCAAAACCGCGCGTGATGAAGGTTTCGCCGAAATCGCAGATTGGTTCGAGACCCTGGCCAAGGCCGAGCGTTCACATGCCAACCGCTTCCAGAAAGCGCTCGACACACTAGGTAAATAATCTGGTATGCCGTGCGGGGCCGGATAAACCGGCCCCGTCGTTTCTTTTTTTAAGCAGTCCTTGTCAGTAATTGAAGGAAATATCATGACTCCTGGATCAGACGAGCGACGCGAGGGCAGTCTTCAAGCGCCGACACGCCATCCCTTGGGATGGCAGGACCCCGGGTTTTACGACGAAACGGCGCTCATGAAGGAACTTGAGCGTGTTTTCGATATCTGTCACGGTTGCCGTCGCTGCGTGAGCCTGTGCCATTCGTTTCCCTCGCTATTCGATCTCGTCGATAATTCGCCCACCCTGGAAATGGATGGGGTGAAAAAAGAAGACTATTGGCAAGTCGTGGACCACTGTTATTTGTGTGATTTGTGCTTCATGACCAAATGCCCCTACGTGCCGCCGCATGAATGGAATGTGGATTTCCCGCACCTGATGCTGCGCGCCAAGGCAGTGAAGTTCAAGAAGGGTGAAGTAAGGAAGCGCGACAAGTTGCTAACCAGCACCGACATGGTCGGCAAATTAGCTGGCATTCCGGTCGTGGTGCAAGCCGTCAATGCCGTGAACCGCTCAGGCGCCATGCGCAAGATGCTGGACAAGATGCTCGGTGTGCATCCCGATGCCATCCTTCCCGAGTACCACAGCGATACATTGCGCAAACGTATCAAGAATCATGGTGAAGATGGTCTTGTCGCAGTTCCCGCCGGTCGCACCCGCGGCAAGGTTGTGCTGTTCACGACCTGTTATGGCAATTACAACGAACCCCACGTGGGAGAAGACCTGATAGCTGTTTTTGAGCACAACGGCATTCCTGTGAAACTGGCGGAGAAAGAGCAATGCTGCGGTATGCCCAAGCTTGAACTCGGGGACCTCGAATCTGTGGCACGCGCGAAAGCGGCCAATATTCCGGTGCTGTCCAAACTCGTGGACAAGGGCTTTGACATCGTCGCACCAGTGCCATCCTGTGTGTTGATGTTCAAGCAGGAATTGCCGCTTATGTTTCCCGATGACCCGGATGTGGCCAAAATCAAGCAGGCCATTTTTGATCCTTTCGAGTACCTGATGCTGCGGCACAAGGAAGGCAAATTTAATACTGATTTCAAGAATGAATTGGGATCCGTGTCTTACCATGCGCCGTGCCATCAGCGCGTCCAGAATATCGGACCCAAGACCCGTGAGGCGCTAAGTCTGGTACCGAATACCCGGATCGAAACCATCGAGCGCTGTTCCGGGCACGACGGGACCTACGCGGTAAAAAGCGAATTTCACGAAATTTCCATGAAAATATGCCGCCCGGTGGTTAATCGTATACAGCAGGCGAAGACGAACCACTATTCCAGTGACTGCCCCATGGCCGGACATCAGATCGAGAATGGATTAAATAACGGGCAAAAACCGGAGCACCCACTGACGTTGTTGCGTATCGCTTATGGACTGGAGTAGGGGGAGATTGTCATGGCAAATGTAAAGGTTATAGAGATTCGGTGCCATGATAAGCGATTCGATAAAGAGCTGCGGAATTACCTGTTCACCAAGAAACCGAGAACCGGCCTGGAGCACAAGTGCAAGGAGTGAGCCATGTTGAATCAAGCTACCCGTCAACCGAGTGAGAACTTTGCGATGAAAAAACTGACGCGTGACGATCTCTATTCGCTGGAAAAATATACCGAGCTGCGTCCCGGATTCCGCGACCAGGTGATGGCACACAAGAAAAACCGCCAAGTGGCCATCGGCCCGAATGCCACGCTGTATTTCGAAGATCGCCTGACCATGCAGTACCAAGTGCAGGAGATGCTCCGCATTGAGCGGATTTTCGAGGCCGAGGGCATCAGCGACGAACTCGCCGCCTACAACCCCATGATCCCGGACGGCGGCAATTGGAAGGCGACGTTCATGGTTGAGTTCCCGGACGTGGATGAGCGCCGCGAGGCCCTGATGCGCCTGAAAGGCGTTGAAAACAAGGTGTGGGTGCGCGTGGCCGGCTTCGAGCCAGTTCGCCCGCATGCGGACGAGGATCTGGAGCGCGAGGACGAGGAAAAAACCTCCGCCGTCCATTTTCTGCGCTTCGAACTGTCACCCGAGATGATCAAGTCGGTTAAACAGGGCGTCGCCGTGGCCATGGGCATCGATCATCCGGCCTATATGCATCAAGTCGATCCCATTTCGGCGAACACACGCGATTCGCTCGCCGCTGACTTGTCAGGATAACCTCCGCCCGCTGGTCTTGCCGTCAGGCATGCCGGTCGTAGGGATGGCGCCTCGCCTCGTGCATGGTGCGTATCTGCTGTATACTCCGCGCCCGATGCATGGAACCACGCATGTTTCCTCCCGTTGGATCAGGGAAAAAATATTATTCTTTGTACGCCTGCTTTTCTGCCTGGCGCTGACCGCTGCCACCTTTCCCCTTTCGGCGAAAAACGGCCAGTTCAGCACCGAGCCGGAATATTTCGAATTTGACGAAAGTCTGGTCGAGAAGTGGAAAGAAAGCGAAGTCACCTTGCCACCTTACCCGAAGGACCAAGATCTTCTCCCGGTGACCCTGCCGGTGACGGACACCCTCAAAATCTATATTGACCGTGCGTCTCTTTCGCGCGGCGTCGATCGTGTCGCGCGGTTCACGCTTGTGGTGGAAAGCCCTTCCGGGGCGCGCAGCATCTTTTTCGACGGTATTCGTTGTGAAACGGGGGAATACAAGACTTATGCCTTGGGAACCTCGGATCAGGCCTTCACGCCGGCCAAGAATGCCCAATGGCAGCGAATCACACAACCCGCAATCAATGCATTTCGATTTCATCTTTATCGAAATCTCATCTGCGATACGCACTCCTCCGCTCGGGCTCCCAAAGAGCTTGTGCGCTTATTGACGCAATAACTTCAATGAACTTTAGTTAGTTTTACTATCTCCCTGATTACTTATGAGCACTGCATACGATTCCTCCGCGATAGAAGTCCTCACCGGACTTGAGCCGGTGCGCCGCCGTCCGGGCATGTACACCCAGACGGAACGTCCCAATCATCTCGCCCAAGAGGTTGTCGATAACAGCGTTGATGAGGCGATCGCCGGGCACTGCAGCGCTATCGACGTTACATTGCATGCGGACGGTTCTCTGTCGGTGGCTGACAACGGGCGCGGCATGCCGGTGGACAAGCACAAGGAAGAGGGTGTTTCGGGGGTCGAGGTAATCCTAACGCGCTTGCACGCAGGCGGAAAATTCTCGAACAAAAATTACACCTTTTCCGGCGGTCTGCACGGCGTCGGCGTGTCAGTGGTCAACGCACTTTCGCACAAGCTGGAAGTCACGGTTCGGCGAGATGGCAAGGAATATCACATGTCCTACGCCGATGGACAGAAGACCTCCGAACTGAAAGCGGTTGGCAAGGCGGGTAATAAAGTTACCGGCAGCATTATTCGTTTCTGGCCCGATGCCCAGTTTTTCGACACTCTGAAATTTCATGTCCCGCGCCTGAAACATGTATTACGCGCCAAAGCGGTGCTGTGCCCGGACCTCTACATCAGCTTTACCCACGAGTCCGATGCCAAGGACAACGAGGAATGGCATTACGAGGGCGGCCTCAAGGATTATCTGAAGTCACAGATCGAGGGCTGGGATTATTTACCGGCTGATCCCTTTGTCGGTCATCACAAGAGTGAGGACGGCGAAGTGGACTGGGCCATCGTCTGGCTGCCGGCGGGCGGCGAACCGATCATGGAGAGCTATGTCAATCTCATCCCGACCACGCAGGACGGCACGCACATCAACGGTTTCCGCGCCGGTCTGACCGATGCCATGCGCGAATTCTGCGAATTCCGCGACCTACTGCCGCGCGGGGTAAAGCTTGCGCCCGAGGATATCTGGGGTAAGTCGAGTTATGTATTCTCGCTCAAGATGCGGGATCCCCAGTTTTCAGGACAAACCAAGGAGCGCCTGACCTCGCGCGAGGCCGCCAGCATCGTCCAAGGTGTGGCCAAGGACGCATTCAGCCTGTGGCTCAACCACCATGTGGCCGACGCCGAGATGATTGCGGCTTTGGCAATCGAATCCGCGCAGGAGCGCCAACGCGCCGATAAGAAGGTTGCACGCAAAAAGATTGGAACTGGCCCGGCCTTGCCCGGCAAACTGGCCGATTGCGTAACCCAGGACCTCTCGCGCACCGAACTGTTCCTGGTGGAGGGTGATTCTGCCGGCGGTTCAGCCAAACAGGCACGTGACCGCGAATTTCAGGCCATCATGCCATTGCGTGGCAAGATTCTGAACACTTGGGAAGTCGATCCCGCCGAGGTCCTTGGTTCTCAGGAAGTTCACGATATAGCTGTGGCCCTGGGTGTGGACCCGGGATCGAGTAATCTCGAAGGCCTGCGTTATGGGAAAGTCTGCATACTTGCCGACGCCGATTCCGACGGTGCACACATCGCAACATTATTATGCGCCTTGTTCGTGCGCCACTTTCGCCCCCTGGTGGCGTCCGGCCGTGTATGCGTCGCCATGCCGCCGCTGTATCGCATCGACGTGGGAAAGGAAATTCATTACGCTCTTGACGATGATGAGAAAACAGGAATTCTCAAACGTATCGAATCGAACAGTTCACGCGCCAAGCCAATAGTCACGCGCTTTAAGGGTCTGGGGGAGATGAACCCCGACCAGCTGCGCGAGACCACCATGGACCCCAAAACACGCCGGCTCGTTCAACTCGAAATTCAAAGCGGAGACAGCACCAACAAACTCCTCGACATGCTGCTAGGGAAGAAACGCGCCTCGGATCGCAAGGAGTGGCTCGAAAAAAATGGAGACAAGGCGGAGGTCCTCTAGTGCCGACGATCAAAAGTGCTATTGACATCGGTACGTCGGCAGAAATCGTTTGGCGTGTGTTGACCGATTTTAATGCGTACCCGCATTGGAACCCGTTCCTGATTTCCGTCTTTGGGCCTCCGGTGCCGGGGCAACGCCTGAAAATCCAGGCACGCTATCCGCGTGGAGACACAGTAGAGTTTACGGCGCGTGTGGTGAAGTCCATCCCAGCCGCCGAACTGCGTTGGCGTCGTCGGCGCATCATTGAAGGGATATTTGATCGAGAACAGGCGTTTTTCATCGTCCCCAATGGCATCAAGGGTGTACGTTTCATTCAGCGCGAGCACTTTTCCGGTATGTTGGTGTCGCTGATCATGCCGTTCATTACAGATAAAACACATAAGGCTTTTTCCATGATGAACCTCGCGTTGAAACGCACGGCCGAAGCGAAACGCTGATGGCGAAGAAATCCAATATCCGCGAGCATGCGCGCGGGAAAAAAAACAAACCTGTGAGAGCTCGTACCCCATCGAAGGTGAGGCCTCGTGTATCCTCGATTGAACGTCTACCGCTGGCCATCTTCACCGAGAAGGCTTACTTGGACTATTCCATGTACGTCATTCTCGATCGCGCGCTGCCGCACATCGGTGACGGTTTGAAGCCGGTGCAGCGACGCATCATTTACGCCATGTCCGAGCTGGGCTTAAGCGCTGCCTCCAAGCACAAGAAATCGGCGCGGACCGTAGGCGACGTGCTTGGAAAATTCCATCCACACGGCGACTCCGCCTGTTACGAGGCCATGGTACTCATGGCGCAACCGTTCAGTTATCGCTATCCACTGATTGACGGGCAGGGCAACTGGGGTTCACCCGACGATCCCAAGTCGTTCGCCGCCATGCGTTATACCGAGTCGCGACTGACACGTTTCGCGCAAGTGCTGCTTTCTGAGTTGGAACAGGGGACGGTGGACTGGCATCCCAATTTCGATGGGACCTTGCAGGAGCCGAAAATCATGCCGGCGCGCCTCCCGCACGCACTGCTGAACGGCACGACGGGCATCGCGGTCGGCATGGCCACCGACATCCCGCCACACAATGTGCGCGAAGTCGCGGCAGCGTGCGTGCACCTGCTGGAAAACCCGGACGCCACGCTCAAGGATCTTTGTAAACATATCAAGGGCCCGGATTATCCCACCGAGGCCGAGGTCATTACGCCAAAAAAAGAGATTCGTGCCATTTACGAGACCGGCAACGGAACGATCCGGGCCCGAGCCAAATGGGAATCCGAAGACGGCGATATCGTCATTACTGCACTGCCGTACCAGGTGTCGGGATCGCGGATCATCGAGGAAATCGCCCGGCAGATGCAGCAAAAAAAGCTGCCCATGATTGAGGACCTGCGCGATGAATCTGATCATGAGAATCCGACACGACTCGTGATTATTCCGCGATCCACCCGCATCGATCCGGTGGAACTCATGTCCCACCTGTTTGCCACCACCGACCTTGAGCGCACCTACCGCGTGAACCTGAACATGATCGGCTTGGCAGGCCGTCCACAGGTTTACAATCTTAAGGAGCTACTCAAGGAGTGGCTGAGCTTCCGCACTACCACGGTTCGCCGGCGGTTGCAGCACCGCTTCGATCGCGTAAACGCGCGGCTGCACATTCTTGATGGCTTGTTGATTGCCTACCTTAATCTGGATGAGGTCATTCGCATCATCCGTCGCGAGGACGAACCGAAACCGGTGCTCAGGAAGCGGTTCAAGTTGAGCGAAATGCAAACCGAGGCAATACTGGAAACCCGATTGCGACACCTGGCCAAGCTGGAAGAGCTGAAAATCCGCGGGGAACAGGAAGAACTCACGCGAGAACGCCAGCATCTCGAGAAGACACTTAAATCTGCGCGACTGCTGAAGCAGGTCGTGCGCGACGAGTTAATCGAAGATGCGCATGAATACGGAGATGCGCGCCGCTCGCCGCTGGTGGAACGCGAGGCCGCGCAGCCGATTGACCAGACGGCGCTGCTGCCGGCGGAACCGGTCACCGTGATTCTTTCGGAGAAGGGCTGGGTGCGCGCCGCCCGGGGGCACGAAATGGACCCGCGCACGCTCGACTACAAGGCTGGTGATAAATTTCATCAGGCCGCGCATGGCCGAACCAACCAGGTTGCGTTGTTTTTGGATTCCACGGGCCGCAGCTATTCCTTGCCTGCGCATAAATTGCCTTCGGCGCGCGGTCACGGCGAGCCGCTGAGCAGCAGTCTCAATCCGCCACCGGGGGCGACATGGGCTGGTGTGATGATGGGTAGCCCGGAAGATTTATATTTGCTCGCGACCGACGCTGGTTATGGTTTTGTCGCGAAATTCGAGGACCTGGTTTCCAACAAAAAGGCCGGCAAGGCGGTGCTCAAAGCGACGAAAGGTTCGAGGGTATTATCACCGCAGCCCGTGGCTGATATCAAAAAGGATTCACTCGCGGCTGTCACGACCACTGGAAAAATGCTGGTGTTCAAGGTGAAGGATTTGCCGCAGATGCCAAAAGGCAAAGGAAACAAGATCCTGAATATCCCGACAGCGAAATTCAGCAATCGCCAAGAAGCGTTGGCTGGCGTGGTCGTTCTGGGAGCAGGTCGGCCGCTGATTATCCGCGCGGCGAAAGGCGATCTGACTGTTTCACCGGAGGAGATTGAACTTTACGAGGGCGAACGAGCTCAACGGGGATCGAAGTTGCCGAAGGGCTATCAGGACGTGAAGGCCATCGAAATCACGAAATAACCTGCTCCGTTAGAACGGTATATTGTTCACCGATCATCGCCATGAGGCAAGTTCACAGGAATCGCCGATTCATGTTGTAGAAATCAGAAAGCAGGGTGAACGAGTGGATCTGCCGGGACGAGATAAACTTTTGCCAGTCCCTTGACTCGCTGTCACGTCTCGTAGAAAAGAAACTCAAGACGTGACAAAGTTCGTTTCGAGCGGCAATTAAGAGGCGCGCATGTTCGAAATACCCACCGCTGACATCCTTAGTCTGGCCTGGTTCATCTCCATCTGGGTGGGTTACACCTGGTATGCCGATCGCGGGGCGTGGCGACCGCACTCGCTGCGTGCTGTCATGCATGCTCACCGCGAAGCGTGGATGCGCCAAATGGTTTTACGCGACAACCGCGTCGCGGACGTCAATATTCTGCGTAATTTGTTACAGGGAGTGTCTTTTTTCGCCTCAACGACGCTACTGATCCTGGCCGGGTTGCTGGCAATTCTCGGCGCCAGCGACCGTGGCATTGAGATCGTGCGCGCGCTTCCGTTCGCTGCCGGAACCACGCTGGGGCAATGGGAGCTTAAACTGCTCGTGCTGGGCATCATCTTTGTCTATGCGTTTTTCAAGTTCACCTGGGCGTTGCGTCAATTCAATTATTGTTCGGTATTGATCGGTGCGACACCGAAATCCACCGATAACGATTATGCACGGCGTGCCGCGGAGGTCAGCACTCATGCCTCGAAGGATTTCAATCAGGGGCTGCGCGCCTATTATTTCAGTCTCGCCGCGCTTGGCTGGTTTGTGCACCCGTGGGTGTTTGTGGCGGCTGCCACACTGGTCACGGCAGTGCTGTACCTGCGAGAGCATCATTCAGCAACCTTGAAAATGCTGTTGCCTGGCGGCATCGAATGATTAAGGAGATGGTCCTTGGCTCACGCAATTGCTCCGCTCAGGAAGGAGCAAGCGGGTAGAATACGAGCCCTATGCGTATTGCCGCGATCCTTGAATACGACGGCTCGAATTTTTCCGGCTGGCAGCGGCAGGATAAGGCACGTTCCATCCAAGCTGTCGTGGAAGAGTCCCTTTCCCGTGTGGCCGATGAACCTCTCCAGGTGACGGTCGCCGGACGCACGGACGCCGGTGTGCACGCGGCCGCGCAGGTTATTCATTTCGACACCGGTGCCGCGCGCAGCGCCTATTCCTGGGTGCGCGGCGCCAACAGCCTTCTACCTTCTGACGTGGTTATTCTCTGGACCGGTCCGGTGGGGGATAGTTTTCACGCGCGTTATTCCGCTACAGGCCGCCATTATCATTACGTCATTCACAACCGCCCGGCGCGGCCAACTTGGCTCGCTCGGCGCGTCACGCATGATTACCGGCCACTGGATACAAACAGGATGCAACATGGCGCGCGCTTTCTGGTTGGCGAACATGATTTCACCTCATTTCGAGCCACCGAGTGCCAGGCGAAAAGTCCGGTGCGGGAATTGCGGTCACTGGAAGTTACGCGGCAGGGGGAATTTGTTCATATCCGCGCCCACGCCAATGCCTTTCTGCAGCACATGGTGCGCAATATCGCCGGTGTTCTGATGACTATTGGCGCGAGCGAACGCGAGCCGGCTTGGGCCGGCGAGGTGCTCGCGGCGCGAGACCGCAAGGCCGGTGGCGTGACCGCCGCGGCCGACGGTCTTTATCTGGTGTCGGTCACTTACCCGGTATCGGCCGGCATCCCTGATTTCCCGCATGCACTTCACTTTCCGTATCTGAACTGACGGAAATATCTATAAGATAGGCGCTCGCTATGAAGATGACAGGAGAAAGGAAGAATGGATAAAAAATCTTGGTACGACCTCGGCCCCGTGGAAAAATTTCGTCAGACGCCCATCACGGAAGTGAACGCCGATCATCTTCGGCTGGCGATAACCTGGCAAAACGGAAAATTCGGCGCTATCTCGGCAATTTGCAACCATGCCGGCGGGCCGCTCGGACAGGGGAATCTGGACGGCGAGTACGTGGTTTGCCCCTGGCACCACTGGAAATTCCATTGCCGTACCGGATTGGGCGAACCCGGATATGAGGAAGACGCCGTGCCAAGCCATGCCGTGAAGGAGGAGGGCGGTTATCTCTACGTACAGCTTGAACCACAAACTCCGCGCCGCAAAAGACCGCATCCGCCGCATCTGCTCGATCGACCGATAAAGCGTGAACCGGGAGCCATCCGTGTGGCGGGTATTTCCACCACGGCCATGGACCGGGACTATCCGCGTTACTCGACTTCTGAAGCTTTATTGCAGGTAGCACTCGATCATGCCGCCACCGAACTCAAGTGTGATACACGCCTGATCCGGCTGGATCAGTTGCGTTTCCGTCATTGCGAAGGTTACTACTCCAAGAGCGCTCGCGCCTGCACCTGGCCGTGTTCCATCACGCAGATGGACCCAGAGGACCAGATGGAGCAGGTGTATGAAGCGCTGGTACACTGGGCCGACGTGGTGTTGCTGGCCACGCCGATCCGCTGGGGCGCCTCGGGTTCGCTCTATTACAAGATGGCCGAGCGCCTCAACTGCGTGCAGAACCAGATCACCATCAAAGACCGCGTGCTGATCAGCAACAAGGTTGCCGGATTCATCATCATGGGCGGACAGGATAACGTGCAGGACGTGGCCGGTCACCTGCTCGGATTCTTTTCCGAACTCGGATTCCAGTTTCCGCCGTTTCCGTACATCGCTCATTCGCGCGGCTGGTCGGCCGAGGACATGGAGCGCAATGTGCTGCACGTGCAGCATAGCGAGGAGTTGCGCCGTGGCGCGCGCGAGCTGGTTCACCGCAGCGTGGAATTCGCACGCTTGATGCTTGATCATTGCGCCGCAGTGGAAAAAACCGAGCGCGGCGGGCGCAAGGCCCACCGGCTGGACATCGAAACGATGTAATGGTCGCCGGGTCTGGCGGCTTCCGCTGATTTCCGGGCTCTGATAAGCTTCGCGGCCTTCCGGAGAGCATATGCGTACGCGCGTGAAAATCTGCGGCATCACCCGCACTGAGGATGCCCTGGCCGCGGCGCAGGCCGGGGCCGATGCCATCGGTCTGGTGTTCGAGCCGAAAAGTCCGCGTGGCGTGAAACCGGAGCAGGCCCTCATCATCACGCGCGCGCTTCCGCCGTTCGTCACGGTGGTGGGGCTGTTCGTGAATGCGGCGTTTGATACGGTGGAAACAGTCCTGAAACGCGTCCCCCTCGATCTGTTACAATTTCACGGCGACGAGACCCCCGAACAGTGCCGCCGCTATCACCGTCCCTACATCAAAGCCATCCACATGCGAGACAAGGTCAATCTGCCCGACCAGGCGCGCCGGTATTCCGACGCCGAAGGGTTGCTGCTCGACACCGCCACGGCGGATATCGCCGGTGGTTCTGGCCAGGTCTTTGACTGGAACCGGGTCACCGCCAATCTTGGCAAGCCGGTGATCCTGGCCGGCGGGCTGACGCCGGAGAATGTCGGCGAAGCGGTCCGAACGGTGCGTCCTTTTGCTGTGGATGTCTCGAGCGGGGTTGAACAGTCGAAGGGCATTAAGGACGCGCAAAAAATATCCGCTTTCATCGAAGCTGTCAGAAAGGCCACGGCATGACGGCTTACGACTTGCCCGACAAGCGCGGACACTTCGGCGAATACGGCGGCATGTTCGTCTCCGAGACGCTGATGCAGCCGTTGCAGCAACTGCGCGAGGCCTACGAACGGCTACGCAAAGACAGGAAATTCCAGAAAGAATTCGCCGAGGACCTGCGCCAGTACGTCGGTCGACCGAGTCCACTGTATTTGGCGAAACGCCTGACCGAGAACTGGGGCGGGGCGAAGATCTACCTCAAACGCGAAGACTTGAATCACACCGGCGCGCACAAGATCAACAACACCATCGGCCAGGCACTGCTCGCACGCCACATGGGAAAACCGCGCGTGATCGCCGAAACCGGCGCGGGCCAGCACGGTGTCGCCACCGCGACCGTGGCCGCGCGCTTTGGCATGCAATGCGTCGTGTACATGGGCTCCGAGGACATAAAGCGCCAGGCGATCAACGTGTATCGCATGAAATTGCTGGGAGCCGAGGTGATACCGGTGGAATCCGGTTCAAAAACGCTCAAAGACGCATTGAACGAGGCCATGCGTGATTGGGTGACCCATGTCGAAAATACCTTTTACATCATCGGCACCGTCGCCGGACCGCATCCTTATCCGATGCTGGTGCGTGATTTCCAGAGCGTGATCGGGCGCGAGACGCGCGCCCAAATCAAGGCGCAGGAAAAGCGGCTGCCGGACGCGCTCGTCGCCTGCGTCGGCGGTGGCTCCAATGCGCTTGGCCTGTTTTACCCCTTCCTTAAGGACAAGAAGGTCGCGATGGTTGGCGTGGAGGCAGCCGGGGAGGGGGTGGCGACCGGGCGACATGCCGCGACGCTGTGCGCCGGAAAGCCCGGTGTGTTGCATGGCAACCGCACCTATCTTCTGGAAACCGAGGACGGCCAGATCACCGAGACCCATTCCATCTCCGCCGGTCTCGACTATCCGGGCGTGGGGCCGGAACACGCCTTCCTCAAGGATTCCGGACGGGCGCAGTATGTTTCCATCACCGACCGGGAAGCGCTGGAAGCGTTTCATGAACTGACCCGGATCGAAGGCATCATGCCGGCGCTGGAGTCGGCGCACGCGCTGGCCTATGCCAAAAAGCTCGCGCCACAACTTGGCAAGAAAAAAATCATCGTCATTAATCTCTCCGGTCGTGGCGACAAGGACATTCACTCGGTCGCGGAAATTGAAGGGATCAAATTCTGATGTCGCGCATCGCCAGTAAATTCGAGGCGCTGCGGCAAGACGGTCGCCGCGCGCTCATACCTTATATAATGGCGGGCGACCCCGAGCCGTGGCTGACGGTCTCCCTGATGCACGCGCTGGTCAATAGCGGCGCGGATATCCTCGAGCTCGGTGTTCCTTTTTCTGATCCGATGGCCGACGGACCGGTGATCCAGCGTGCCTCGGAGCGCGCGCTGAGACATAAAATCAGCCTCACGCGCGTGCTGGAAATCGTGCACGAGTTCCGTGAAAAGGACAAAACCACGCCTATCGTGCTCATGGGTTATCTCAATCCAATCGAGGTCATGGGTTACGTGCGTTTTGCCACGTCCGCCTCCGATGCCGGCGTCGATGGAGTGCTGACCGTGGATATGCCGCCGGAAGAGGCCCAGGGGCTCCAAGCGGCGCTTAAACCGCGGGGGTTGGATACCATTTTTCTGCTGGCGCCCACCAGCTCGACCGCGCGCATCAAGCGCATTGCCCGTGCCGCGCATGGATTCATCTATTATGTCTCACTGCGCGGCGTGACCGGCGCGGCCAACCTGAACGTCGCGGAAGTGGCGGGCAAACTGAAGGAAATCCGCCAGCACACGAAGCTGCCGCTGGGCGTCGGCTTCGGCATCAGCGGGCCCGAGGTGGCCGCACAGGTCGCCGAATCGGCCGATGCCGTCATAGTCGGCAGTGCCGTGGTCCGCCGCATGGAGGAAATGGCGGGAAATCCGGATAAAATCCTTAAAGAGGTGCCGGCTTTTATCGCCCGCTTGCGCGCGGCCATGGATCGCGTCACCCTCGTCCCAATATCCGCCACCGGAGCAAACCGATGAGCTGGTTCGACAAGCTGGTCCCGCCCAAGATCAAGAGTCAGGGTGGCGCCAAAAAGGCCTCGGTGCCCGAAGGGCTGTGGAAGAAATGCCCTGCCTGCACCACGGTGCTGTACAACGCCGAGATCGAAACCAACCTCGAAGTATGCCCCAAATGCACACACCACATGCGCATCGGTGCGCGCCGTCGGCTCGATATTTTTCTCGATCCGGAACCGCGTGCGGAAATCGGCGCCACGCTCTTTCCTGTTGATCCCCTCAAGTTCAAGGACACCAAGAAATACCGCGACCGCCTGGCCGAAGCACAAAAGACCACCGGGGAACGCGACGCGCTGATCATGATGGAAGGTGCGCTCAAGGGAATGCCGCTGGTGGCGGGGGCCTTCGAATTCGGCTTCATGGGCGGTTCCATGGGCGCGGTGGTGGGTGAGCGTTTCGTGCGCGGCGTGAATGTCAGCCTCGAAAAGAAAATTCCGCTGTTGTGTTTCTCCGCCAGTGGCGGGGCGCGCATGCAGGAGGCATTGCTGTCGCTGATGCAGATGGCCAAAACCAGCGCCGCCTTGACGCATTTGAGCGACGCCGGGATCCCTTTCATTTCCGTGCTCACGGATCCGACCATGGGCGGCGTGTCGGCGAGCTTCGCCATGCTGGGCGACATCAATGTCGCTGAACCGCGGGCGCTCATCGGTTTTGCCGGGCCACGCGTGATCGAGCAAACCGTGCGCCAGAAGCTCCCCGAAGGCTTCCAGCGCTCGGAATTCCTGGTGGAGCATGGCGCTATCGATCTCATCATAGATAGGCGCGAAATGCGCGATAAAATCGCGAGCCTATTGGCGATACTGACGCGCCAGCCCCCCCCGGAAATCCAGCAGCGCGAATCGCCGGAGTCCGAATCTGGCATCGCGGAATCGTCCTGAGCATCTCCGTCAATTCTCTTCCGTCCCGCACGCTAGCCGACTGGCTAGCGTGGATCGAGACGCTGCACCCGCGCACCATCGAACTCGGGCTCGATAGGGTGCAGGCCGTGCTCGACAACATGGGGCTACGCCGCCCGCCCTACGGCGTGATCAGTATCACCGGCACCAACGGCAAGGGTTCGACCACGGTAATGTGCGAGACAATCCTGCGCCATGCGGGCTATAGAGTCGGCGCCTACACCTCGCCGCATCTCATTCGTTACAACGAACGCATCCGCTTGGACGGCCGTACCGCGACAGACGCCGAACTGTGCGACGCCTTCGAGCGCATCGACGCCGCGCGGGGTAACGTGCCGCTGACTTATTTCGAGTTTGGCACCGTCGCCGCCTTTGCTTTGTTTCATGCAGCAAAAATCGACATCGCGGTGCTGGAAGTCGGGATGGGCGGGCGCCTCGATGCGGTGAATGCGATTGATCCCGACGTGGCCATCCTCACGGCGGTGGACATTGATCACACCAGCTGGTTGGGCCACACGCGCGAGGCCATCGGCCGCGAAAAGGCCGGGATCTTCCGTCACGGTCGTCCTGCGATTTGCGGGGACCCGAACCCGCCGGAAGTGGTCGCCGCGGAGGCTGCACGCCAGGGCGCAAACCTGCTTCAGATCGGCTGGGATTTTCAAATCGAGCGCTCTGCCACGGATTGGACCTGGCGTTTCGGTGAGCGATTGCGTTGCGGCCTGCCACACCCCTCGCTGCGCGGGGATTACCAGCTGTACAACGCCGCTTGCGCGCTGACGGCGCTGGAGATGCTCGCCCTGCGATTTCCGGTGACCCAGGCGGATGTGCGCGAAGGATTGTTGGCCGGTGTGATTCCGGGGCGATTTCAGGTGTTGCCGGGACGTCCGGTACGCGTGCTGGACGTGGCACACAACGCCCAAGCGGCGCGCTCATTCGCCGCGACGCTGAAACAGCAAATGATTCCCGGCCGCACGCTCGCCGTGATCGGCATGCTTATTGACAAGGATATCGCCTCGGTGATCCACCCTTTGGTGGACATGGTGGATCGCTGGTATCCCGCCACCCTGAATGTGTCACGCGGGGCGAGTGCCGCGCAGTTGATGGAATTTCTAACCAGCACAGGAAAGTGCGCACCGGCTCGCGGATTCAATGACGTGCATCAAGCGTACGCGGCCGCGTTGCAGGAGGCCAGTGAATTCGATCGTGTCATTGTCTTTGGCTCCTTCCATACGGTCGGTGATATACTCGCCGCACTTGGAGAAGCGTAATGCCCATGGCGGACAGAGACGACGCCCGTCCTGAATTCAATCCCAAACACCGTATCGTCGGTGCGATCGTGCTGGTCGCGCTGGTGGTGATTTTCGTGCCCATGATCCTGAGTGAGCGCGATCCGCCAGCGGAAATCAAAGGCGAACGCGAGGTTCCCGCCTCCACCACCCCATCCGAGACCAAGGTTTTGGTGACGCCAGTACCGGCAGCCGAAATCAAGCCGAAGGAGGGAAGTGAGGCGGCCCAACCGATCGCCCCGGCCGAAACCAAACCCAAGACAGAAACCAAACCCGTAACGGCAAAAAAACCGGAACCGGCGCCGGAGAAAACGCCAAAGCCGGACGCGGAAACCAAGATCGAAGATGGCTGGATGGTACAGGTGGGCACCTTCTCCAACACGCAAAATGCCGTGCGTCTGCGGGACAAGCTCAAGCGCCTGGGACACAGCGTGCACACTGAAACGGTCACGATCAACGGGAAAAAGGCTTTGCGCCTGCGTGTCGGGCCATTCGCCGATCGCGCTAAAGCGGACAAGGCGCAAGCGCAGATCCGTAAGGAAACCGGCGTGGCCGGTGTGGTGCAATCGTCATCGTGAGTGCGCATGACTGGTTTTGATCTGCTGATCTTCGTCACCCTGGCAATCTTCGTGGCATTTGGCGCCTGGCGTGGCCTGCTGCGCGAGGCGGTCTCGCTGCTAACATGGGTGCTGGCCGGTGTGCTGGCGTGGATCTATGCCGCGCCGGTTTCGCAGTTCTTCAGCGAGATGATCGCGGAAACGGCGCTGCGCCAGATATTCGCCTTCGTGCTGATATTCATACTGGTTTTCGTGCTGGGCCTCTTCGCCTCCTGGTTCCTCCATAAATCTTTACCGCGCCGGCGCGTCTTTCAGCTGGCCAACACCGCGCTCGGCGGTGTGATGGGGGCGGCGCGCGGCGGTGTGCTGGTGGTTGCGGTCTTCCTTGTCGCCGGGCTGACGTCATTTCCCCAGCGCGACTGGTGGCGCGAGTCCACGCTCACGCCGGTTTTTGAACGGGCGGCCGTCTATGCCGCTGGTTATATCCCGCGCGATATTGCCCGGCACATCCGCTACGGCTAGAATTGGCTTTTAAGACCTCGAGGTTTCCGCATGTGCGGCATCATCGGCACCCTGGGTAAAGCCCCGGTGAACCAGGCCCTGTACGACGGCCTGCTCGTGCTCCAACACCGCGGTCAGGACGCCGCCGGCATTCTCACCTGTGACGACAACCGCATTCACCTGCGCAAGGACAACGGCCAGGTACGCGACGTGTTCCAGGAACGCCACATGCTCGGCCTGAAAGGCAACATGGGCATCGGTCATGTGCGCTATCCCACCGCCGGTTGTGATTCCCCGGCCGAGGCCCAACCGTTTTACGTGAATTCCCCCTACGGTCTGGCGCTGGCGCATAACGGCAATCTCACGAATGCTGACCAGCTGAAGGACGAGCTTTACCGCGAAGATTTGCGGCACATTAACACCGACTCCGACTCTGAAATCCTGATCAACGTCTTCGCGCATGAGTTGCAGGCGGTCGCCAAGCTGCGGTTGGCCCCGGAGCATATCTTCAAGGCCGTCTCCGCGGTGCACCGGCGCTGCCGCGGTGCTTACGCCGTGACCATGCTGGTCACCGGTTTCGGTATTCTGGCGTTCCGCGACCCCTTTGGCATTCGCCCGCTGGTATTCGGCAAGCGCGAAACTGATCAAGGCACGGAATACATGTTCGCCTCCGAGTCCGTGGCGCTTGACGTGGTCGGTTTCGATTACGTGCGCGATGTGGCACCCGGCGAATGCATCCTGGTGGACCTGAACGGCCAGGTACATAGCCAACAGTGCGCCGAAAAGCCGACTCACGCCCCGTGCATCTTCGAATTCGTGTACATGGCCCGCCCCGACTCGATGATGGACGGCATCTATGTGCACAAGACGCGCCTCCGTATGGGCGAGCGCTTGGCGAACAAGATCAAGCGCGTCTGGCACGACCTCGACATCGACGTGGTGATCCCGATCCCCGATACCTCACGCACCGCGGCCCTGCAGATGGCCAACGAGCTCGATTTGCCCTACCGGGAGGGCTTTATCAAGAACCGCTACATCGGCCGCACCTTCATCATGCCCGGCCAAGCCGAGCGCAAGCGCTCCGTGCGCCAGAAGCTCAATGCCATCGACGTCGAATTTCGGCGCAAGAACGTGCTACTGGTAGACGACTCCATTGTACGTGGGACAACCAGTAAGCAGATCATCCAGATGGCGCGCGATGCCGGCGCGCGCAAGGTTTATTTCGCCTCGGCGGCACCGCCGGTGCGCTTCCCCAACGTCTACGGCATCGATATGCCGTCGCGCAACGAGCTGATCGGGAATGGCCGCACCGAGGACGAGATCGCGGCTGTCATCGGCGCCGACAAGCTCATCTACCAGGATCTGGAAGACCTGATCGAAGCCGCGCGCGAGGGCAATCCCAAGATCCAGAAGTTCGATTGTTCCTGCTTCAACGGTGAGTACATCACCGGCGACGTGGATCGCGCCTATTTGGATCGGATCGAGAACCGACGTAACGATTCCGCTAAGACCCACCGCAGTGTGAACGGTCAGAATGAGAATGGGATGGTAACGGCGGAGGTGTTGACGTTTCCGAGGTAGATTTAGCGATTGACTGAAAAGTTGAATAAAGCCGCTCGATGGGCGGCTTTATTTTTTATCGAGCGGGCTGCGATGCTCGGCAGCGGCTACGGGTGATGAATAAAACCTGCCATGTGTTGACACGATTGGTTGGGTGATATAACTTTTGTCTCAATTGGCGCCGATTTGAGCTTCAGCTTGCGGGCGCGATACAAATGCCGCTAAAGCGAGAGTTCCCGCTCTAGCCGCATTCGCGGCTTTTTTAATGCCCGTATCCCACCGCCAGCCTGCGCCGCAACTGTAATCAAGGAGCAGCAGGCCATGTCTGACGATTCTGATGATTGGGGCTTCGATACCCGCGCGGTGCGCTCGGGCCAGCATCGAACCAATGAGGGCGAGAATTCCGAGCCGATCTTCGCCACGTCCAGCTATGTGTTCAAAAGCGCGGCGGAGGCAGCGGCGCGGTTTTCTGGCGAGCAATCGGGGAACATCTACTCGCGTTTTACCAATCCCACGGTACGCGCCTTCGAGGAGCGTCTCGCGGCACTGGAAGGCGGGGAACGCTGCATTGCCACCGGATCCGGCATGGCGGCCATTCTTTCTACCTGCCTCGCACTGCTCAAGAGTGGCGATCACATCGTTTCGTCACGAAATATTTTTGGGCCGACGATCCTGCTGTTCAATAACTATCTCGGTAAGTTTGGTGTCGAGACATCCTACGTCTCACTCGCGAATTACGATGCGTGGGAAAAGGCGATCAAGCCGAACACAAAACTCCTGTTCCTGGAAACGCCATCGAATCCGCTCACCGAAATATCCGATATCGCGCGCCTGGCGAAGCTGGCGCATGCCAAGGGCCGCCTGCTGGTGGTGGACAACTGCTTCTGCACCCCGGCGCTGCAACTGCCAATCAAGCTGGGCGCCGATATCGTGATTCATTCCGCAACCAAGTACCTTGACGGTCAGGGTCGTTGCGTCGGCGGCGCGGTGGTGGGGAGTAAAGAACTGGTGGGCGAGAAGGTCTACGGCTTCATGCGCACTGGCGGTCCGGCTTTGAGTCCGTTCAATGCCTGGGTGTTCCTGAAGGGATTGGAAACGTTGAGCCTCAGAATGAAGGCGCACTGTGCCAATGCGCAGGAACTGGCAAAGTGGCTTGAGATGCAAAAACGCGTGAAGCGGGTTTGTTATCCGGGCCTCGCCTCGCACCCGCAGCATGAGCTGG
>JAOTWF010000094.1 GCA_029863005.1 Gammaproteobacteria bacterium | reverse complement strand
GCGAGATATATGTCCTCGTTCACCGACCCGCGCCGGATAACCGACTCGCCGAACTGCTGAGCCTGGAGTGCGGAAGAGGGGAAGAGCAACAACAGGGTTAGCAGCAGGATTCGCCACGTGATCCGCACGCGATCCATGGTACGGTGCTTGAGTTGGTGGCGCAGAAACAATATGCCCGTTGCGTACGAGCGAAATAGAGGAGAAAAAGCACGTCCACGGTTGAGGTGTATATCCATATATTCCCTCCCACGTGTCTACGCATGACTATACACACTGGGCTAAATTCCGTCTTGAGTTGGATCAAAAAGACCGTATTGGTCTATTGAAGTGATATTCGTATGGAAAAAAAGAGACCGGAGAGAGATATATGTGAAGTATCAATAAATGAAGTTGATAATCGACCCACGAATTCTTGAGAAATCAGACAGTATTTAGCTAAATCATTCTACAACCGAGGGAAATCTGGTCAACAACCGTGCGCACAGAATTGTAGGCGTCGATGCGCAAGCAAACAGTATCACCCGCGTACAAGCCGAGATCGCGCACCGAGTCGTAGGTGACACTCGTCGCGTTTATGTCGGAAACAAGGACGTTAACAGTATTGGCACTCGTGCCGTAGTACACCGTATAACCTGTTGTGTTATTGCCGAACGGTTGCCAATTGACCTGCACCAGTTGCGAAGCCGATTTCGCCACGGCAAGTGACTGGACCGATGCCATTGTCACGTTGGTGCCATCAATCGCTTCAAGTGCGCCCGGGGTGGGCGGAGAAGCGCGGCACTGGCCCGACAAATCGCGTGCGGCCATTCCGCTGCCGCACGAAGCGGTAGGTGGCGCCGCCGGCGGTGGAGTGGGTTCCTCCTGAGGTGGAGGGCTGGGCTCCTGCGGTGGGGTGCTCGGTTCCGCTGGCGGAGGACTCGGCTCCTCAATCGGGGCAACGGGTTCTTCTTGAATGGGATCGCTGGGTGGCTGAATCGGAACACCGGGTATCTGAATCGGGGCACTGGGTGCCTGTGGCGGAGGACTCGGCTCCTCAATCGGGGCACTGGATTCCTGAGGTGCTGCGCTGGATGGCTGCGGCAAGCCGATCCAACCGCCGCCGCCGACCCAACCACCGCCGGTATTCGAAGTATTCCCACCACTTAAACTATCACCGCAACCGACGAGCAGGGCCGTGGCGAAGGATAGTGCGAAACCAAAGATTCTCTTCACGACACGCTGCAACGAGCGTTGCTCGTTTTTTGCGGCGGGCACCACCAGGATTGGATTTCGAGAAGCGCACCGTAAAGACACGGTGTGCAGCAGCGAGGCGTGCAGCGTCATAATTTGTGACTTCCCTGGAACTCGACTGTGTTAGCAGCCGGTCCTCGTCAATCGCACCCTCACCTAGGCGTAACCGTAGAGAACATTCGAGGGACTTCTATTTTTGTTGGATATGTGTAGAAGTCAGACTGACAAGCGGATGGCGGGTGAAATAAAAACAACGAACAACTGAATGGCTGATTTCTGTGGTGGGAATAAACGGCGGGAATCGAGCGACAGTTGGTAATGCGGCCCCATCAACTTACGTGAGGTAGGCGTGGTGAATGGTGGACTTCGCGCCTACCCTAGGCGCTACGCGCTGCGAAAAACCCACGTAAATCGCTTCTCCAGCGCATCTCGCCACCTCTGATCGTCCCGTGGTAAGGTGCGTTTATGAATGCCAAGACCGTCCAATGTCACAACTGTGGCAATTCCGCTGCGGGGAAATTTTGCAGTTTCTGCGGGGCATCTCTCACGGATAAGGAAGTACCCTCTCAATGGAACGCACAGATGATCGCGCCGTGGGCCGCCATCGGTCTTGCGTCGATCGCCCTGATCGTTGCGTTGGTGTCCTTGTTTGATCGGGGCGGTGGTGCAGCGGTCTCAGCACCGTTTACACAGCCCATGACCTCTAGGGTTCCCGCCCCTGGCCAGCCCATCGACCTTTCCAAAATGACATCACGGGAGGCGGCGGATCAGTTGTTCAACCGGGTCATGGCCGCCAGCGAGAACGGGGATACCGTGGAGGCGTTGCGGTTTGCGCCGATGGCCCTTCAGGCCTATGACAATCTGGGAGCGTTGGACTACGACGCCCGCTATCATGTGGCGTTAATTCATCTGACGTCAGATGACTTCAAAAGCGCCCGTGTGCAGATCGATAAAATTCGCGAAACCGTCCCCAGCCATCTCTTAGCTTTCATGCTGGAGCACCAAATCGCCGAGCGAAGCAAGAAAAAAGACAGCGCCGCCCGCGCCTACAAGGCCTTTCTGGCCGCCTACGATAAAGAGATTGCGGCGGGGAGAGTCGAGTACCAAGAACACCGGAGCGGAATCGAGCGTTTCCACAAGGCAGCGCAAGCCAGCGTGTCAGGAAAGAAATAGCAGCAGAGTCATCTATTGCTGCCGCACGGGTAGCGCAGATAGTGCAAAGTGGGCGCCGGCAAGAACCTGTTGTCAAATTTCTTATTTCAGCGAACGAGTCGCGACTGGGGTGCGATTATAGGTGCAACTGATACCTCGTCCCGGCGACATCGATGATGTCACCATTCTCGAGTAACTGACCACTCGGCTGAACAGGTTTGTCGTTGAGTCTCGGCTCGCCGGGTCCGGCCTGAGCGCTTAACAAGTAGCCGTTGGGTGTGCGGGATATTCGGGCCGGGCTCTTGCCGGGGTTGTCGAGCACGGTTTCCTCCTTCACGAGCGGCACGCTTCTGCCCTTGTCCTTGCCTTCCAGAGCGATCAGCTGCGCGTAAGCCGTGATAATCTTGGTCTTTTCCTGCGTTGATTCCGGTGGTGGGGCAGGGGCCGCCGGGCGATTGTTGAATGCCGGCGTATCCAACTCGACAACATCGCGATAGCGCAGTTCGTGTTTACCGATGATGATCGTATCGCCGTGACGCAGCTCATGTCGCCCAATGCGTTTGTTCTCGAGGAACGTTCCGTTCGTGCTTTCGAGATCTTCGATCGTCGACTTTCTGCCAACCGTCTTGATCACGGCGTGTTCGCCGCTGACGCTCACATCGTCCTTCAACACAATATCGCATGCCGGGCTGCGGCCGATCGTCATTTCACCCAGTTTTACGGTCACTTCGCCAACCCGGTTTCCCTGGGATTTGATCATTAGTTTGCCCATGTTCTGCTGGCCTTCCGTTCTGAACTGTAGAATCTTTTTTCCGGATATTCTGCTTCAATCGTATAGAATACATAACGTGTGAAAAAAGGGCTAATTAAGCGGGCCAGAATCTATTAGAACAAGTATTGCACCCCCTGCTGCTTTGAACCGGGTCATTTTGGTTTCGGGAGCGGAACAATGAATTCGGTTTTATCCGCCGTGCTGTGGATCGGGATTTATCTGGCGTTGGTGCTGGCGCCGCTCGCGATTCTGCTCACCGGACCGAGGCCACCCGGCTCCGGGTTCTGGTGGGATTTGTCCATGGCCACTGGCTTCGCCGCTGTCGCCATGCTCGGCGTTCAGTTCGTGCTCACAGCGCGTTTTAAGCGGGCCACTGCGCCATTCGGCATTGATATCCTGTATTACTTTCACCGCACCATGGCAATTATCGCCTTTGCGCTGGTGTGCGCGCATTACCTGGTAATCCGCGTGGTCTACCCGGATGCGCTCGGAACCATCAACCCGCTCATGGCGCCTGGATACATGACTTTCGGGCGTGCCGCTTTCCTGTGCTTTACGATTGTGATCGTCACTTCGATATGGCGTAAATCGCTACACATTCCTTACTATGGTTGGCGTCTGACGCACGTCTTGTTAACCACGGCCGGACTGATATTCGCCGGCATACACATCGAGGGCGTGGATTATTACTATGAAGCACCGGGCACGCGGCCATTCTGGGTTGCCTTTGTCTCGTTCTGGGTGCTTCTCGTGGTGTATGTGCGGCTGATCAAGCCATGGCGCATGCGCCAGAGGCCGTATCGTGTTATGGACGTAAAGGCCGAAACCACTAACACCTGGACGCTCGCAGTGCAGCCCGAAGGCCATGCCGGGCTGCGTTTCCACCCCGGACAGTTCGCCTGGCTCACACTACGTGCCTCGCCGTTCGCGCTCAAGGAACATCCTTTCTCCATTTCCTCCAGTGCCGAACGACCGCAGCGCCTGGAATTTACCATCAAGGATCGCGGCGATTTCACCCACACCGTGTCGACGATCACCCCGGGTGAAATAGCCTGGCTCGACGGGCCGTATGGGGCTTTCAGCATTGACCGTTATGTCATGGCCGCGGGATTTGTGTTTATCGCCGGCGGTGTCGGTATTGCGCCAATCATGAGCATGCTGCGCACGCTGGCCGACCGCCAGGATCCGCGCCCGTTGTTGCTGGTGTACGCCAACAATCAAAAAGAGGGGATTATGTTCGAGGAAGCGCTGGAGGCGCTGAAGTCGCGCCTTACATTGCGGGTGGTGCATCTTTTGTTGCTGCCGCCGTCCGACTGGCAGGGGGAGTGCGGCCTGATTACGCAGGAATTGTTGGAAAAAAACCTGCCAGAGAATCGCCAGCAGCTCGAATATTTTCTGTGCGGACCGAAGCCAATGACGCAATGCACGGAAGCGGCGTTGCACGCGTTGCGCATCCCGCTTCGTCAGGTACATTCCGAGCTGTTCGACTTGGTGTAGTCAATTGATGAGGGTCTTCAAAAGCGTGGATAAGAGAAATGAAGGTATCGTCCCGTGACGTTGACGGGGAGAAGGGCATCCATGTCGTGGTATTTGCCTACGTTGCGTGGGCACCATTCAGGAGTCCTAAATGCGTGAAAAGTGGGCAAGACGAATTGCCATGCTGACCGGCGGGCTGGTTGTGGTGCTCGCTGTTGCGTTTGCCTACTTCCAGAATCCCCGACATCGGCCATCTCCGGCCCCCAAGCCGCCAACGCATGTTGCGGCCCCACCGCTCGTGAAAAGCGGACGCGACGTGTATGCCCAAAAGGGTTGCGCACAATGTCATGCGATCGCTGGGCGCGGCAATCCACGCAGCCCTCTGGACGGAGTTGCATCGCGGCTTAGCGAGGAGGGGATCCGCTGCTGGATCTCGCCTTCAGTCAGGCCGGACAAGAGTTTTCAGGCGCAACATGCCAATATCGAGCTGACGGCAGCGCAGCGCGAGGCGCTGACGGCTTACCTGCGCAGTTTAATAAAAGCCAAACCCGAGTCAGAATAAAGGGGAAGGAGATATTTTTCTTGTCGAATTGAAAAAGCTGCTGAAACAACCCGGAGCGCCTCGAGGCAATAAGAATGAAAGCCATAGACAACCTCAAACGTTGGGCCAAAGTCATTGGCAATTTCTTCAGCGATACCTTCATCGGGCGCTCTATCGTGTTTATCAGTCTGCCGTTGGCGCTCCTGGTGGTCGCGTTCTGGGAGACCGAGCAGGAACCCCCCATTTTCGACGCCCAGGTGCACTACAACATAGAATCGTGGGAGCGCGTCTCGGTTGAAGCCATCCTGGGCACCTCGAAAAGCAAGAATGTCCCGTGGTTACTGGTCGGCAGCCTGCCGAACGAGGGTACGCAGCGCCTGTACCGGGGCAACCCGGACCGGGTGATTCCGATGATGGTGCCGTACCGCACCCGCGAAGAACGCGAAACCTGGTTCAACAACCCTAAAACCCTTCAGTATATCGAGAGTGAACTTGAACTTTTGCCTTACCGCGGGATCGGGGAGTTTTTTCTGTTCACCGGTCAGGTGGACACGCCGGTTGTTCGCGGCATGGTGGAGTTGGCCCAGAATCGCCGCTTGGTGCTGCACGCGCGCTCGGATCATCACGCGATCCGCCAACTTTTCGAGTTTGGCCCCGACCTGCACATCCTCTGGGCACACGCGGGGATGTTCACGCCCCCGGGAATTGTCGGCGAAATGCTGGGGCGCTATCCGCGATTGTGGGTCGATCTTTCTCTGCGTGAAGATGTCGCGCCAAGAGGAAAACTGAACCCGGAATGGCGTGAAGTGTTGCTCCGCCATCCGAACCGATTCCTGCTCGGCAGCGGCACCTACAACACCGAATACTGGTACAAGTTTCGATATTATTTCGATAAGTACCGTGAGTGGCTCAAAGATTTACCCATCGGCCCAGCGGAGCAAATCGCCTTTCGCAACGGTCTGGAATTATTCAATGTGAATTACCGCGAACCCGCCCATGCAGGAAGCCAAGAAAAAAAATAGCGTCCCGGGCCGTGCCGCGACACGCACCGGCCGCCATTCCTCCTCACCGGCGAACATTTCTCAGGGCGCTCGCGTTGGGCGCTATACAGTTGGCAGGCGACTGCACGAAGGCGGCATGGCTGACGTGTACGCCGTAGAAGCGCCTCGGGCGCGCATGCCACTCGTGCTCAAATCGCCGAAGCTCGGGCACGATCATCCACTCTCAAGCCAGATGGCGTTCGACAAC
>JAOTWF010000093.1 GCA_029863005.1 Gammaproteobacteria bacterium | reverse complement strand
CACTCATCGTCGGTCTGTCCGTCACAGTGCAAGGGAGCAAAGCTCAGAAGACAGGTACGGCTGCGGATGAACACCGCCGCGACCGTCAAACCCTGGGCGCGCACCCCCTCGATACGCACAGGGTATATCGGCACGTCCGCCAAAGAAGCTAACAATATAATCCCGCGTTTCAGCGGCATTACTTCATGATGGTCGAGATGTATGTGGCCATGGGGAAACAACGCAACGACTTCACCATGCTTGAGTGCCTTGCGCGCTGCCTCGAGCGCGCGTCGGGGGTTGCGCGTGCGCTCCACCGGGATGCAGCCGACCGCCCGAAACAGCCACCGGAGCCACCAGCGGTCAAACTGTTCGCGCGCGATCAGAAAGCGCAACGGCCGTGGACTGGCGGCGATGAGCAGCAGTGGATCGAGTCCGGAGACATGGTTGGAAGCCACGAGCGCCCCACCGTGAGCGGGGAAATTCAGGGGTTCATGCACCAGCCTATGGAATCGACGGCAGAATATCCGGTTCAAGCCGTCCAGTCGGTTGAGCCAGCGGCTGCCCCAATCCGCGTGGTTGGCGACTTCACAGGCATGCATCATTCGCCGCCACAGCCAAACGATCAGGACCAAGCCGGCGATCAAAATCGAAAGCGTGATGCCGGACATGGGTGATCGTGACCCGCGCTAACCCGGATGCACCGCTGCCGTCCGTCCGCGGCGTTCATCCACGGTAGCGAGTAGCAACAACCCGGCAACGAAAAATCCACTGGTGGCTAACAGGGCCTGGCGATGATTGCCATGCGTCAGATAGGTCACCAGACCATAAACCAGCGGCCCGATGACGGCTGCGAGCTTCCCGGCCAACCCCCATAAACCAAAAAATTCTGCCGAGCGTGTGGGCGGTGAAAACTGGCCTACGAGCGCACGTCCGGCCGATTGGCTCGATCCCAGCGCCAGCCCGACGAGATTGGCCACCACCCAAAAGCCGGCGCGGGTTTCGATGAAATAGGCGAGCACCAGCGCCGATATCCAGATTACCAGCGTTGTGCCCAGTGTTCGCACCGAACCGAGGCGATCTTGCACCAGGCCGAACAGGAAGGCGCCCACCGCCGCAGTGATATTCACGACGAGAATCAGAATGATGTTCTCTTGCATGCTGAAACCCATGGTTTCCTGCGCATAGATGGCGGCCAGCACAACCACGGCATTAATGCCGCAATAGTACACGGCCAGTGTAACGAGAAAACGAAACAGGTCGCGATATTGCCGCGCATGCACGAAAGTGTGACGTACTCGCGCAAAACCTATTCGGAAATAATTCTCGTCCGGCGCCAGCGGTTGTGAGACGGCACGTTCGCGCAACCAGATGAATGTCGGCAACGCCGCGAGTGCAAACATGGTGGCCGTGATCCACATGGTTACTGGCACATATTCGTTGACGGTTTCGCCTTGCGATTGGGCCCACTGGATGTAGACCAGACACAGTCCCAGAACCAGAAGCCCGCCAATATAACCAAGCGACCAACCATATCCCGAGATCCTCCCCATTTCATTCTGGTCGGCAATTTCTGGCAGAAACGCCGCAATGAAATTCTCGCCGCTGGCAAACATCAGCGTTGCCAGGATCACGAATACCATCCCAAGCACCACGTCTCCCGGTCCGACGAAGCCGAGGAGCACCGTGAAAAGCACGCATCCCACGGTGGTGAAGGCGAGAAATCTTTTTTTATGGGCGCCGTGGTCGGCGATGGCCCCGAGCACCGGAGCGCTGACCAGGACCAACATATTGGTGATGGCCATGGCCAGGGTCCACAAGAGCGTGGCAGATCCGTCCAAGTCCCGACCACTGCTAGCTACGACTGCGACAAAATAGGCGTTGAATACCGCCGTCAGCACGACCGTGGTGTAACCGGAATTGGCAAAATCGTACATTGCCCACGCCAGCACCTCGCGTCTGGGTACTGTCAGGGGGACCGGCAATACCTGTGGTTCGGCTCGAGGTTCAGTCACCAGTGTCAAATGATACGGCAAGACAAGCGAGTGTAGCGAGCAGGGCTACATTTCCAGCCAGAAATCGTCTTCTCGGTCCCAAATGTCCACGACAGATCAGCGGTTGGCTGAGACGGAAAGGCGCGTGGGAGGCGACTGATTCATGATGAATTCGCGAACAATGCGCATGACTTCGGCACAGTGGTCATGATTGACGCGGTAATACACCTCTTTGCCGCGTTTTTCGCTGATCAGCAACTCGGCATTGCGCAGAATCTTTAGGTGGTGGGAAATCGCCGGTCGGCTGATCTTGAAAAGCCGCGCAATCTCGTTGACGCAGATTTCCTCGCCGGGGTCGAATAACAGCAGGATTTGCTGACGGGTGGTATCGCCGAGGGCAAAAAAGAACCGGGAAAAACGATCCCAGCCATCTGGCAGGTGGTTGGCATACTCCGGCTTCATGGAATGGTGCCCGATATGGGCTCAATATGCTCCGAGGTTATGCAGATTCATAACCAGAATACTACTGTAACCTGATATGTCAATATATTAAAACTTAATGTTTTGTTTATATTTCTTCCCTAACGAGTCAGTTTGTTGCAGAGAAAATTGGTTAATGGCGGGACGGCCAAGGATTGGCCTGATTGATTTTGATTACCGGAGAGAGCCAGTTGAAGTGGTTATAATGCCTGAGCCGGCAGTGTTTGCTGAAAAAATACTTCTGCTTTCCCAGATTGGAACTCCAACCTAAATCCATGGCACTCCCCCCCATCATCAAGTCGGCTCGCAGAAATAAACCAACACTTAAGCTGGCCATTGTTCTTTCCCTGATTTACCTGTTCGGTACTGACGCGTGGGCGATGTCCGGTCAGGGTGCTTCGATCGCCTCCACCTTTCTGTGGCTAGCCGTGCTTTTGATGCTGGCCAAGATCTCTGGGCTGATCGAGAAAGTCGGACAGACGGCCGTGCTCGGAGAATTGCTGATTGGCGTTGCCATCGGCAACCTATATCTCCTGGGAATCAATCTGGTCGAACCGGCGAAGACTAACGAGATCATTGCCTTCATGGCCGAACTCGGCGTCGTTATCCTGCTGTTCCAGATTGGTCTCGAGTCGAGCCCCACCGAGATGCGCAAAGTTGGCGTGCCGGCGTTTCTGGTGGCCTGTATCGGAGTGGTGGTTCCATTTGCCACTGGAACTTATTTAGTCGGCCCGTGGCTGCTGCCGGGGCTTTCTGACAACACCTATCTTTTCCTTGGCGCCACCCTGACCGCCACCTCGGTAGGCATCACGGCACGTGTATTCAGCGATCTCAACGTCCTCCACTCGCGCGAGGCCCAGATTGTCCTCGGCGCTGCCGTCATTGACGACGTACTCGGATTGATCATCCTGGCCGTGATATCTGCGGTGGTAAAAACCGGCGAGGTCGGCGCCGCCGAGATTATCTGGATCACTCTCAAATCCGTGCTGTTCCTCCTCGGGGCGCTCGTGATCGGAAATAAAATCGCTCCGGTGATTAGCCGCTGGCTGTCGAAAGTCCACACCGGCACCGGCATGAAATTTTCGATCATGATCGCTTTTTGCCTGATCTTTGCTTGGCTCGCCGACTTAATCGGCTTGGCGCCGATTGTCGGCGCGTTCGCCGCGGGACTGGTGCTCGACGAAGTGCATTTCCGCGATTTTGTGCAACCTGAACTGGTCGCCGATATCCGGCGTATCACCGCCAAATGTGACCACGATACCGCCCGGGAATTGGACAAAACGATCGAGCATCATGAAAAAAACAGCCTGTTGATATTAATCGAACCGGTTGGGCATTTTCTGGTGCCGTTGTTTTTCGTATACACGGGACTGCAGGTGAAACTTGATGTATTTTTCAGCACTACAACACTCATCACCGCCCTTGGTATTACTGTCGTTGCCTTCATCGGAAAACTGGTTGCCGGTCTGGCGGCTGGAACCGCCAACAAATGGATCGTAGGCTGGGGTATGGCGCCGCGCGGCGAGGTCGGTCTGGTCTTCGCAGTCACTGGCAAAGCGCTCGGCGTTGTCAGTGATCAGATTTTTTCAATAATTGTTGCCGTGGTCATTCTGACGACACTGCTGACACCGCCCATACTGACCGTGGTCATTCGGCGAGTCGAGCGTATGAAAAAATAATTTTGCCTATTCCATAACATTCTGCCGCAACTTCGGTGCCAACACTTCCTGAAGACATTGCCGAAACCGTCCGCACCGCGTTAAGCGAGGACATCGGCGCGGGCGATCTCACGGCAGGCCTCATTACTCCCGAGGCACAGGCCCAAGCGCAGATAATCACCCGCGAGGACGCCGTACTCTGCGGTACCGCCTGGTGCGATGAGGTTTTTCGCCAACTGGACAGCCACATTCACGTCGACTGGACCTGCAAAGACGGCGATGCCATTCATCCCGGGCAAACACTTTGCAACCTGCGCGGACCGGCGCGCGCCCTGCTCACTGGCGAGCGGACCGCATTGAATTTTCTGCAACTGCTCTCTGGCACCGCGACACTGGCGCGGAAATACGTGGAAGCCGTGCGGGGTACACGCGCGATTATTCTCGATACGCGCAAGACTGTTCCGGGGCTGCGACGTGCGCAGAAATACGCCGTGGCTTGTGCAGGTGGACAAAATCACCGCTTGGGCCTGTTCGACGCCATTCTGATAAAAGAAAACCACATCGAAGCAGCAGGCTCGATTACCGATGCTCTGCACGCAGCCAAGATCTCTGCCCCACCTGGTATCACCGTGGAGATCGAAGTAGAGAATCTCGAACAAGTGCGTGAAACGCTTCAGGCCGGAGCCACTCGCATACTGCTCGATAATTTCAGCGTCGAGGAATTGAAAGCCGCCGTGCGGGAAGCAAATGGACGTGCCCTACTGGAGGCCTCGGGCGGCATCAGTCTTTCCAATATCCGCGCCATCGCGGAAACCGGCGTAGACTTCATTTCGATTGGAGATATTACCAAGAATATCTCGGCAGTAGACTTGTCCCTGCGTTTCCGGCATCGTGACTAAACTGCTAAATCCAGAGAACACCTGATGCGCCTCAAGCAAGCAGCCATTCTTCTCACGATAATCGCCGGCATTGCCGCTGTGGCGTTCCTGGCCATGCCACCATCAACCCGGACGCCCACGGCGCCGACACCGGGCTCACCGGCCACCAGCCTGACCACAGAGAATGGACGTTTCCTGTTCAACGTCAGCTTGCATACTCCGGAGGAGATCGCCGGGATGCTGACACGCGCCGAAGAGCTATCGAAAACGCTGCGTGCCGACAGCCTCGGTACCGGGATCGCACTGGTGCTACACGGTCCCGAGATCGAAATATTTTCGAGGAAGAATTATTCGCGATTCCGCATGATTGTGGATCAAGCAGCGCGCCTCAACGCCGAACGCATCATTGATGTGAAAATTTGCAAGACGGAGATGAAAAATCGAGGGATCCGAGAGGAAGACCTGCCTGCCTTCATCAAGGTGGTGCCATTCGGCCCGGATGAAGAGATGCGCCTGCGCCGTAACGGTTACGTTTATCTGTAACTAACCCGCCGTAACAGATGGCTCTGGCTTATTCTGCTCACCCTCGGCAACCACACGATTGCGCCCGGTCTGCTTTGCGCGATACATAGCGCGATCGGCCATGGCTATTAGCTCGTCCGAATTTTGCTCACCCGCGGGCACAATACAGGCCACGCCGATACTGACTGTCACGTGGCGGCTAACTTTTGAATTCGGATGCTCAAATCCCATGGCCTCAATTGCCGCGCGCAAGCGTTCACCAAGGATTACTGCTTTCTCCATCTCTGTTTCGGGCAAAATAACGACGAATTCTTCGCCACCGTAGCGGGCCACAACATCGCCGGCCCCACGCAGACTTATGGCCAGTGTCTGTGCAACCTGGCGCAAACATTCATCTCCCGTAAGATGACCGAGGGCGTCATTCATTGCCTTAAAATAATCCACGTCGATCATAAGCAAGGAAAGCGGTCTGCCTGCGCGGCGTTGGCGTCGCCACTCCAGAACGAAATGCTCCTGAAAGTAGCGATGGTTGGCAATCCCGGTAAGATCGTCTTGCGTAGACAGCTGTTCGAGCCGCTGGTTAGCATGCTCCAGCTCATCTGAAGCCTTGAGCAATTTGATTTGCGACTGGTTCAATATGCGGTTAAGCCGCAAGATGTATAGTGCGACCGTCCCGAGCACGACAAACACGATCACTGCGCCGACGATCCAGTGCCAGTAATGGCGCAAGGCGTCGGCGGTCGATAACTTGCCGTAGTCTTCGTAAGGACCGATGCGCAATTCGCGATAGAGATCATGCACGGGCGTGTAATCGAGCGGCACGGTCCAGCCGGCGGACTTGCTCGCATTTAACACTTTGTGCCCGGGTGGCAGGCTCAATAAAGCGATCGCCACTTTTTGCGCGAGTGCATCGGATGTATGGCGTACT
>JAOTWF010000026.1 GCA_029863005.1 Gammaproteobacteria bacterium | reverse complement strand
TCCCGCCTGGATTGACAAAGCCGGGCGGGGAGTGCGCTGTCATTTGTACGATCCCACGGCGTCCGTCCCGGTGGCCGCGCCGGTCTCACGCCGGGAAACAGGCAGGCCCCCATCGCCGAAAACAAGTAAGGCTGGTGAAACGCTGCTGCAGGTGCACGATCTCAAGGTGCACTTCCCGATCCACAAAGGGGTGTTTAAGCGGGTCGTGGGCCACGTCAAAGCGGTGGACGGCGTCTCATTGGATATTGCACGGGGTCGTACGTTGGCGTTGGTGGGTGAGTCCGGCTGCGGCAAGACCACCGTCGGCAAGGGCATACTCCAACTGATACCGCCCACCTCGGGTCGTGTGGTGTACAACCGGCACGAACTTACGCAGCTCAAGGGCGAAACCCTGCGCTCCTTGCGACGGCATTTCCAGATCATTTTTCAGGATCCCTATGCCTCGCTTAATCCGCGAATGCTGGTGGGTGAAATTCTGGAAGAGGGCATGCGCGCCCAAAAAATTGGTGGTAGCCGTTCGGCGCGGCAGGCGAGGGTCGCAGAGCTGTTGCAACACGTCGGCCTGTCGGCGGAGGCGCGCAGCCGCTATCCACACGAGTTCTCCGGCGGTCAGCGCCAGCGCATCAGCATCGCCCGGGCGCTGGCCGTAGATCCGGAAATGATCGTCTGTGACGAGCCTACCAGCGCGCTCGACGTGTCGGTCCAGGCGCAAGTATTGAACCTCCTTCGGCGCCTGCAAGACGAACTAGGGTTGAGCTATCTGTTTATCACGCACAACCTGTCCGTGGTGGAGTACCTGGCGCATGAAGTGGCGGTCATGTATCTCGGGAGAATCGTGGAACGCGGTCAGGTCGATGAGGTGCTCCGCCGTCCGAAACACCCCTATACCGAAGCGTTGTTGTCGGCGATTCCGGTAATTAATCCCCGCGATCGGCGCACCATCATTCAATTGCAGGGCGACATGCCCTCCCCCAGTAACCCGCCCTCCGGCTGCCATTTCCATCCGCGCTGCCCTCACTCCATGGACATCTGTCGCCAGCAATATCCCGCCACGGAAAGATTTAGCGCCACGCACGAAGCGCGCTGCCATTTATTTGCGACAGGAAAAAACCCGAAACGGAAAGTGAAAAGTTAACTCTTCGGAAAGGTTTCGATCAAAGCGGTGGGGGAGCCGTTGGGCCAGATTTTCAGCTTTTGTCCCAGGCGCAGGATGTCCTTCGCGTTGATGAAATTCCATTTGGTCAGCTGATTCACCAGCACGTTGTAACGGCGCGCGATGCTGGACAGGGTATCGCCCCGGCGCACACGGTAAACGACGGGATCGCTGCGACCGGCAAGACGCGAAGACGGCTTGTAAGTGGTGCGCATGACTGCCACCGTGATCGGGCGGGCGGAAATCGGAATCAGCAGATCCTGTCCAACACGCAGCAAGTTGCTGCGCAGGTTATTGGCGGTGCGCAGCGCCTCGACGCTGAGCCCGTAACGCCGTCCGATTTCAAACAGGGTTTCGCCGCGCTTGACCGCGTGATGTTTCCACTTGATTCTGTCCTCATCCGGCATATTACTCAGGCCCTCGATCAGCGCCTCTTTCTTGTCGGCCGGCACCAGCAGATGATGCGGCCCATTCGGATCCGTGGCCCAGCGACGGTATCCGGGATTGATCATGTGTAGCTCGTCCACCGGCAGGTCCACCAGCTTCGCCACCACACCCAGATCCACTTGCGAGCCTGCTTCCACATGCGCGAAATAGGGCTCGTTGGGGATGTCCGCCAGGGTCACACCATATTTCGCCGGGTCGGCCACAATGTTGGCCATTGCCATAAGCTTCGGCACATAGTGACGTGTCTCACGCTTGAGCTTCAAGTATTCGAAATCCGTAGGTTTCCCCTTGCGCGCATTGTACTTCATCATGCGCATGACCTTGCCTTCACCGGCGTTATACGCGGCGATGGCCAGATGCCAGTCACCATCGAAATCGTTATAGAGCTTCTCGAGATAATCCAGTGCTGCCTGAGTCGATGCCTGCACATCGCGCCGGCCGTCGTACCACCAGTTGGCTTTGAGGCCATACAGTCGGCCGGTGGAGGGAATGAATTGCCACAGGCCCGAGGCGCGGGCGCGCGAATAAGCCAGCGGCTTGTAGGCGCTCTCGATGGCGGGTAACAGCGCGATTTCCATCGGCATGCCGCGTTTGTCCACTTCCTCGACGATGTAATAGAGATACAACCGTGCCCGCTCCATCATGCGATGCATGTATTCGGGATTGTTTGCAAACCAGCGCGCCTCGGCTTCCACCAGAGGAACGTCGAGATGATCGATGGTGAACCCGGCACGGATCCGGCTCCAGATGTCGGGGTGCTTGTTGACCGCCGGTTCATCCTTGGCGTCGGTTGTCTCGGCGGTTTGAATGTCTTCCGGATGGGCCGTAATCGTCGGGCCAAGCAGAGGAGGGGATTTGGCAATAGGTTTAACGTCCGCCGACGGCGCCGGATTTTTGGCGATCTGATTGGTCTCCGGGGAGGTTGTCGCACACCCGGCAGTGACCAGGAGGAGAACAACGGACAGGACCTGATTTTTGTTTCTATTCCAATCCATCTGGGCGAATACTATTTGTTGGAGAAATATGCGTCAACCTGTTGAACTACTTAATTAAGTAAAACCGATTATGGGTGTTTGTCCAGAAACAAGGCAGCCATTGATGGCTCCTTTGGTCTGATAGTGATCTACCGTTCATCCCCTGAAACCGTCCTTCCATCGCCGTACCGCAGCGAACACCTCGACCTCGGAAACCAGGGCGCGACCAGCCTGTTTTTCCGCTGCTTGCCGCACCCCAGGGAGTCCCGCGCGTAAAAATGGGTTCACGCGCCGCTCCCGGCCGATGGTGGAAGGCAGCGTGGGAAGATCCTGTTGTCGAATTGCGCGAGCCTGGTCACGGTAGGCGAGAATATCGGGATTACCCGGCTCGACAGCGAGGGCGAAGCGTAAATTGGCCTCGGTGTATTCATGTCCGCAGTACATCCGGGTGTCTTCGGGCAGGGCGGCGAAGCGCGACAGCGAAGTGTGCATTTGTTCCGCCGTGCCTTCGAATAGCCGTCCGCAACCGGCCGAGAACATCGTATCGCCGCAAAACAGCTTGCCGGAACCATAGAAGGCAATATGACCGGCGGTGTGGCCTGGGACATCGAGCACTTCGAAATCCAGCCCGAGTTCAGGGAGCGAGAAGCGGTCACCGTCCGCGAGCCGGTGCGTGAGCGTGGGGATGCGTTCGCGCGCCGGGCCATAAACCGGGATGGAGTAAACTTTAAGAATATCTCCCACCCCACCCACGTGATCGCCGTGATGGTGGGTGCAGAGGATCGCTACCGGCGTGAGGCGTCGTTTTTCCAGCGCCGCCAGCACCGGCGCAGCATCGCCGGGATCGACAATGGCCACATGACTCGGCGATGTACCGCGGATCAGCCAGATATAGTTGTCCTCGAAGGCGCAGGCGTGTAAAACTTCTTCCATGTATGCAGTTTGAGATGACACAGGGAGGACGTCAATGAGTGAACGCGATTCCTGTTCCATGCAGCGACGGCAACTCTGCCGGTGGTTCGATTCGCCGCTTGGGCGCTCGCTCCAGGCGCACGAGGCGCATCAGCTGCGCGCGGTGCTGCCGAGCCTGTACGGTACCGTGGCGGCCCAGCTCGGGCACATCGGCAAGCTTGATCTCATGGATTCTTGCGTTGCCCCCACGCGCATATTGCTTGAAGACCATGGCGAGACCGGAGGTTGCCGGGTGCGCAGCATTCCGGAGGAACTCCCGCTGGAGACCAAGAGCACCGATGTCATGCTGCTGCCACACACCCTTGATTTCTGTGACGAGCCACACCAAGTCTTGCGCGAAGTCAGTCGCGTGCTGCGCCCCGAGGGGCATGTCGTGATTCTGGGTTTCAATCCCGTGAGCCTGTGGGGGTTCCGCCGCCTGATCACGGGTCGACCGCGCACCGCGCCCTGGTGCGGTAAATTTTTCCGGCTTTCGCGTATCAAGGATTGGCTGGCGCTGCTCGAATTCGAGACCACGCATGGCTCGATGCTCTATTACCGCCCGCCCCTGCGCAATGAAGGATTCATGCAACGCCTCCATTTTCTGGACAAGATGGGCGACCGCTGGTGGCCGATGATGGCGGCAGTGTATCTGGTGGTGGCAAAGAAGCGCGTCGTCGGCGTCACACCACTACCACTCAGCTGGAAAACCAAGCGTGCCATTGCGGGTGGCGCGGCTCAACCCGCCGCGCGCGGGATGATATTGCCGTTTCATCGAAAACAATAACACTGCACACATTTGGACAAGGTTTCGATATACACCGATGGTGCCTGTCGCGGCAATCCCGGTCCCGGGGGCTGGGGCGCGATATTGCGCAAGGACGATCACGAAAAAGAACTTTACGGCGCCGAGCGCGAGACCACCAACAACCGAATGGAGCTCATGGCCGCCATCTGTGCGTTGGAAGCGCTGAAGCGCCCGTGCGACGTGACGCTCACGACCGATTCTCAGTATGTAAAAAATGGTATAACGGAATGGTTGGATAATTGGAAACGACGTAGCTGGAAAACCGCAGACAAGAAGCCGGTGAAAAATCAGGACTTATGGCAGCGCCTCGATGAAGCGGCAAACAAGCACAAGATCCACTGGAAGTGGATCAAGGGGCATAGCGGGCACGAGGAGAATGAGCGCGCCGATCAATTGGCTAACAGGGCGATTGAAGAAATCTTGGCGTGAATGCTGGTACCGCCTTAGGCGATACAACTTTGTAGAATGCGAGAGAGGAGTAAAAATTGCGTCAAATTATTCTTGATACAGAAACCACCGGTCTGGAACCTTCCGAGGGCCACCGGATCATTGAAATCGGCTGCGTGGAATTGATCAGTCGGCGGCCGAGCAATAACCGGTACCAGCAATACCTTAACCCCGAGCGCGAGATTGATCAGGGCGCGATAGAGGTGCACGGGATCACCAACGAGCAACTGGCGGGAAAGCCAAAGTTTGCCGATATCGCGCAGAGCCTGTTGGATTTCATTGAAGGCGCGGAGCTGATCATACACAACGCGCCCTTCGACCTCGGATTCCTCAACAGTGAGTTGTCCCGGATGGCGAAGGCGAACGGCGGCAAGGCCGTACGCATCGAGGATGTCAGCACCGTGGTGGATACCTTGAAGCTTGCGCGCGGGCTGCACCCGGGCCAGAAGAACGATCTTGATTCGCTATGCAAGCGCTACAACGTGGACAATTCGCATCGCACGTTGCACGGCGCGCTGCTCGACGCCGAGATCCTCGCGGACGTATATCTCGCCATGACCGGCGGTCAGGCCGCTCTGTTCGAGGACACGCACAGCCACTTGAAGAGTGCCACGACCAGCCACGTTGCCGCCACCTCGGACATCCGGCGTCTCGACCCCAAGCGTCCGAAATTGCCGGTGATTGCGCCGAGCGTAGAGGAACTCGCCGCGCACGCGGACTGGTTGGATGAACTGGACATGAAAAGCGGCGGAAAGTGCGTCTGGAAAAAACTGGAACTCACTTCCTGATACGATCGCGCCCTACCTAGTTTGCCGCCAATTTTTTTCCTTTAAAGGTCAAGCTCGAGCCCGGCTGCATTATCTTTACAGGGATACGCATCTTTCCCAGCACTTCGGCAAAGCCTTTGGCATCCGGCGTCAGTACCGGTGTCGTGCCGTAATGCTGCGGGATGACAAGTTTGGCGCGTACGGTCTTGGCGGCGCGGGCCGCCATGGCCGGTTCCATCCCAAAATGACCGCCGATATTGATCAGCGCCACGTCCGGTGCATGCTCGCCGATCAGCGCCATGTCGCTAAAAAAGGCGGTATCGCCCGTATGATAAATAGTAGGACCGTTCTTGATTTTGATCACATAGCCCGCCGGGTTGCCGCCATAAGCCACATCCGCTTCTTTCTCGCCCGCTAATGGATTCCCCATGCCGCTGGAGTGGACGGCCGGCACCATCATCACCACCACTTCGCCCTCGGCGATGGTGATTTCGCCGCCGATGTTGAACAGGGTGTCGCGGCCCATTTGCTCTTTGGGGTAGCCCAGCAACTTGGCCATATTTTTCCCGAGGTCGCCGCTCGTTACGAGTCGTGCACCAGTGTTATTGGCGATCTCCACGGCATTTCCGATGTGATCGTTATGCGCGTGCGTGATCAGGATGTAGTCAGCCCGTGTGACGGAAGTCAGGGGGTCCTTGCCATCCTTGGCGTTGGGATTCACCGGGTTCTTGAGCCATGGATCGATTAGCAGCACCTTGTCTTTCGGAGTATGGATTTCAAAAGCGGCATGTCCGTGCCAGATGAGGGTGGTGGAATCGGCAGACCAGGCCAAGCTGCTGACAGCTAAAAACAAGATCGATGCCGAGATGGAAATTAAAGTGGTTTTCATTTTGAGCTCCATGAATACAGATGAGATGTTCCCGTCACTGAAGGAACGCCGAATCACCATTGCAACACCGCCAGGCAAGTCGCCTTGATGACAGCTTAAACCATGTCCCCCTGAACAGATCAAGAGATGTACATGCGGATAGAAGGACTGATACCTAGAGCGGCGTGCTCGTAAGCTGACAACCGCGCCGGTCTGCGGTACTCTGCAGCCTTCATGTCGCCACCCGTCGTTTCTGTCTCCCGCGTCAGCAAGCATTTCGACAGCGTAATGGCCGTCGATGACATCAGCTTCGATGTCAGATCGCAATCCACCACCGCATTGCTCGGCGGCAACGGCGCGGGGAAGACCACGACACTGTCCATGCTCTTGGGCCTGCTGTTACCGACTTCGGGGAGCATTTCCATATTCGACACGGACATGCTGCGCGACCGCTACCGCGTTCTGCCGCGAGTCAACTTCTCCTCACCGTATGTAGATCTGCCACGCCGGCTCACGGTGCGCGAAAATCTTACGGTTTATGCCCGGCTGTACGGCATCATCGACATTGCGGGCCGCCTCAAGGCACTGGGAGAAGATTTGCAAATAGGGCGTTTTTTCAACCGTCCCTATGGGCAACTGTCAGCCGGGGAGAAAACGCGCGTGGTGCTGGCCAAGGCGCTGCTGAACGAGCCGGAACTGATGCTCTTGGACGAACCGACGGCCTCGCTTGATCCGGATACGGCCGACTACGTGCGCGGGATGCTGGAAGCCTATCGAAAACGGACCGGCACGACGATCTTGCTGGCCTCGCACAACATGTCGGAAGTCGAGCGGCTGTGCGATGACGTCATCATGCTACGCACCGGCAAGGTGGTGGATCGTGGCACGCCGGCGCAATTGCTGACGCGTTACGGGCGCCAGAATATGGAGGAAGTGTTCATCGACATCGCGCGCGAGCGCAAGCTGGATAGGGTGCTCGGAGACCAACAGGTGGTCAAGAAATGAGCCTCATGGCGCACGATCACACCGGGTTTATCCCCTCCCTGCGGAGGATCTACGCGCTAGTGCTGCGGCACACCTACCTGCTGCGCAGCTCCGGGCCGCGCATCCTGGAGCTTATGTACTGGCCCACGGTGCAAATGATCCTGTGGGGATTCATTACAATGTTTCTGATCAACCACAGTTCGTGGATTGCGCAGGCCTCGGGCGTGCTGCTCTCGGCAGTGCTCCTGTGGGACGTGCTGTTCCGCGGCCAGCTTGGGGTGTCGTTGGTGTTTATGGAAGAGATGTGGTCGCGCAACCTGGGGCATTTGTTCGTCAGCCCCTTGCGTCCGTTCGAGCTGGGCTGCGCGCTCCTGACCATGAGCCTGATCCGCACGCTCATCGGTGTCGGCGGGGCGGCGCTCATCGCCATCCCACTGTTTCATTTCTCCATTTTCGACCTGGGGTTGCCGCTGCTGGCGTTCTTTGTGAATCTGCTTGTGATGGGCTGGTCCATTGGGCTGCTGGTATCCGGCGTGGTGCTGCGCTACGGCCTCGGTGCCGAGAGTTTCGCGTGGATTGCCATCTTCGCGGTGCAGCCCATTAGCGGGGTGTATTACCCGATCGCGACTCTGCCTGAGTGGCTGCAATATATCGCCGCCATTCTGCCGTCGAGCCACGTGTTCGAGGGCATGCGCGCGGTGCTGTTTGATCATGTCTTCCGCGGGGACTTGTTGCTCCACGCCGCGTTATTAAATGTGGTCTTCCTCACTGCTGGATTTCTGTCCTTTCTCAGGTTTTTCAAGATTGCACGGGTGCGCGGCCAATTGCTGCACGTCGGCGAGTGATGACAGGCGCATGGCACCGGGGTAGCATTCCGGGAAATCACTGATCGCAGGAATTAGACCATGCCTTATTTCGTTTTCCGGATTTCCGCTGACAAGGAAATTTCTCTCGTTAAAAGCTGCGAGAAATTCATCGAGGCGAAAGATCTCTGCCGCGAACTGCGCATTGCCGAGTCGCCCGATAATCCGAATGCCTTCCGCATGGCGTTTGCCGAGACCGAGAACAAAGCCAAGCGCCTGCTTGGCGAGAAACGCCAGCCCAGTTCACCCCTGGAGGAATGGGAGGCCTGATATCCCCGTCGTACGCTGCTAGTCGTTCTCGACATTATGTAGTTCAAACACAAAGGGTTTCTTCAGCGGGACCACTAGCCTGACCCAATCCGTCACCAGTTTATTGCTCCATGGCGAACTTGTGTGTGCCATGCTGGACAATTAGACTTATCAGTCTAATCGTCAAAATTTCCACTTAATCCGCTATGTCCACTGTCATTGAATTGCCTCAAGACACCCGGCAGCGTCTGCTGGATGCCGCATGCGAGGCTTTCTGCGAAGAGGGTTACCAAGTGAGCATCGACCGCATCGCCGCCCGCGCGCACGTGGCGCGGCAGACGCTGTACAACCACTTTTCCAGCAAGGATGCTTTGTTTGCCGAAGTGGTGCGTCACGCTATCCAGTCGGTATTGGTGACGCTGGAGGGAGACCGCGATGTGCGCGCTACGCTGTTGGCTTTCAGTGAAGCCTACCGGGAAAAGATTCTGAGTACCGAGGGTATTGCGATCTTCCGTACTCTGACAGCGGAGGCGCCACGTTTTCCGGCGCTGGCGAAGCAGTTCTTCCGCCAAGGGCCACAGACGACGCGCAAGCGTCTCGCCGAGTATCTCGCGCGGGCCATGGATCAAGGGCGGCTGAGACGGGATGACCCTGACTTCGCCGCTGAGATGCTGGCGGCCATGTTAGCGGATTACGACCGCCTGCGGGGCCTCATGAATTTGCAAACGGATTTACTCAAGCCCACGAAATCGGCGCAGGTGGTGGATTGCTTCCTGCGCGCCTTTGCACCCGGTAAGGACACTTTATGAAATGCCTGGCACTTTTTTTATTTCTCTCGTTGGTCACCGCCTGCAGTCCGAATGACAAAAGCGGCCCCGCGGGTCCCGGACCCGCGGGCGCCATGCCGCCGCTGGAAGTAGATGTCATGCAGGTGGGCCGCAGCGCCGCGACGCTCACCCGGGAACTGCCGGGAAGAGTGACCGCCGTGCGCACGGCGCAGGTGCGGGCGCGCATCGAAGGTATCGTAGAAAAACGTCTGTTCAAGGAAGGCAGCGACGTGCGCGCTGGCCAGCCTTTGTTCCGGCTGGACGACCGCACTTACCGTACCGCCGCGCAGGCGGCAGAAGCCGACGCCGAGGTAAAAAAACTCAACTTCTCTCGCTTGGAGTCGCTACTGCCGATCAAGGCGGTGAGCCAGCAGGAAGTGGATCTGGCGCGCGCCGCACTCAGCCAGGCTGAGGCCCAGCTCACGCGTGCCCGGCTGGATCTGGAAAACACTACCGTGCCTGCGCCCATCTCTGGCCGTATCGGCCGAGCGTTCGTGACCGAAGGTGCGCTGGTGGGCCGGGGAGAAGCGACGCTGCTGGCGGTTATCGAACAACTCGAGCCAGCGCAGGTACTTTTCACCCAACCCAATGCCGAGGTGATGCGCCTCAAAAGTGCGCTCGCCGATGGGTCGCTGAAAGTGGCGGAAAGCCAGGTTGTCGAACTTATTATGGATAACGGGCAGCCTTACCCTAAGAAAGGCCGGCTCATTTTTAGTGACATGAGCGTGGATCCCACCACCGGCTCCGTCACTCTGAAAGCGGAATTTCCCAATCCCGATCGATTGTTGTTTCCCGGGACGTTTGTGCGCGTGAAGTTGCCGCAGGGAGTGGCGGAAGGCGTGATCGCCGTGCCTCAGCGGACGGTGCTTTCCGGGCCCGATGGCCAATACGTCCTGCTCGTGGGGCCGGAGAACAAGGTCATGCCGCGCACGGTGAAAGTCGGCGCCATGGCGGGCACGGACTTCATCATCGAAGACGGCCTCCAGGGTGATGAGACCCTCATTGTGCACGGCGTGCAGAAAGTCCGGCCGGGCGCGGTAGTGAAACCGGTGCCGTTGAAACCTACCAGCTGACATGGCCCGTTTCTTCATCCATCGGCCCATCTTCGCCTGGGTGATCGCCATCCTGATCCTGCTTGTGGGTGGAATTGCGCTGAAGAAACTGCCTGTATCCCAGTATCCTTCGGTGGCTCCGCCCCAGGTCTCCTTCAACGTAACTTATCCCGGCGCCGCCGCCCAGGTGATCGAAGACACGGTCATCAAGCTGATCGAGCAGGAGATGAACGGGATCGAGCATCTTCTTTACATGGAGGCGGCTTCCGAACTGGGCACGGGAACGCTGACGCTCACCTTCGAGCCGGGCACCAACATCGATATTGCCTCCGTGGAGGCCCAGAACCGGTACAAGCGCGTCGAAGCACGACTCCCGGAGGACGTGCGGCGACTCGGGGTGCCGGTGACGAAGCCGACGCGCAACTATCTTTTGTTCGTTGCCATCTACTCCAAAAATCGCAATCTCAGTTTCATTGACCTAGGCAGCTTCACGGCGGCCAACGTACTCGAGCCGCTGCGCCGCGTGCCCGGGGTGGGTGAGGCCATCCTGTTCGGCACCGAATATTCCATGCGTATATGGCTCAAGCCGGAGCAACTCATCGCCTATGGCTTGACCACGGCCGACGTGAAAAGCGCCCTGCAGGCACAGAGCGTGCAGCTCGCCACCGGCGAGCTCAACCAGGCACCGAGCGCTCCCGGGGCCCAGGTGAACGCCGTCATCGTCACGCGTGGACGGCTCTCCACGGCCAATGAATTCGGCAACGTGGTATTACGGGAACTTCCCAACGGGGCCACGGTGAAGGTGAAAGACGTGGCACGCGTGGAACTCGGTGGCGAAAGTTATGACCGCTATGCCCGAATGGACGGAAACCCTATCGCCGCAGTCGCTATTCGCGTTGCACCCGGCGCCAATGCGCTCGAAGTGGCGAAGTCGGTAAAGGCGCGCATGACCGAGCTCGCGCACTTCTTCCCCTCGGGAATCGACTGGGCCGTGCCTTACGATAGTTCGCGCTTTGTGGAGATCTCTATCTTTGAGGTGTTGATCACCCTGGGCATCGCCATGGTGCTGGTGTTCATTGTGATGTACGTGTTCCTCGGGCATTGGCGCACCACTCTGATCCCCGCAGTGGTGGTGCCAGTGGCGCTGGCCGGCGCCTCTGCAGGACTCTATGCCTTCGGTTTTTCCATCAATGTACTGACGCTGTTCGCCATGGTGCTGGCAATCGGCATCCTGGTGGACGATGCCATTGTGGTGGTGGAAAACGTGGAGCGCATCATGCGCGAGGAGCATCTGCCGCCGCTGGAGGCCACGCTCAAGGCCATGGATCAGATCCTCGGTGCGATCCTCGGCATCTCCATCGTGCTCTCCGCCGTTTTTATGCCGATGTTGTTCTTCGGCGGTTCCGTGGGCGCCATCTACCGCCAGTTCGCCGCGACTTTGATCCTTACCATGGCGTTCTCGGTGTTGATGGCACTGTCGCTGACGCCTGCCATGTGCGCGACACTGCTCAAACCGGGCGAAGCCGAAAAAGACGAAAAGCGCCGGTTCAATATTTTTTTCGGCCGCGTCGTTTCCGGCTATCGTGGACTCACGGCGCGCATTCTTACCCGCACCGGTCGCTGGGTGTTGATCTATCTCGCTATCATAGCCGTCACCGGTTGGCTGTTCACATTGATTCCCGGCAGCTTCCTGCCGGACGAGGACCAGGGTTATTTCATTACGATGGTGCAACTGCCCGCCGGCGCGACTCAGGAGCGCACGGTGGGGGTGCTCTCCCAGGTAGAGCAGTACTACCTGAAACAGCCGGAAGTGGAGAAGGTCATCGGCGTGGTGGGTTTTTCCTTCTTCGGCCGGGGGCAGAACGCCGCGATCACGTTCACGCGGCTCAAGGACTGGAAAGAGCGTAAGGGGGATGAACACTCGGCGCAGGGTGTGATCGGCCGGGCGATGGGAACCTTCTTTCGCATCAAGGAGGCGATCATCTTCGCGGTGAATCCTCCACCTATTCCCGAGCTGGGCGCGGTTGGTGGTTTCGATTTCCGGTTGCTGGATTTCTCCGGCCATGGCCGCGATGCGCTGATGAATGTGCGCAATCTCGTGCTCGGCCTGGCGTCTCAGGACAATCGGCTCGCCGGCGTACGGCCGGAAGGACAGGAGCCCGGACCGCAGGTGTTCCTGAAAATCGATCGGGAGAAGACGCAGGCACTGCAAATCGACATGGCTAATCTCAACGATACTCTTACGTCCGCCATCGGCGTGGCATACGTGAACGATTTTGTGCGCGCTGGACGCATACTCCGGGTGCAAATGCAGGCGGAATCGGATCTCCGCAAGACACCAAAAGATCTGCTGAAACTCCCTGTGCGGAATCGCCTGGGCGAAATGGTGCTCCTGGGGGAAATCGCGAAACCGGAATGGATCGTCGGATTGCCCAAGCTCGATCGCTATGATGGTAACTCCTCTATGAAAATAGCCGGAACTCCCGCGCCCGGTTATTCCACGGGCGAAGCGATGCAGGCCATGGAAGAAGTCGCGCAGAAGTTGCCACCCGGTTTCGGCTTCGAGTGGTCCGGCACTTCTTTCGAAGAGCGGCTCGCCGGTGCCCAGGCGCCCATCCTATTTGCGCTGTCGCTGCTCGTGGTGTTCCTGGCGCTTGCGGCACTGTATGAGAGCTGGTCGATTCCATTCGCCGTGATTCTGGTGGTGCCACTCGGCATCCTCGGTGCGGTACTGGCAGTGCACTTGCGCGGGCTGCCCAACGATGTGTTCTTCAAGGTCGGGCTTATTGCCATTATCGGACTCTCTGCCAAGAACGCGATTCTCATCATCGAGTTCGCCCGCAAGCTCCATAATGAAGGCATGGAACTCGTGGCCGCTACACTGGAGGCGTGCCGGTTGAGGTTAAGACCTATCCTCATGACCAGTTTTGCCTTCATCCTGGGCGTGACGCCGCTCGCGATCTCCACCGGTGCGGGTGCGGCCAGCCGCCGCGCCGTGGGTACAGGCGTGGTCGGTGGCATGATCGCTGCAACGGTGCTCGCTATTTTCCTGGTGCCGGTGTTTTTCGTGGTAGTGCGGAAATTCTTTCCAGCCAAACATCGGAAGGAAACAAAACATGACTGAACGAAAAATATTTTCTATCCCCGCGCCGGGAAAAATGATGCGATTCTCGCTCGGGGCCGCCGTCATGGTATTGCTGGCCAGCTGCTCTTTCATACCCGCCTACGAGCGTCCGGCGGCGCCGGTGCCGGAACATTTCGACGGCGTGACCGAGACAGCTGTGAGCCCCTTGTCTTCCTGGCGTGAATATTTTTCGGACCCGTCGTTTCACGTTCTGATCGAGGCGGCGCTCAATCACAATCGGGATCTCAAGATCACCTTGGCGCGGGTCGAGGAAGCCCGCGCCCTGGCGGGCATCGCCCGTGCCGATCGATTCCCCACGCTGGAAGCGCAAGCCTCAGGCAACCGCTCGCGTACGCCCGCAGACCTCTCGGATACAGGCCGATCGCTTGTCGCCAGCCGCTACGACGCGGCCCTGGGGCTGACCGCGTTTGAGCTGGATTTTTGGGGCCGAGTGGCGGCGCTGAGCGCGTCCGCCCGGGCTCAGTATCTGGCGACGGACGAAGCGGCGAAAAGTTTTCGCATCGGCCTCATCAGCGATGTCGCCAACACCTGGCTTCAGCTCACGGAACTGGCCGAGCGCGTGCGTCTTGCAGCGGAAACGTTGAAGACGCGGGAGGAGGGCCTCGACATTACCCGCAAGCGACAGGAAGCCGGGCTGTCGACCGCTCTCGACGTGCTTGCCGCCGAGAGCTTTGCCGAATCTATACGCGCCCAATGGGCAGACTTGAAGCGCCAACGGGTCCAGACGGAAAACGCCCTGCGCCTGCTTACGGGTATGGCGGTGAACTTGCCCGCTCCGACGAACCTAGCCAACCAACCTGTGCTGGCTGAACTGTCACCGGGCCTACCGTCGGTCGTGCTGCAGCAGCGGCCAGATGTGCGTGCCGCCGAGCAGCAGCTTATTGCCGCCAATGCCAACGTGGGCGCGGCCCGCGCAGCATTTTTTCCGCGCATCGCACTCACGGCCAATTTGGGGACGGCAAGCAAAGAACTGTCCGGTCTGTTCGATGCTGGCAGCAAAGCTTGGCTATTCAATCCCGTGCTGACGCTACCGCTGTTCGATGCGGGCCGGACCCGTGCCAACGTGGATGTGGCCGAAGCACGCAAAATTCAGGCCGTGGCCAACTACGAAAAAACCATTCAACAGGCTTTCCGCGAAGTGGCCGATGTCCTTGCCGCCGGTAGCACCCTTGGAGAGCAAGTGGCCGCTCTGGAAGCCAACTGGCGCGCACAACAGGCGCGCTTCGAACGAGTCAGAGCCCGCGAGCAGGCTGGCATCGCCAATTACCTCGAAGTGCTGGACGCCAACCGGGACGCCTTTAATGCGGAACAGACCTTGGCCAGTTCTCGCCGGGAACTCCTGAGCGCTCGCGTGATCCTCTTCAAGTCGTTGGGAGGTGGCGCGGAGTAGTCGCCCGCGTTGCTTTGTGTTTCGTATTCGCTTTCTATGCTGAAGAGAGTCGATAAGTCAAAAAAGTAGAATGGCCTAATTTTTCCAATACATTGACGATACAAAGGTGGCCAAATGGATGTCTGATTTCTGTTGCGATTCAATAACTGGATGCTTGGCGGAGTAACGCACGGCGACGGTCAGGGTCAGAGAACAATTTCCGCTAATAAACGATATGCGTATGAGCAGGTTCAGGGAAAAAGCGCGCTAACGTGTCGTGTATTTGACGAGTTCGTTCCTTGACTGCGATTCCCTGGAGAAGTTGTGAGCTGATTGTGACTAGTGGACCGGAGTGTGGGCCGGAGTTGCCATTAGCAGTTTTTCTCCTTCTGCAAAATATTCCGGCACCATGATCGTGCGCGCGCCAAGCAGGTGTTCGGCGGTCGCACGGAAGTCCGAGCCTGGATGGTGCGTGATAAAGCCGACATAGTCACGGAAGGTCTCGCTGTCGGCGGCGAAGATGGCGGCCAGCACGTTTCGTTCCTGGGTGAAGAGCTTGGCGATCAGGACATCGTCGGCCTCGAACAGCCGTGACAGTATTGAAGGGTCCTGTAACAACAGGCCCCAGATAACCTCGCTGTCGTGATTGAAGACATGCCGCAGTGTGTCATCGGCAAGGCTGAAGGCTTGTTGGAGCAGCATCGCGTCGTTCCGGAACAGTTCCACCAGCACCGCGTCAGTCTGCGAGAAGATGCAGTTCAACACGCCGGTGCTGTGGCTGAACAGGCGCCGCAGGTTTTCCGAGTGGCAACGAAATATCTCGCGCATGACCAGCGGAGACGTGGATGATAACCGTTCGATGACGATGTCCGGAGCACTCAGGACGACAGCGAGGGTAGCGTCGTCATGCTGGAAGAAGTGAGCGAGCACACCTGGTGGCAGCGACAGAATATGCCACACGATATTTGTGCCGCATTCCATCATTCGCGCATGCAAGGCTGGATCGCGGGAGAAGACGAGTTCGATGAGCGCCGGCCGTACATCGGCATATTTCCCGTAGTAGTGTCGGAACGGAACAGCCTTTTCGCCGGCCAGTTGTACGAGTTGTCGTGCGCGTGCATCGTGGATTTCTGAATCGCTCACGGAAAACTCCGCATCCACAATACGCGTTTGCGACAACAGACGGCGCAGAGTTTCAGCGAGATCGATCGTGGCGCTCTTGTTCAGCATGTTGACCAATTCCGCCAGGACATCGTCTTCCCAGGAAAACAGGTCTTCGAGCAGCGGCTTGTCGCAGAAGAAAAGCGCTTCGAGCGAATTCGGCGGGCAGGAAAAGAGTTTCTCGAGCATGGCATCCGAGCGCAGGAACATTTCCCACAGCATGGTGTTAGAGCATAGAAACAGTTCGCGCAAAGTCTGGTCCGGGAGTTGGAAGATGCGGTGCAGCACATCCGCCGAGTGACTGAACAGCTCCATCAGCACGGCGTCATGGCTGTCGAGCAGCCGCAGCAGCACGTGGTCGGAATGGGACAGCATTTCCTCCAGCACGCCATCGGCCGTGGCCAGCACGCGGTGCAAGGTGTGAGGACCAAGGCTGAAAAAGGCTCGTTGCACCAGCGTGTCGTGATTCAAAAACAGGGCATGCAAGGTCCGATCCGGGTACCAGAACAGCTCACGCAACCGCGCCGGCGGCAGGGACAGGACTCTCATCAGTGTCGTGTTTGGCAGGCCGAACAGTTCACCCAGCACTGTGTCGTTGTGCGAGAACACCAGGTCCAGCAAATCGACATCGGCCACCGATTCGCGGCGCATGGCGCGCAGTAGGATGTTGGTTTCCGAGGCGCCCCCGGTCGGAACCGGCATGATGTCGAGGCGCAGGCGGCGCGTCTCATCGCCGTTGCCATTGAGTTTGGACAGCGATGTGCTGCCGGCGGTGATGGACTCGGTCGGGGCCGTGTAGACCTGGGAGAACATCTGTTTCAATTCATCATCACCGCGCGCCAGCGTGGTGTGCAACCGTGCGTCATCGAACGAACACAACACTGTCAGGGCCAGCTTGCCCTCGTCGAGCGAGAAGATCTTGGATAGCATGGCCTCCGAGTGGCAGAACAGGTCCCATAGCAGTCGGTCCGGCAGCGAAAACAGCCAGTCGAGCGTTTCCGGTTGGTGTGCAAACACGCGTTCCAGGATCGCATCCGAGTGCCTGAACATTTTTTCAAGCACGGTATCGTGGTGACGGAACAGCTTACGCAGCAGTTCCTCGGGACAGTCGAACAGTGATTTCTGGAATTCCGGGGTACGCATGAACACGGTACGCGTCACGAACGACGGATACATGAACAGCCAGCTCAGCAGTGTGTCGGAATGCCTGAACAACGCACGAAACACGTCAGGCGGATAGCCGAAAATGGCCTTAAGGACATCGGGTGGCAGGGCAAGGAAATCGGCAAGGTCATCAGCCGATAGCTTCTCCTCGACCAACTGTAGAAACACGGGGTCGCTGAACATGGTACTGATAAGCGCCGGATCACGCAGCCGGTATTCCTGATACAACGACGCAAACAGTCCGCGTTTTTCCGGGTCCACAATAACATTGAAGGCATCGGCGACACCCTTCGGCAGATCTGCCGCCCGTGCGGGCGCCACCATGCGTTTGCGAGCATACCTGTGGGTCAACTCCGGCAGGGAGCCTTGGGGGTTGCGCATTTCCTGCAGGAAGCGCGCGAATGCATCCGCGTCGATGGAAAACAGGGATTCGAGCAGGTAATCGTCGAGACCGAAGAGCGCCAGCAACTGTGCGGGCGTCGAATCAAACAGTTTCGCCAGCAGTGGATCTGGATAGGCGAACAGATTCGTCAGATAGAAATTGCTGGAATGACCAAGAATACGCTGTATGACGGCTTGGTCATGATCGAAGAGCCGGAACAGGACGCTGTCTCCCGGCTTCAGTATCGCTTCCAGCACCATGTCGTCATGGTGGAAGAGCATATACAGCGTTTCGTCCGAGTGTGTGGCGACCCGGCGAAGCAGGGTGTCCGAGTGCCGCAACAGGCGGGACAAAGCAAAGTGCGAGCGGATGAACAATGCTTCCAGCGTGCGCGCCTCATGACGGAACAGATCCAGAAGAAACGCGTCCGACAACCAGAAGAGGTGTCGTAGCAGTTCCGGGGAATGAGAAAACAGCTTGTCGAGCAATGCCTGGTCATGACGGAAGATCATATCCAGGACCTCGTCCGTATGCCCGGTGACAGTGTCGAGCAGCTTGGTGTGCGACTGTGCGTATTTTCCGACGAACGCAGTTAGGAGAAACCGCCGCGGCATGCGTTCGGCCGCTGTCGGCTGCGGCATCCGAGCAAGGTAGTGTCGCGCGCGATCCAGAACGACCGGCCGTATCAGCGAATCGCCCTGAATCATGCTGAGGTTCTTATCGGAAGTCATGAATTCCAACCTTATAGTTACGATGAATTGGCGCAACGCGGCGGTCAGTGATCCTGTGCTGTCCAGACAAACTATGACCGACTAAAAAGGTCAGGAATTACGAAATTTATCTAGATCAAAGTCTTATATGCCCCAATATGCTATATGCGAAGGGTATGACGATATTATAAAATGGTAAAATAATAAAATTTTAATAATAATCTTTTTTAACTCTTTCAAACAATCCACTAATCGAGGATATGTCCATGGCAGAACAAAAGTTACTTCCGAAATCCAACGCTGTCGTTCTCTCGAGCTCCCACAAGTCGCGTCCCTTCTGGGAGGGCCGCACGCCCCGATGGATTTGCCAGATGATGGTGCAGCGCGGCTGCATACCGGTGACTGGCGGTATCTACCGTTTGAACAAGGTTGCTGAGCCGTTTATTGCAGTGCAAACCAGCACCGGATCGCCGCTGGTCAATCTACCATCGCAGAACCTGCACATCATGCACTCACACAATGAGGGCACAACGCTCGCTAGCAGCTACGCGGCGTATGACGAGGCGCCGCGCGAGATTCATCTCGCGCCGATCCAGACCGTGGTCAAGATGCACACCCGCATCCCGGCGCTATATTCGACCCACCACAACCAACTCGAAATGCAGTTGAGCCTTGCTGCTGAATGGATGTATGAAAGCAAGGAGAACCTGATCTTCAATCATCCGGACTGGGGTCTGTTGAACTCGGTGGCGCCGCGCCTGCAGCTCAAGAGCGACGGTGGCCCGACGCCGGATCTGCTCGACGACATGCTGAGCCGCATCTGGAAGATGCCCGACGTGTTCGTGATGCACCCGGAGGCGATCGCTGTGTTCGGCCAGACCTGCAGCAAGATGGGCATCACGCTTGAAACTACCGAATTCAACGGCGGACACTTCATCACCTGGCGCGGGTTGCCGATCCTGCCCAGCAACAAGGTATATCTCACCGATGGCAAGGGCACTCTACTGCAGGACCGCAAGGCCGGTGCATCAAAAACTAATGTGCTCTTGCTGCGTATGGGCGAGGATAAGCAGGGTGTTATCAGCCTCTATGCCGCCGGCACCGAAGGTACTCCGCGCTTCCCGTTCATTACCGTCGACTTCATGGGCATTTCCGATGAGTCCGTGGCGTCGTACCTGATGACCATGTATGCCGCCATTGCGGTGCTGACGGCCGGCGCGCTTTGCAAGGCCGAGGTGACCATCTAACCAGCCAGTAGGAGGAAACCATGAGCAATCCAGTCGAACCCTCGAGTGAAACGCTCGCGTCCGACCCGTTGCGCAGCGGGGAATTCGCCTACGGCCTTGCCGTGCCGGAAACCGGGGTATTCAATCCGGTCGAGGCGGCGCAGGCGCCGCCGGCCGCCGAGATCGAAGTGCCGGAAACGCCGATCGAACCGCCGCCAGTCGCGCCAGCGATACCAGAGGGCTGGGCGTCGTCACCGTGGATGAACCTGTCGTTCCTGTCCACACCGGGCCACCTTCCGATGCCGAGCCCAGAGTTGGCAGAAGCGACACAGCCACCGCCAGCGACAGCGGTCTCACCGCCCGCGCCATCTTCGCCGGACATTCGTCCAACGGAAGTCCCGGCGACGCCGGTCTCGCCGGGTGTGGCCGAAACCACCGCCGGGGAAGGGCACGATGTGGCCGCGCAGGCAGGCATGGCGCCGGAAGTTCCGGCCCCGTCGGCCATCGAGACACCGCCGGCACCGGTGGCAGCTCCTCCGGCACCGGTGAGTGGCGAGCCGAACGTGCAGGCGGGGCAGGTCCCGACGGCTGCGGCGACACCGGCCAGTGCGGCCGGCACACCGCCGCCGCATCCGGCGCCCGAGACGCCTGCGGCCGTGACTGCGCAAGTGCAGATGAGCCAGAGCATGGCCGACAAGATGGCGGCGGTCCTGCACGATGTGCTGCACGGCAAATCGGCACCGTAACGAGGTTGATGTCATAACGAAATAAGGCATGCAGTTCTGGCACGGGGCGGGCGCCCGCCCCGTGCACGGGATAGAGGAGACTCTATGGCAGACGTACAAACCGGTACGGCGTCGAAGGGTGGTCAGAAGATCGACCACAGCGCAATGACCGTCAACCAGATATTCATCATTTCTCTTCCGGCCATTGGTTTCGTCATCAATTCACCCTGGCCACTGGTGTTCACGGCCTGCGTGATGCTGGTCGGGCTCGTGTTCCCGCCGCTTCAGCTGTTCACCGCAACTTACAAGTACATCGTCAAGCCGCTGGGGCTGATCAAGCCCCATGTCATTGTTGACGATCCGGCGCCGCATCGCTTTGCGCACCTGCTTGGCGGAATCTTCCTGCTCGTGGCCTGCGCCCTTTTGTTTCTGGGATACAGCACGATCGGGTGGATCTTTTGCTGGATCGTGATCGGGCTCGCGCAGCTCAACCTGCAGGCCAAATTTTGCGTCGGCTGCTTCATGTATCTGCATCTCAGTCGGGTAATCGCCACACATAACTAGGCAAACGGGAGACCACCATGATCGACATGACGCGACTGCTGATCGCAGTCGGTATCTTGGCCGTCTTTACGCTCCTCATTGGCTTGTGGAACTGGACGCATTTGCGCGTGGCGCGCTGGCGCACGCGCGGCCGCAAATGGCCGATCGAGGTATGGAACGGCAAGGTGACCCTGCTGTATTTCAGCACCAAGGACTGCGTGGTGTGCAAGTTCCAGCAAGTAAAGGAAATAGCAGAGGTGCGTGCGGCCTTCCCGGAGGATACGCTCGACATCCGCAAGTTCGACGCACTGGAGCGTGCCGACATCGCCAAGCTGTTCGGTGTCATGAACGTGCCGACTACGGTGGTGCTGGATGCACAGGGCGGCCTGCATTCCTTCAATGCCAATCTCGCAAAGTCCGTCGAGTTGATCGAACAAATCCAGGGCGCACTCGGTGCCTGCAAACCGATCGAAAAGAAGGCCGCCCTACGCCCAGACGTTACGGAGAAGGTGGTTATCATCGGCTCCGGTCCAGCTGGTTGGACCGCGGCCATCTACGCGGCACGTGCACAGCTCGAACCGCTGGTTTTCGAAGGCGCTGGTGACAAGTTCATGATCCCCGGCGGCCAACTCATGTGGACCGGCGAAGTGGAAAACTTCCCTGGTTGGCCCGAAGGCATCAAGGGGCCGGATCTCATGGTCAAGCTGCGCGAACAGGCCGAACACTGGGGCACGCGAATTATCGGCACCGACGTTACACACATCGATGTTTCCACGAGGCCATTCAAGCTCACCGCCTCCGATGGCAGCGTCCTTACGTCGCATACCGTGATTGTCGCGACCGGCGCACGTGCCCGTTGGCTCGGGCTGGAAAACGAGGAGCGCCTGGCACGAGGCGGTGGTGGCGTTTCGGCGTGTGCAACTTGTGACGGACCGATGCCGATGTTTCGCAATCAGGTTGTGGCGGTGATCGGGGGCGGCGACACGGCTCTAGAAGAGGCCGTTCAGCTTACACATTTCGCGAGCCGCGTGCATGTAATCAACATCACACCGGATTTGACGGCCAGCAAGGTGATGCGCGAGCGTGCGCGCTCGAATGCGAAGATTGAATTCCACATGAACACGACCGTGACGGATGTCCTTGGTGATGACCGAGTGGAGGGTTTACGCGTGAAGAATGTCGTAGAGAACACCGAGTCGACGATGCCGGTGAAGGGTATGTTCGTCGCCATCGGTCACAAGCCCAACACCGATTTTTTGAAGGGCGTGATCGAGCTCACTCCGCAGGGGTACGTGGTTGCGACTAAACCTTTCCGCACCAACACCAGTGTCGACGGCATTTTCGCTGCCGGGGACGTGATGGATCCATACTACCGGCAGGCGATCACATCGGCCGGCACTGGCTGCATGGCGGCACTCGATGCCGAGCGCTGGTTGATCGCACAGAACGTCAGCGAGTAACGAGCGACAGCTGCGCACGCCACTACACTGATTTGCGCAGCGCGGTGGACGAAACATTGCCGCTATGTCCGGAAGGTATTCAGATCAGGGGGAAGGCACAGCGAGGGAATGGTGGGTGATGCAGGGTTCGAACCTGCGACCCCTGCCGTGTGAAGGCCCTCTCCAGACTTCGTTATAAAGTCAGATGAAGATGGCGAGTGCAAAAGCAATCGCCGCCGCGCGCCCGTAGCGCTGTATCAGGAACGGTACGAGTCCCTTTGCCCCGTGCCACGTTCGCAGCCAATAGATCACGAGTCCGGCGAGCGAAATGGACAGCCAATAGTGGCATAGGCCAGGCCGCCGACCATGCCGTAGGCAGCGCCGAGGTTAGCGGCGTTGTTCACTGATTTCGCGAAGATCCAACTAATGAAAATGCTCATCATCAACGCCCACTTGTTAGTGGGACGCCCGGCAATGTCGGTGACGCGGAAGAAGCTATTCGCTGCTGTCGCTGCTGGTGACAGGATGTACATCAATGTACCGTAGAGCAACATAAAGCCCCAGAAGTACGCACCCATCATCGGGTCGAATGTCATTGCATACTCCGTAATTATTAATTGATGATTTTCAGGACAAGGCGCCGTTGCAACCGCTGCCGCCACCGGCGGTGCAACCGTAGCAATGATCGGCGATGGTTATCGGTTGACCCTCGAGATTGCATTGCAGCAAATCGAAGAGGTGAGTCCATGGGTTGGAGCCGGCTCCCAAGGGCAAGCCGAGCACCTGGTTGAAATCGCAGTCATGCACGTAGCCGCGCCAATCGACGCTGATCAGGTTTCGGCACATGACATGTTCCAGGTTCTCGTCGTGGTGTGCCTCCCGGAGTAATTTCATGTACGCGTGGAATTGGCCTTTCGAGACCAGCGTGCTGCCAAAGCGTTGGATCGGCATGTTGGTGATGGTATAGAGACGATTGAAGACAATCTCGTGGTGGACCTTGAGTTCGTGCCGGTAGGCCTCCTCGAGCGATGCCTGCGGCGGTGGCAGCACCGGGCCTTGCGGGTTGAACACCAGATTGAGTACAAGCCCTGATTCCGGCGATCCATAGCCCAGGGCGTTCAAGCGTTTGAGCGCGCGAATACTCGCGGCAAACACTCCCTCGCCGCGCTGGCGCTCGACATTGTCTTCCAGGTAGCAGGGCAGCGAAGCGGCGATCTCCACGTGGTTCTTCGCCAGGAAATCCGCCAGACCTTCCTGTCCCGGTTCTTCCAGGATCGTGAGATTGCAGCGGTCAATGACATGTATCCCGATGGCACGGACCGTTTCCACAAGATGGCGAAAATGTGGATGGAGTTCCGGCGCGCCGCCGGTCAGGTCGAGGTTCTTTATCCCACCGTGACGCAGGAATGCGATCACCTGACCGACTGTTTCGCTGTCCATCATCTCTTTGCGTTGCGGACTCGCGTTGACGTGGCAGTGCAAGCATGCTTGGTTGCAGCGGTAACTCAGGTTGACCTGCAGCGTTTCCAGGCGCGCGCGGGTGATGGGCGGGAAATCGCTGACCTCGAGTCGATGAAGCATGACGTGCATGGATCAGATCCACATTAGCGTCGAATCGTTCTTTCAGAATGGCGGGCAGCAGGATAAAAAGTCCAAGCAAACCGTATGACCGAGCAACTAACTGCGATACCAGATTATTGAGCGAATCGATGCTACCGAGCAAGCGCTCCGGGTTGGCGTACATGAAATTGCCAGCAATGATGCCGGCATTATCCGGTTATACAGACATAGGAGCATTGCAAATCGCGCTACACGGTCTGGATATTCTAAAATCGCAATGTTGCAGCGTGACCCCGCGAGCAAAATGTTGGCAATGCACCACCGCAGGGCTGGTGTTATTATGATGGTGCAATGATCAGCTACGGTCCACCGTAGCGTAACAGAGAGGCTGGTCTTGATAAGGGCACGTACCAGTATCGTGAAACGAATCGACATTCAACCGGAACGACACGTCGCAGCACCTCGTTCAAAATCCACGTGATCACAACAGAAGCAAGCTGGATTGCTGCTGCAGCTCGTTCTGTGCGGCAATCCGCTAGCCAGAAGCATTGGCTCATGATGGCAATCGTTGGTGCGGTGATGTCGGTGGTTGGAGCGCTGACGTCGTTGGCGTACGGGAACGATGCAACCAACGTTGGGATCAAACAGGGTCCCGAACGAACCTGGGTCGAGGAGTCGAGTCGCCTGGTGCAGCTGGCGGGAAGTTCCAAAGCCGACGCCACACAGTTTCAGCGCGACGTGCTGGCAAACCGCAAACAATTGCGCACCCTGATGCCGCCCGGACCGATTTATTTCAGTGGTGGAAGTAATAAATCCCCCTCGTCGCGTCAGCAATTGCTCTCATCGATGGTTGTGCTCGATGCGTTGCTGAAGTCTGCTGCCGCCTGCCAGACGGCAGGTAAAATCGTCTGCCCCGCTACCCTGATGTCCCAGCTGCATACAACGCTGGCAAGCGTGCGCTCTAACCTTAACGCGTATGAGGCGACGCTCACCACGAACGCCACGAATTCTTCCGGAACACGTTCCCATGGTCGAAACCCTTAGTGCCATCGGGACTGCCTCGCTGGCGATCGTGCTGGAGGCCGGTATGTGGATCATTGTCAGTTTGTTTGTGGCGGGATTAATCCACGAGTTTCTCGATACGTCATGGGTGCGCGATACGCTTAATCGTTCGGGCAAATCCAGTGTGTCAGGCGCGCTGGTGCTTGGAGCATTACTGCCGATTTGCAGTTGCGGCGTAATTCCGCTCACCGTGAGCTTTTATCTGAGTGGCGTGCGCCTTGCTGCCGTGATGACGTTCACCTCCGCGACGCCGATAATCAATCCGGCAGCGGTCGTGCTTTCCTACGCGCTGCTTGGGCCGGAACTGACCCTTGCCTACGTTGTTTTCGGACTGGTGGCGCCCGTGGCAGTGGGCTACGCCACTGAGCGCTGGGGTGGCCACCGATTGACCCCCGTGGCCACGCGTTTGCAGTCGTGCTGCAGCGAGACCTCGTCATGCTCCGCGGCTGGGGCTGAAACACCGCGTGCTGAATCAGCACCCTTGTCACGTCGTCTGCGCAACGCGATGAGATGGGCCTTTGGCGAGTTTGGCCCGACCCTCGGGCTCTACATTGGAATTGGGGCATTGCTTGCAGGCGCGGTAGTGACACTCGTGCCGACGGACTGGATCACTGGCTACCTCGGAGGTTCGGCGACGTTCATTCCGCTTTTATTTGTTGCGCTGTTCAGCGCAAGCATCTATGTGTGCGCGGTGGCCCATATCCCGGTTGTGGCCGCGTTCCTCGCGGCTGGCGCCGGTCCGGGATTCGCTATCGTTTTTTTGGTGACTGGCGCCGCCACCAATCTGCCTGAGTTTTTTGCGCTCCAGCGCACACTCGGTACTCGTATCGTGGTGATTTATGTGATCGGGTTGATCGGTTTGTCGTTGTTGGCGGGGTGGGGGGTAAATCTCTGGTTGGCGCCGACCTTCATCCCGGTCATGGACCCGGTTCGCAGCCTGCAATGGAGCGACTTTTCTTCGAAGCTTTCCCTGGTTCCTCCAGATGTCGTCACAATTGTGAGTTCCACGGTGGTATTGATACTGATTATCTGGGGCACCGTCCGCTGGGCCACAGAAAAGCTTCACGCGATACGGCAGATATAGCGGTCAGGAAATTCGAGACAGGCATTTTGTAATGGCAATCAATGGTTCCAGATTCAACAATCGGATTATCAGGTTATCTCGATTGGTTGCCGGTCACGTATGGGTGGCGATGCTGTTTACGGCGTTCGTGGGATGCCAGAGTGGTGGATCCTCGGCCCCACTGGGCACCATGGACCCCCTTTTCGGGGACGAATGGCATTTGCTCAATATCGGCCAGGAAGGAGGGATTCCCGGCGAGGACATCAATGTGATCCCAGTGTGGAATAGCGGATTGCGCGGCGAAGGGATACGCATCGCCGTCGTGGACGACGGTCTCGAAATTGCGCACGAGGACCTAACGGCCAACATCGCGACCGGCCTCAGTCACAATTATCTGGATGGCGGCAGCAATCCGACCTGTCCG
>JAOTWF010000092.1 GCA_029863005.1 Gammaproteobacteria bacterium | reverse complement strand
CCCGCGCCAGCGCCTCGTAGGCCGCGCGAAAACGGGCAAAACGCTCCTTACCGGTCAGTCCGCGGGCCCGCGAGGTCGCCGCGTTGTGCGCACCGAGATGTTTGATGTCGCGCAGCACAGCCAACACATCCTTATAGGTCAGAGTGAATGACTCCATGTCCATGACCGGATCAGCAAAGCCGGCATGCATCAACATGTCCCCGAGATGGTGCATGTCGATGAAGGAATGGACATGCGTCTCGTGGTCCGCCGCGCGCCACGCCTCGCGCAACTCACGCAGGGTGTCCGGACCAAAGGTGGTAAACATCAAAAGGCCACCCGGGCGCAAGACGCGTCGCGCTTCATCGAATACCCTTGGCGGATCGCACCACTGCAGGGAGAGATTGGAAATCACCATGTCGGCGGAAGCCGTGGTGACAGGCAGATGCTCGGCGTCGCCGCAAACGAAAGTGCTGCTTCCTGTCCACCGGCGCCACAGGCCGGAACGCCGGCGTGCGCGGTGTGCCATCACTTCGGCAATATCCAGGCCCAGCACCCACGACTTCGGGTAACGCCGCGCGAGCCGCTTCAAGTCATAGCCGGTCCCACAGCCGATGTCGAGAATCAGTTGCGGCTGCATTCGGACCAGGTCAAGGCGCTCGAGGAGGCGATCGGCGATCTCACGTTGCAGCACGGCGGCGGCGTCATAAGTGTCGGCCGCCCGTGTGAAGGATTGGCGCAGGCGGCGTTTGTCGAGCGTCAAATGCTCAGTCATGACAGAAGCCCTGCTTCGCTCGTCTTGCCGTATTGAATGAAATCTCCCAGCTTTTCCAGGAACAGCGGTGCATGCGACAGAAACGGCGCATGGCCGGCATCGGGAAATATTTCTAGTCGCGTCTGCGGCAGATGTTCCGCCAGAAATCGCGCCGCGCCCACGGGTGCCAGGCGGTCGCGACCGCCATGAATAATCATGGCCGGTGTCGCGACCGAGCTTAGTGTGTTCCGGCGATCCTCCTCCTTCAGCAGCCGTAGCCCTGCTTGCAACGCCGCCGTCGGGGGTTCTCCGTAGCGGAACATTTCAGTGCGCAATCGGCGCAACACATCGTGGCTTTCTCCCGCGGCCATTTGCAGGGTCAGGAAGCGTTCGAGGGTGCCGGCATAATCCTGTTCGAGATTGTGCGCGAATTGGTCCAGCACCGTGGACGACATCGCATGCGGCCAGTCCGCCGACTGGACGTATTTCGGCGTGGCGCCGACCAGCACCAGCCGGGTGACTTCCCGCGGGTGACGTTGTGCGGCGGCCAGCGCCACCAGGCCGCCCATGGACCAGCCGACCCACACCGCCGCGCCGGAGAGTGCCGGACGTATTTCCTCAACGAGCGACTCGGGAGTGTACGCCGGCGGGAAAAAATCACTTGAGCGCCCATGGCCCGGAAGATCGGGAACGGTAACACGGTAATTTGTTGACAACTCGCGGGTGATATCCGTCCAGACGCCGCCGTGCGAGCCCCAACCGTGCACCAGCACAACCTCGGGGCCATCTCCGTATTGCTCATAATAAAGCCTCATGCGATTTTCGCCGTCGACAGCGCCTCCAGCAAACGATCCACATGTGACGCTTCGTGCGTCGCGGAAAAGGTAATGCGCAGGCGCGCGGAGCCTTCCGGCACCGTGGGTGGACGGATGGCCGTGACCAAGATGCCATGTGTGCGCAGGTGGCGGCTGGCCGAAAGTGAGGCTTCTGCGCTGCCGAGAATGAGCGGTTGAATCGGAGTTGATGAGGGAGTCAGGACAAAGCCCAGGTTTCGGGCTCCGTCGCGGAAATGCTCAACCAGCATCCGGAGGCGCTCACGCCGCCAGTGTTCTTCCCGGGCCAGTTTTAGACTCGCGCGTACGGCCTCGGCCACGGCCGGCGGCAGCGCCGTGGTGTATATATAGGTCCGAGCGCGCTGGATCAGCGTTTCGATCAGCGCCTCCTCGCCGGCCACGAAGGCTCCGAAAACGCCTAAAGCCTTCCCCAGCGTCCCCATCAGAATCGCCGGTGGCACCAAGGGTGCACCCAGGTGTTCGAACGTGCCACGTCCGCCTTGCCCCAAAACCCCGAATCCATGGGCATCGTCCGCCATCAAACGCGCACCATGCTTGTCCGCGAGCGCCGCCAACTCGACCAGCGGGGCAATGTCACCGTCCATGCTGAAGACCGCGTCCGTCGTGATCAGTCGCGGTCTGGCGGTGTGTGTCAGGAGCGAGCCCAGCCGATCGACATCGACGTGGGGGAAGCGCGTCACCTTGGCGCGGGCCAGGCGTGCGGCATCAATCAGGGAAGCGTGATTGAGCCGGTCCTCGAAAACCGCGTCATGCCGGTCCGTGAGCGCACCCACCACACCGAGGTTGGCCATATAACCGGTAGAAAATAGCAATGCCCGTTGGGCACCGACGAAATCCGCGAGTTCCTCCTCGAGCGCATGGTGTGCGCGGCTGTGACCATTGACGAGGTGCGAGGCACCGGCCCCCACACCGTAACGGTCCGCCCCTTCCCGGAAAGCGGCCACGACCCGGGGATGGTTCGCAAGTCCAAGATAATCGTTGCTACAAAATGACAGTAGCGTTTCCTCGCCAACATGGATCTCCGCGCCCTGTGGCGATTCGAGAACGAGGCGTTCGCGATAAAGATTTTCTGCACGACGCCGATTCAGTCCATCTTCCAAATTCTTCATGATGATTTGCAGGTCAAGAAGGGCAAATTCAGCAAACAGGGCGTGGGATTCAAACTGACTTTAGAAGGTTCCGAAAATCTGTCCTGACTCGCTTCGCGCGTTCATCTTGTCGTATTACTATATGCGCGCAGTGTAGTGTTTCCCCCATACCAGTCAACACAGAATGATAGAAAAAGTTGACATCAGTCTAAAACGGTCGCAACGTTGGTTTTGGCCGGATTTCTGCTTCTTGTGCCAAGGACGTTTGCCCGCGGACAGGGATCTGTGCGCGGGGTGCGAGCAATCCTTGCCGCGGGTTCAATGGGGTTGTCCGCGTTGCGCCGCCGCGGGCGCTGTCGTGGAAGGCGGGGATGCCATTTGCGGTGAATGCCAGAACCACCCGCCGGCTTACGATGGCGCCCAAGCGGTGTTCCGCTATGCCTCACCGATGGATAAGTTGATTCAACAGCTCAAGTACCACGGACGGCTGGAGCTCTCGCGCGTGCTCGGGGGATACCTCGCGGAGCACCTCCTGGCGCTGGACGACCCGCTTCCGGACGTGGTGATCCCGGTCCCGTTGCATGTTTCCCGCCTGCGCGAGCGGGGCTACAACCAGTCATTCGAGATCGCGCGATTCGTTGCCCGGCGGCTGCATGTCCCGCTCGACTGGGAGGGCGCGAAACGTATCCGTCCCACGGTTCCCCAAGCGGAGTTGCCACGCGATCAGCGCAGGAAAAACGTGCGCGGCGCGTTCACCACGAGCGAAGTCTTCTTCGGCCGTCGGGTTGCCATTGTTGATGACGTGATGACCAGCGGACACACCGTCAATGCTCTCGCGGAAAGCTTGCGCCGCAGTGGTGCCCTGGACGTGCGGGTCTGGGTCGTGGCGCGGGCCTGAATCTGGACCGATTCAGAAAAGCTTTTACTTGTTTTTGACCACCGACAGGCGCTCGCGCGCGTAGGCGAGCAGCTTGTCTTCCAGCACACCGCTTTCAATGGCGCGCTGATACGCGCTGCCAGCGGTATTCCAGTCTTGTGCCGCCTCGAGCGAGATGCCCATGCCAAGCCACCAGCGTCCCTCCTGGGGATTGAGGGTGAGCGCTCCGTTGTAAGCCTTGATGGCCTCGGCATGCTTGCCGACACGTTGATACAACGCGGCAAGAAACGCCAGATAATCCGGATTTTCCACACCGGCACGTTGACTGCCTTCCATGACAGCCAGCGCTTTCTGGTCCGCGCCATGTTCGACATATACCCGCGCGAGCAATTGGGCGAAGGGATAATGCGCCGGCACCGTATCGATGCCCTGCTCCAGAAGTTGTTGTGCCTCACGCCAGTGCCCTTGCTGCAACATTAGACCGGCGAGCAGTTCGCGCGCTGGCGTGTGTGTTTCATCAATCTTCAATGCCAATCTGAGGTGTTTCTCGGCATCTGACATGCGCCCCTTCTGCAGGAGATCCACCGCCCGGCGGTATTCGCTTTCCGCTTTTTCATTTGGAGCGAACGGCTTGATGCGTTTGTCCATGACCGTCATATCTGACGAAACCGATACTGATCCCTGTTTCGCTTCAGGTTTCTTTTCAACCGGCGAGGTCGCACGAGAATCCGGGGCTTTACCCTTCGGCACCACTGCAACCGTCTTTTCTGTTACTCGCGTTGGTTCGGTTTTTGTCGAGACCGTTGATGGCGGAGTCAGTCGCAGTTTCTGGCCGGTTTGAATGACTTGATCACGTCCCAAACGGTTCCAGTGGGACAGTTCCCACAAGTCTATTCCGGTCTGGGCGGAGATGCCGTAGAGCGTATCGCCCCGAGACACGGTCCAGATGCCTTGTTCTTTCGCCGTGGCGGCCTTGGATTTCTCCGCTGTCACGGGTCTTGGGGTGGCGACCGGATCCGATGTCGCAGCGATACCCTGTTCTGCCGCGACGGCCGGCGGAATAGTCTGAGCCTGCGGAGCGATTGTCGGCGAAGCAGTCTGTTTCTCAGCTGTGGCCTGAAGCGTCTTTGGAACCGCTGCTTGAGTTGCCACAACGGGTTGCGGGGCAGCGGCAGGAGCCGGGGCCAGAATGCGCGGCGGCGGTGCCTTGCGTGACACCACGGGTGGAGGCGGGGTGGCAGGCTCAGGTGGAATCCAGCTCGCGACGAGGGTGTCACCCCATTGCGTCCAGGCATAAGCACCGCCTCCGACAACCGCGACCAGCACGAGCAGCAGCACCAGACGGCGCGACGGAGCGCGCGAGGACGGAATCCGTCCTATGGGTTTCAGGTCTTCGTAGACGGATTTTTTCGGGGTGGTTCCGGCCTGGGAATCTTTGCGCGTCTCCAGGTCCTGAAGCATCTTGTTGATCAGGCTCACACCGTGCCGCCTGTGATCAACGTGGTGCCGGAAAGAATCAGGGGGAGAATGCTGATAGGCGCCAGAGCCGACACCAGCGCGGTCAGGTAGCGTTTGATACGCGCCTTTACGGTCAGCGCGCCCTGGGTGGATTCGGTATCTTCCACGGCCATGCGCACGTGCCTTTCCGAGACCACGCGCGCGCCTTCACCGAAAGCAACCATAAGAGATTTGTGGGCGAGAATATTCACCAGACGCGGAATGCCGTTGCTGTTGCGATAGATTTTTTTGACGACCTTGTGCGGGAACAGGCGCGCACCGCGGTAACCGGCCACGGCCAGGCGGTGCGAAATATAGAATTCCACCTCGCTCAGGCTCAGCGGCGACAACCGGCAGGCGAAACTGATGCGCTGTTTGAGCTGGCGTATCGAGGGATTCTCCAACCGTTCGTTCAGCTCCGGCTGTCCGAACAACACCACCTGCACCAATTTGCGCCGCTCCGTTTCCAGGTTCGAGAGCAGGCGCAGGCTTTCCAGCGTTTCGATCGGGATGGCTTGGGACTCATCCAGGCACAGCAACACGCGTTTGCCTTCGGCATAGCTGTCGATGAGATAGCGGCTTAGCAGCTTCAGCAACTGATGCTGGTTGATGTGCTGGGGATATTTGATGTCCAGCTCGTCGGCCACCGCGAGCAGCAGAGTCATCGGCTGCAGATAGGGATTCGGAATGTAGGCGGTAACAAACTCACGATGATCGAGCGCGCTCAGGAACTTGCGGCACAGCAGCGTTTTGCCGGTGCCCACCTCGCCGATCACTTTCATGAAGCCTTCGCCGCTGCGCGCGGCGACCAACAGTGTGTTCAGCGCTTCCTGGTGCGATGAATGGGCGAAGAAGAAGCTGGTGTCCGGAGTGATGGTGAACGGCAGCTCTTTTAACCCGAAATGTGTTCCGTACATTTGTTGTTACCCGCTTCCCAGAATTTAATCAAAACGAACGAAGTTGGGCTTCATTAACTTATTCCATTCAGGATCCGATACGGATTTTCCGGATGCGCTCCTGAGACTCGCCGGCCGCATCGCTCCAGTCCTGGCCCACGTTGATGACCGTCGGTTTGAGCAGAATCACCAGTTCGCGCTTGATGCGTGTCACCCTCTTGTGCTTAAACAAGTTGCCAACCAGCGGAATATCGCCAAGCACGGGCACAGAGGCGTTGTCATCGGTGCTTGCCTCCTTCATCAGACCGCCAATTACGATGATCTGGCCGCTGCTGGCGCGTACGATATTGTCCGATTCCTGCACGGAACTCAGTGCCGTCGAAATCGTCTGGTTCGAAGCGACGGTTATCAGTTTTTCCGATACCTCGCTCACGGACGGATGAATGTGCAGATTAATATTACCTGCCTCGTCGATCTGCGGCGTCACATCCAGGGCGATTCCTGAAAAGAACGGTGACAATTCGGTCGAAATGGTCGGTGAACCGCCTGCCACGGTGGTCGCCGTGGTGTCCTGCTTGGTGACGAAATAGGAATCCGTGCCAACCTTGATCACGGCCTTCTGGTTATTCATGGTAGAGACTCGCGGGCTGGAGAGC
>JAOTWF010000025.1 GCA_029863005.1 Gammaproteobacteria bacterium | reverse complement strand
TAGATATGCGCCGCCGCGACCACCGACACGGGAGCAATCACCAGGTATACAAGGAACGTCGCCCAGTAGATCAGCGGAAAACGTTTCACGGCGCGCGCCGCGGCCTCCGGGTCGGCGTTGGGCTGCCTCTCGAGAAAATCGGTCAGTGGACGAATCTGGCGCGGGAAGTACCACAGCGTGAAGACGATCCAGCCCAGGATATAGGCCGGCTCAAGTGGCGTGACCAGAATGCCGAGAACCTGCGCCGGCGTGAGCACCCCGATCAGCAGTATAAACCCGAGCCCGAAGACCGGAGGGATGTTCCAGGTCGCGAAAATCAGCCAGCGAAAGCGCCACCGAAAAACATCGGCCGGGAGTGAATGCGCGCGGGTCGCGGGGGCTTTGTTCGGCATCAGGATCAACTGTGCGGTACTGGATTGGAGTTCCAGCGCGAGGTTAGATCACGCCGCCCGGTACGCGGGACGCCCGCCTGCTGCAGCAGGCGTTCGGGAACGACATGGCTCATGGTCGAATCGGGGTCGCCGTAGGCAAAGTACTTGCCTTTCAGGTCCGCGAGCGTCCGCTGCGAACTGTCCTGGCGCACGATGATCACGCCGCGCAAGTACGATTGCCCGGTGATCTCCTGGCGTGCAAGCAGCGGTTTCTTTCCGTAGCGCGCGACCAGCTCAACGTACGACACCGGCCTCAGGTAGGCGATATCAACACCGTCCTTGCCAATCATCTCGATATGGTGCTCGTGGTTGCCGCCGATACGCACCTTCACCGGTCGACCAATTTCGTGCGCCAGGTGTTCCGCATGCGGATGGAAACGCGTCATGATTTCCGGCACCGGCAGATACGGATGAACCGCGAGGATCAGCGCGTCATCCGGCTTCGCGGCCGCCGGTGTCACCAGACCAGACACCCACACCACCGCGATCCACAGCGCTATCCGAGTCATCATGTCTCCTATCCTTGCCGGTCGACGCTATCCCCGGGGACCGTTCCTGAAGCTCTTCACCCACCAGCCATCACGGACCAACGGGACAGAACGTCGGGTCAGGCCGCGGCGCCGGCGACGAATGTCGGCCCCGGCCGGCCGAAATGATAACCTTGGGCGTAGTCCACGCCGAACTCCCGCAGCTTATCCAGCGTGCTCTCGTCCTCGACGAATTCCGCGATGGTCTTCTTGCCGAGCGCGTGCGCCACCTCGTTCATGGATTTCACCAACGCCTGGTCCACGCGGTCGGCGGCAAGGTTGCGGACAAAGCTGCCATCGATTTTCAGGAAATCCACCGGCAACCTTTTGAGGTAACTGTAGGAACTGAAGCCCGAGCCGAAATCGTCGAGCGCGAACTGACAGCCGAGAGCCTTCAGCTCGGTGATGAACACCCTGGCGTCCAGAGGGTGTGTGATTGCCTCCTGTTCGGTGATTTCGAAGGTGAAGCATGACGGTGGCACGTTTTGTTCATGCAGCTTCATGGAGATCAGTGAGAGCAGCGTGCGATATTCGAAAGCCTTGCCGGAGAGATTAATGGCAAAGTGCTGGCTCTTTCCATTCCTGATCAGCGCACCGGCCTGTTCGATCACGCGGGCAACGACCCACTGGTCTATGGATTGCATTAGCCCGAAGCGTTCGGCCGATGGAAGAAACGCCCCGGGGCCAATCAGTTCGTCTCCCCCCAGGCCACCGCGCAGGCGCAGCAACGCTTCGTGGTGCACCGTGACGCAGTCGCTCACCTGCACAATCGGTTGATAGAACAAGGTGAAATCATCGCGCTCGAGCGCCTGACGGATGCGCCCCGCCCAACCCAAGTCTGCCACCATGGTCGCTTTGGATGTGTCGCTCGGGTCAAAAATATGAAACTGGTTGCGACCGTGCGACTTGGCGAGGGTGCAGGCCAAGTCGGCATGGCTCAGGAAATCGCCCGGCGTGGAAGCCGGGTCGGATAACAAGGCGGCACCGATGCTGGCCGAGAGGTTGAAGGTCTTGCCTTCATAGGTAAAGCTCTGCTTGGAGAGCAGGCCACAATAGGACTCTGCCGCGATGCGCAGCCGCTCCGGGTCTGCCCCTTGCAACAACACGGTGAACTCATCGCCCCCGAAACGGGCCAGCAAGTCACCATGGCGCAGGCGCTCGCGCAACAGAACCGCAATTTCGACCAGCAGCTTGTCACCCGCGGCATGGCCGACAGTGTCATTGATGTACTTGAAATTGTCGAGGTCGATGTACAGCAAACCACTGTACAGCGGGCCGCGACCGATGTGGGCCACGGCGCGTTCGAGTTCGGTCTGAAAGTGATGGCGGTTGTGAATTCCGGTCAAGGCGTCGTAGTTGGCAAAGTGCTCCAATTGGCGCTGGTGCTCCTTTTGTTCGGTGATGTCGCGCGCCGTGCCCATGCATCCCTTGATATTCCAGTCCCGGTCCATGCGCGGCTTGGCATTGAAGCTCAAGGTTCGCTGGGTGCCATCGGCGCGCAAATGGACGGTCTCGTGCTGCATCACATCCTTGCCTCGCATCAGCTCCTGAAAGACAAACAGGACGTCCTCGATGTAATCGGGATGAACGATATCCCTGAAAGGTTTACCAATCAGCTCAGCGGGCTCACAACCGTAAATGTCCCTGGCAGCTTCGTTCACGTAGGTCCAGCGGCCTTCGAGATCCACGGCCCACACCAGGTCGTGCGCCGATTCCATGACATCCATGAAACGCGATTCGCTGTCTTTTAGCGCCTGCGTGGTTGTCGTGAGTTCGCTGTTGTCACGGTAGACGCCTTGCAGGCCCACAACACGTTGACTTCCATCAATCAGGGGCAGGAGGGTCACCACGACGTGTCGCCGCAGATGGCTGGCGTGTTTCGGCATGACCTCGATCGCCAGGTTCATCACGCGTTCGCCGGTGGCCTGCAGATATTCCAGTGCCTGCTGCAAGCGCTTGCGCGTGTCCGGGGTAGTGATATTCAACAGAAAATCCAGGCCGCCTTGCGCGATCTCTTCGTGGGTGTAGCCGCAATAGCCGCGGTTGGCGACACCTTCGCCACAATCAAAATAAAATGCGAAAACGATGTCGGAGGTGTTATCAAGCAATGTCATGCCCAGCTGCTGCTTCAGCGAAGCCGCACGTTGTTCCGGTATGTCCGGTGTCGGATTGGCCGGTGTAATTTTCATCGGGGCAACAACCTGGGCGTGGGAGGATTTGACTCTCGACAATGAAACGTTATCTGTGCGAGCCGGTATCTCATCATAAAGATTGCCTGCCAGTTTGGTGGTCAATAGAAACAAGCTTTGCCGCTGTCTTACCAAGTTAAGCATACTCACCATTCGCTCCCCCGAAACTTGCCAAACTAAAACGGGGGCTGCACAAGGCGTTAAACACGATAAACAGCGCCGTTAAACTAAAGTCATTGAAAAAATATGGTTTTTAACTCACTTTAACCGGGTTGCGGTTGGCGGATGGGTTAGCCGGCGCGGAAACTGGGCTATATTTACCCTCTGTCCCGATTAAACCTGCGGCCATGGTCCTCGTCCATCCGGAAAAACAGAACCCGCCCACCCATATCTTGGATACGGTCATCGGCCGTATTGGCCAGATCGTGCTCGGCAAGGAGCGTCAGGCACGTCTGTCACTCGCCTGCCTGCTGGCGCGCGGCCACCTGCTGATCGAAGACCTCCCGGGGGTGGGCAAAACCACGTTGGCGCACGTGCTAGCGAAGGTCCTAGGGCTGCAGTTCAAGCGTATCCAGTTCACCGCCGACCTGCTCCCGGCCGATATTCTCGGGGTATCGATTTACCAGCCGGACAACAAGCATTTCGTGTTTCATCCCGGCCCGTTGTTTGCCCAGCTGGTGTTGGCGGATGAAATCAACCGTGCCACACCCAAGACCCAGAGCGCGCTGCTCGAGGCCATGGAAGAGCGTCAGGTCACGACTGATGGTTTGACGCACAAACTACCCGAGCCGTTTTTTGTCATCGCCACGCAAAACCCGCATCACCTGATCGGCACCTTTCCGCTGCCCGAATCGCAGCTCGATCGTTTTCTCATGCGCATCGAAATGGGCTATCCGGATCGAGCGGCCGAACGCGCGCTGCTGAAAGGGCGCGACCGGCGCGAACTGGTGGAATCGCTTCAGCCGGTCATCAGCGCCGACAAGCTCAACGGCCTGCAACAACTCGTTGCGCGCGTGCACGTGGCCGAACCGCTGCTCGATTACGTGCAGAACCTGCTCGATTCTACGCGTCGCACCGGCGAATTTGCCGAAGGGCTGTCGCCACGCGCAGGCCTTTCGCTTGTGGCGGCAGCGCGCGCCTGGGCGCTGCTGGCCGGCCGCGACATGGTGCTGCCGGAAGACGTGCAGGCCGTCGCGCCCTCCGTCATCGGCCATCGCCTGCGTCCGGCGAATGGCGGACGCACGGTCAACATTGCGCGTCTACTCGAGTCGGTTCCCATCCCCTGATGTCCACAGCGGCCGCCGAAGTGGTCCTGGGGCGCCGCCAGCTGTTCATGCTGCCAACCCGCTTCGGCATGCTGTTCGCCTTGCTGCTGGTGGTGCAATTGCTCGCGGCGATCAATTACGGCAATGGTCTCGCCTACGCGTTAACATTCCTGCTCGGGTCGTTGGCCGTGGTTTCCATGCTCTATACCCACCGCAACTTGTTCCGGCTGCGCCTGTCAGCCGGCACCTGCGCGCCGGTGTTTGCCGGCGACATGGCGGTTTTCCGGATGCGCCTTACGAATGAATCAAACACGCCCAGATACGGTGTCGCCCTCCTGCACGGAAAAAAAGAAATCACGCGCGTGGACATTCCGGCACATGGGTTCGCCGACGTGGATCTGCCGGCGCCCGCCTTGAAACGCGGATGGCAACAAGCCCCGGCGGTAACATTGCACACCGAGTTTCCGCTGGGCTTGCTGTACTCCTGGTCACGCCGTGTTGAATTCGATCACGCCTGTCTCATCTATCCGCGCCCGGCCGCACCGACGCCGCTGCAAGCTCTCCCCATGGATTCGCCCGAGGCGGTTTCGGGGATGAAGGTGGGGGGGGAGGATTACGTCGGCACGCGTGAATTCCAGCCCGGGGATTCGCCGCGCCATGTGGACTGGAAAGCGGTGGCGCGGGGGGAGAGCTGGCAGGTGAAACAGTTTGGTGCCGGTCTACAGCTAACGGTGTGGCTTGACTGGGACACGCTCGCCGGGCTCGATACGGAAATGCGCCTATCGGTGCTGACCCGCTGGGTGCTCGAGGCCCAGCAACAAGGCATGCTTTATGGTCTGCGCCTGCCGCAGCAAACCGTCCATCCGTCGAGCGGCGAGCCGCACCAGCACGAATGCCTGAAACGACTGGCGTTGTTCGGGCTGAAGCCATGAACCCCACGACCGCCGACCGGCGTGTTCTGCAGAGCCTGATGGCCGCCGGCGTTGTGGCCGTGGCCCCGCATGTCGGCGAGTTGCCATTTTGGATTATTGCCGTGTTTGCCCTCTGCGCCGCCTGGCGCTATGGCATCGAGGCGTGGCAATGGTACCGGCCGGGGAAGCTTGTGCGCTTAGGGTTGATGCTGCTGCTCCTCGCCGCGGTCTTCCGGCAATTCCATACCCTGCTCGGGCGCGACCCCGGCATGGGGCTGTTGATCACGCTGATCGGTCTTAAATTCATGGAACTCAAAACCGTGCGGGATCATGTCGTGAGCCTGTTCGTGTTTTATCTCATCATCCTCGGCAGTTTCCTGTATTCGCAATCGCTCTGGCTCGGCGTCTGGGCGCTGCTGGCGGTCACCGTCTGCACCACGGCGCTGGTGCACCTCACGCAACCGACCAGCCTGAACGTCACGCAACGGCTGCGCCTGTCTGGCGTCATGCTGATCAAGGCCGTGCCGCTCATGATCATTGTGTACCTGCTGTTCCCGCGCATCAGCGGCACGCTCTGGGGGTTGCCGGCGGACGCGCACGGCGGTCTCACCGGCATGCCGGACACGATGCAACCGGGCAGCATACGTAACCTGAGTGAATCCTCCGAGATCGCCTTTCGCGTCAGTTTCGAGGGGGCGCCGCCGCCGCCGCGCGAACTCTACTGGCGCGGACTGGTGCTCACGGAATTTGACGGGCGCGGCTGGCGCCGTGGGCCGATGGGTGGAATACAGGAGGTGTCGTTCATGCCTCTTAACGAAGCGGTGCGCTATCACGTCACCCTCGAGCCCAGCAACAAGCCGTGGATGCTGGCGCTCGATCTGCCGGCCATCCGTCCCAAGGGCGCGCGTTACCAGCCGGACTTCACGCTGGAACACCGTGAGCCGATCCGCGAGCGCCTGAACTACACGCTCACCTCTTATACCCGCTATAACACCGGCACGCTCGAACGGTCGGAGCGCGTGCACGGCCTGCGGTTGCCGGGAGAAACCAGCCCGCGCGCCCGCGCGCTGGCCGGACAATGGCTGCGGGAACACGGCACACCACAGCAAATCGCACAGGCCGCGCTCGATCATTTCCGCCGGGAAAATTTCGTTTACACCTTGAGCCCGCCGTTGCTCGGTGACGACCCGGTGGATGAGTTTCTGTTCGGCACGCGCCGCGGATTCTGCGAACACTATGCGGCGGCGTTCGTCACCCTCATGCGCGCCGCCGGCATCCCGAGCCGCGTCGTGGTCGGTTATCTCGGGGGCGAACTCAACACTGCCGGGAATTACCTGATCGTGCGCCAGTCCGACGCCCATGCCTGGGCCGAAATCTGGCTGGCGGAGCGCGGCTGGGTGCGCGTCGATCCCACCGGGGCTATCGCCCCGGAGCGCATCGAGCTCGGTCTCGAGGCCGTCCGCCGCTTGGAGCTGCAGGGTCTTGCGCTGGGCAACCTTTCCAGCGAGGCCATCCGCCGCGCGCTGGAACTGGGCTGGTTCGAGTACGTCGCGCGCCATGCACGCTGGTACTGGGACCTGACCAACATGACCTGGTACCGCTGGGTGGTGGACTATGGCAAGGAGCGCCAGGAGCGGTTTCTGGCCTCTTTTGGATTTGAACACATTTCCTGGGGCCAGTTGGGGGGTTTGGTGATCGCAGGTGTGCTGCTGGTCTTGCTGGTGTATGCCCTGCCCTTATGGCGAACGAAAAAGTCTCTCGACCCCCCGCAGGCGGCGTACCTGCGCTTTTGCCGCAAGCTGGCGCGCGCGGGCCTGGCGCGCGCCCCGTACGAGGGCGCCCATGCGTTCGCTGAACGCGCCGCGCGGAAACGCTCCGACCTGGCAGCGTCGATATCAGAAATTACCGGTCTCTACGAGGACCTGCGTTACGGCCCCCAAGGGCCGGATTCGAGAAAATTCACGACGTTGAAGAAACGCGTATCGGTGTTTCGGGCCTGATCACTTCCCGATACAGAAGCTGGAAAAAATCCGTCCCAGCAAATCCTCCGGCGTGAACTCGCCGGTGATCTCTGAAAGCGCCTGTTGCGCCAAGCGCAATTCTTCCGCCAGCAATTCTCCGGCACGCGATTCCCGCAGCCGGGCATTTCCCTGAGCCAGATGCGCCTCCGCGCGGCGGATGGCATCGAGGTGCCGTCGTCGCGCCATGAACGTGCCTTCGCCGGCGGATTGGAAACCCATGCATTCTTTCAGGTGCTGGTGCAGATGCTCCAGCCCCTCCCCAGTTTTGGCGGACAGGGAAATTTCGACTTCCCCCTGGGTTTGCTTTATGCCGGGTGGGCGCCCGGTGAGATCTATTTTGTTGCGGAGCACGGTGCGCGGAAGCTTTGCCGGCAACAACGCCTCCGCTTCGCGCGCGGGTCGCGCATCCGACACAGAATCGTCAATGACGAGCAGGAGCCGGTCGGCGCGCTCCATCTGCGCGCGGGCGCGGCGGATGCCTTCGGATTCGATCGCGTCTTGCGATTCGCGCAGGCCGGCGGTGTCGATGATGTGCAGCGGCATGCCATCGATATGAATGCGCTCGCGCAACACGTCTCGCGTGGTGCCGGGGACGGGGCTGACGATGGCGGTATCGCGGGTGGCCAGGGCGTTCAGCAGGCTCGACTTCCCGGAATTCGGCGGGCCGGCCAACACCACGGTCATGCCGTCATGCAACAACACGCCTTGTTGCGCGGAGGCCAGGAGTGCCGTGATGGCCCGCGCCTGCATGTCGAGTTCCTGCGTGATGCGTTCATCCGCCAAAAAATCAATTTCCTCTTCCGGAAAATCGATGGCCGCCTCGACATACATCCGCAGACGCGTGAGGCCTTCCACGAGTGTGTGCACGCGTTGCGAAAATTCACCTTCCAGCGATCGCAGCGCCGACCGCGCGGCCGCTTGCGAACCGGCCTCAATGATATCGGCCACCGCCTCGGCCTGGGCCAGGTCGAGTTTGCCGTTCAGGAACGCGCGCTCGGAAAACTCGCCGGGGCGCGCCAGATGCGCCCCGAGCTCCAGGGCGCGGTGGAGCACCATGTCGAGCACCACCGGTCCGCCGTGACCGTGCAGTTCGAGCACATCTTCGCCGGTGAAGGAATGCGGCGCGGGAAAGAAAATAGCCAGCCCCCGGTCGAGCGGCTGACCGAGAACGTCGAGAAAATTGGCAAAGGTCGCGTGGCGCGCGGCGGGAAGTTTCCCAAGCATGGCCATGGCGATGTTTCGTGTGGCGGTACCGGAGAGACGGACAATGCCTATCCCGCCGCGCCCGGGCGGTGTGGCAACAGCCGCGATGGTGCGGGAATCGGCCACGGCCGCGCTGTTATTTCTTTTTGCCCTCGACAACACGCATGATGCGCCATTGCTGCGCGATGGACAGGATGTTGTTCACCGTCCAGTACAGCACCAGCCCCGCCGGAAAGAACAAGAAAAAGACAGTGAATACAAATGGCAGCACCATAAATACCTTTTGCTGGATCGGATCGAGCGGTTGCGGATTGAGTTTCTGCTGCACGAACATCGAGGCGCCCATGATGATCGGCAGGATGTAATACGGATCCTGTGCCGACAGGTCCTTGATCCAGCCGACCCACGGGGCCTGACGCATTTCGACGCTTTCGAGCAACACCCAGTACAGTGCCAGAAACACGGGGATCTGGATCAGGATCGGCAAGCAACCGCCGAGCGGATTGATCTTCTCGGTCTTGTAGAGTTCCATCATCGCCTGGTTGAGCTTCTGGCGATCGTCGCCGAAGCGCTCCTTGAGCGCCTGCATCTTGGGCTGCATCTTGCGCATGTTCGCCATGGATTTATAGCTCGCCGCCGACAGCGGGTAGAACGCCGCCTTGATTAAAATGGTGAGCACAATGATCGCCCAGCCCCAGTTGCCCAGCAGCCGGTGGATCTGCTCCAGCAACCAGAACAGCGGCGCGGAAATGACGGTGAGGAATCCATAGTCCACCGTGAGGTTCATGCCCTCCGGCAGGGTCTTGAGAATCTTCTGTTCCTTGGGACCGGCGTACAGCGAGAGGTGAAGTGTTCCGCTCTCGCCTGGCGCGACCTTGGTCGGGGTTTGATTCTTGAGGCCGAGCACGTACCGCGTGCCTTCGAGCACGTCGGTATAGAATTCGTTGCGCTGGTCCGGCGCCGGCAACCACGAGCCCACAAAGTAGTGCTGCAACATCGCCACCCAACCGCCCTTGACCGGGCGCTTGAGCGGGCTCTTGGCCATGTCATCGAACGAGATTTTCTCGTAATGATTCTCGGTGGTATAAATCGCACCCCCCGTATAGCTTGGAATCACTCTGAGAAATCCGGTCGAGGCCGAATGCATGCGCTGGAATTGGCCATAGAGGTAGCCGGCCCACTCGCGACGGGTCTCGTTCTTCACCGCAAATTCCACATCCACAACATAGCTGCCGCGACGGAAGACATAAGTCTTGGTGTATTGCATGCCGCCGGGGTCACGCCATTTCAGCGGGACACGCAATTCGTTCTGTCCATCCGCCAGGGCGTATTGGCCGCTTTCGGCGCTGTAGGACGTCTTGTGGTTTGGATATTGCCCCTCCAGACCGATCAGACCCGACTGCGCAATGAACAGCTCAAGCCCGTCATCATGCAACAGCGGGAAAGCCTCCTGCGGCTTGTCCAGGGTCACCGGGTACTGACGCAGCTTGAGTACGCGCATGTCCCCACCTTGGGCGTCAATCACGGCATCAATTACGTCGGTGCGCACGGCGATGCGCGTACCGCGTGCCAGCGCCTCGGTTGCCTTAGGCGCAGGTGTGGCCTCAGTGGGGCGTGGTGCCGGGGCTGACGGCACGCCCGGGGGAGCCTCTGGTGCTGGCGCGCTTTGCGTGCTCTCGGTCGGCGCCTTGATCGGTGGCGCGTTGTGCATCTCCCAGGACTGCCAGATCAGCATCAACACCAGCGCCAGCGCGAAGAACAGGAACAGACGTTGACTATCCATGGCGGGGCGAGTGGTCGGGGTGGGAACGGGATGTAGGCGGAACCGGGTCAAATCCACCGGGGTGCCAGGGATGACAGCGCAGGAGGCGACGCAGGGCAAGCCATAGGCCGCGGAAGCTTCCGTGAGTTTCTATCGATTCGGCGGCGTACTGCGAGCAACTGGGGTGAAATCGGCAGTGCTGTCCCAGCCACGGGCTGAGCAGGTAACGGTATCCGCGAATGATGGTGATCAGGACTTTCTGCACTGTTTTTCTACCTTCTCCCATAATGTCTGAAGCGAAGCGCGTAGCGAGGCGGCCGGTGCCATTCCCGCTTTCGGGCTGGCCACTACCACCACATCCAAGCCCGCCAGTTTTTCCTGGGATTGACGAAACGTCTCGCGGATCTGGCGCTTGATGCGATTCCGCACCACAGCGCGGGCGGACACTTTGCGTGAGACGACGATGCCAAGACGCCCGTAGGGGTGCGGGTTCGAAATCGCGTAGACGCTAAATATCTCATCACGTCCTCGCCAGCGACTTTTCAGGGTCGTCGCGAACTCCGCGGCCATCCGCAATCGGCGCGACTTGGGCAGCCCGTTAAGGGCGCTCGGCAAACTAGGCGCCCAGTCGCTTGCGACCCTTTGCACGGCGCGCGGCCAACACGCGGCGACCACCCTTGGTTTTCATGCGCGCCCGAAAACCGTGTGTGCGCTTGCGCTTAAGCTTGCTGGGTTGATATGTGCGTTTCATTGGGTCGGTTCACGCTGGTTGATTATATGCCGGGTATTGCTGCAAAAAGGGCGGCAAACTTACTGCCTCTCGTCAATGTTTGTCAACACATAAATCCTGTAACTGTTTGTAATTCCAGAATGGAAAATTCACCTGTGGATAACCCGCTCTAGACTGGCTAGACTTCCCTTCCCCTCGTTGTTGCGTGAAAAAAAACATGCAGTCGCTCGTATGGAAAAAATGCCTAGAAAGGCTTGAAGAAGAGTTGTCAGCACAGCAATTCAATACCTGGCTGCGGCCATTGCACGCGGTCCAGGAGAACCAGTTGCTGCGTCTGCTTGCGCCAAATCGCTTTGTGGTGGACTGGGTGTCTGAACGTTTTCTGGAGCGCATTGCTGAATTGAGCAGTGAGTACAGCGGCGGGGCGCTCAGTGTACAAGTGGAGGTTGGCAGCCAATCGCGTCCCGGGGCAGGGTACATGAGTGCTGTGCCCGCACGCGCCGAGATTTCAGCGGCTGTTAAGGCGCCTTCTATTATTGCGCGCCTGAACCCAGATTTTACGTTTGAGACCCATGTGGAAGGAAAGTCCAATCAGTTGGCACGTGCGGCGGCCAAGCAGGTGGGAGAAAACCCTGGCGGTGCTTATAACCCGTTGTTTATTTACGGCGGGGTAGGTTTAGGTAAGACACACCTTATGCACGCGGCGGGAAACTTGATGCTCAAACATCGGCCCAATGCCAATATTGCCTATGTCCATTCCGAGCGTTTTGTTGCTGATATGGTTAAAGCGTTTCAGCACAACGCGATCAATGAATTTAAAAAACTTTATCGTAATCTTGACGCCTTGCTAATTGATGATATTCAATTTTTTGTCGGTAAGGAGCGCTCACAAGAAGAATTGTTCCATACATTCAATGCCTTACAGGAGGCTAAGCGGCAGGTCATTATTACTGCTGATCGCTTTCCCAAAGAACTGACCGGCGTCGAGGAGCGCCTTATCTCACGTTTTGGTTCTGGGCTGATAGTGTCGATAGAGCCTCCAGAACTTGAGACGCGTGTTGCCATCCTGATGAAAAAGGCGAAACAAGAAGGTGTGGAGTTACCGGATGATGTCGCGTTTTTCGTCGCCAAACGTGTCAGATCTAATGTCCGTGAACTCGAGGGGGCGCTCCGCCGGATTTTGGCTAGCGCCTTTTTCACCGGCAGGGCGATTGATATCCCCCTCGTGAGCGAGAGCCTTAAAGATTTGATTTCTTTCCAGGACCGGCTGGTAACGATTAATAATATTCAAAAGACTGTTGCCGAGTACTACAAGATCCGAATCGCTGACCTGCACAGCAAGAGTCGATCACGCCAAGTGGCGCGTCCACGCCAAGTTGCCATGGCTTTGGCTAAGGAGCTTACTGAGCATAGTTTACCGGAGATTGGAGATGCCTTCGGGGGACGAGACCATACAACTGTTTTACATGCCTGCCGTAAGGTTGCGGAGCTAAAGTCCAAGGATAATAAAATCGGTGAGGATTATCAGAATCTGATGCGGATTCTGACAACATAAAGTTGAATTGATAAACCTGTGAATTCTATTTGTAGAACTTTCATGAGCCGGTATCATTCATAAACCACAGGATGTATACACAACACTCCGAATGGCTTACCAACAAGCAACCATCTGGTAAGACAGCTGGTTTTTCAGGGGCATAATTACGTTATCCACAGATCAGGTGGGGCCTAATTACTAAGCACTATCTTTTAAAAGGAAGTAATAACTAACCGATGCAGATCACCATAACGCGCGAGGAGTTGTTAAAACCTTTAAGTTATGTTGCGGGGGTCGTTGAGAGGCGCCAGACCCTTCCCGTTCTTTCGTTTGTTCTCCTCCGCCAACAAAACGGACTGATGACACTTACTGGAACTGATCTGGAGATTGAGATTGTTTCTAAGGTTAACCAAGCCGGGACAGGTAATGTGGAAATGATGCTTCCGGCGCGCAAGCTCTTTGATCTCTGCCGCGCCCTTCCTGGCAATGCTGAGATTACTATTAAAAAAGAGGGTGAAAAGTCCATCGTTAAATCAGGTAAAAGTCGATTTACATTAGCGACAGCGCCAGTTGCAGATTTCCCTATTGTGCAAGCCTCTCAGTGGGAGCAAGTACTTACTATAGATCAAAAATCTTTCAGGGACTTGTTAGAACAAACTCATTTCTGCATGGCGCAGCAGGATGTTCGTTACTACTTGAACGGTCTCCTGCTTGAGTTAGCCGATAAAAAAATCCGTGGCGTTGCTACAGACGGTCATCGTATGGCTATCAGTGAGATCTTGCTCGAGAAACCCACGAAAGGTGACAAACAGATAATTGTGCCTCGCAAAGGGGTACAAGAAATGTTGCGTCTGATTGCAGACACAGAAGATTCAATTGAGCTTGAGATTGGAACAAACCACTTTCGTGCCAAAACCGACGACTTTATGTTTACTACCAAACTAATTGACGGGCGCTACCCAGATTACAATAAAGTCATTCCCAACAAACAGTCGAAAAAACTGAAGCTGGATCGCAATCTCTTCCGTGAAACATTGGCACGGGTGGCCATTCTCTCTAGTGAAAAGTACCGTGGCGTAAGACTTAGCCTAACTAATAAAGTGCTGCGCCTTACAGCCCATAATCCAGAACAGGAAGAAGCCCAAGAGGAAATCAACATTGATTATTCGGGCGAGGGAATGGAAATCGGGTTTAACGTCAATTACATGATTGAGGCAATCAGCGCATTACAAACTGATATTGTAGAATTTGGTCTCAATGACCCTAATAGCAGCTGTACGTTGATTTCTCCGGAAACTATTTATCCACAGTACGTTATAATGCCAATGCGGCTCTAGTTAACACCGCAAAGATGTTCCATGTGAAACATCTGCAAAACCATCGTTTCACGTGAAACAGTAACAACCAACCTCCATGGCACATACAAAAAAAGATTCTGCTTCCTCTTATGATTCGCGCAATATTCAGGTCCTTAAAGGCCTGGATGCGGTGCGGAAACGACCAGGGATGTATATCGGTGATACTGACGACGGCACCGGCTTACACCACATGGTTTTTGAGGCTGTGGATAACTCTATCGATGAGGCGCTGGCGGGCCATTGCGATCGCATTTCAGTCACAATCCACACAGATAATTCTATCACCGTCTCTGACAATGGGCGCGGTATCCCTACCGATCAAATACAAGAAGAAGGGCGCTCCGCTGCAGAAGTGGTAATGACCGTCCTGCATGCCGGTGGCAAGTTTGATCAAAACTCTTACAAGGTATCCGGTGGGCTCCATGGTGTGGGTATCTCTGTGGTTAACGCCCTGTCTGAACAGCTTGAATTGACCATCCGGCGCGGCGGAAAGGTGCATCAACAAATATACCAACTGGGGGTTCCACAATCGCCACTCAAAATAATCGGAGAAAGCAGCGAAACCGGGACCGACGTCAGGTTCAAGCCCAGCGGCAAGATCTTCAGTGACACCGTTTATAACTTTGACATTCTGGCCAAACGATTACGTGAGCTTTCTTTCCTAAATTCAGGTGTCAAGATTTCACTCCTGGACGAGCGGAGCGGCAAAGAAGACATTTTCGAATACAAGGGTGGTATCGCCGCTTTTGTCGGACACCTCAACCGTAACAAGACCCCGCTGCATCAGAAGCCAATCTATATCTCAGCTGAACGTGACAAGCTCGTGGTGGAGCTGTGTATGCAGTGGAACGACACCTACCAGGAGAATATTTTCTGCTTCACCAACAACATCCCGCAGCGCGATGGCGGCACCCATCTGGCTGGTCTGCGCGCGGGTATGACGCGCACGCTCAATCAGTTCATAGAAAAAACTGGTTTGGCCAAGAAGGAAAAGGTCGAAATTAGCGGCGACGACGCCCGGGAAGGACTGATTGCCGTGCTGTCCGTCAAGGTGCCAGACCCCAAGTTTTCGTCTCAGACCAAGGACAAGCTGGTGTCTTCCGAAGTGAAGGGCGTCGTTGAGTCGATCGTTAATGAAAAGCTTTCGGAATTCTTAGAAGAGAACCCGGCCGATGCCCGTAACATCGCCATAAAAATTGTCGACGCTGCTAGAGCGCGTGAGGCAGCACGCAAGGCGCGCGAGATGACGCGCCGCAAAGGGGTGCTGGATCTGGGGGGGCTTCCGGGAAAGCTGGCCGATTGTCAGGAACGCGACCCGACCAAATGTGAGCTTTACCTGGTCGAGGGAGACTCGGCGGGCGGTTCGGCCAAACAGGCACGTGATCGAAAATTTCAGGCAGTTCTTCCGCTCAAGGGAAAAATTCTGAATGTTGAACGAGCGCGCCTGGACAAGATGTTATCTTCAGCCGAAATCGGCACTCTGATCACGGCGCTGGGAACAGGTATAGGTGAAAATGACTTTGATATCAATAAGTTAAGATATCATCGCATAATTCTCATGACAGACGCGGATGTCGACGGATCCCATATTCGGACCTTGTTGCTGACTTTCTTTTATCGCGAAATGGAAGAACTGATCGCACGCGGCCATGTTTTTATTGCTCAACCGCCGCTGTTCAAAATCAAGCATGGAAAGCAGGAGCGCTACCTCAAAGATGAAAACGAGATGCAGGAATTTCTGCTTGATACCGCGCTGACCGAGGCAGTGCTACATGCTGCCAATGGTCAGAGTCTGACAGGCAAGGAATTGGCTTCGCTATGCCGCAGCCATCTTGCGGTTGATCAGACGATCAAGCGCCTGGCGCGTCGATATGATGCTGAAGCCCTGCGACATCTCATTTATTTACCTCGGATAACTCCGGCGCTGTTAAAGGATAAGAAGCAAGCCAGCAAGATAGCGCAGGATCTCCAAAGCCGCCTGACACGCGAGGTGAATCACGGCAGCCGCTATGATGTTTTCCTCGGCATTGATACGCGCAACAATCTCAATGAGCTGATCCTGGCGCGACAGGAACACGGCTCGACCACCAAGACAAAAATCGATGCCGAGTTTATTTCATCCGGTGAATACGGCGCCATGCGCGAGTTGGGGGAACGGCTGGAGAAGTTTTTCTCCGGCGAGGCCACAATACAGCGAGCGGACAAGAGCCAGAAGGTTTCCAGTATCGATAACATGCTGGAATGGTTAATGACCGAGGCGCGCCGTGGGCAGACCATCCAGCGTTACAAGGGGCTGGGCGAAATGAACCCGGAGCAGTTGTGGGAAACCACCATGGATACGCAAACACGTCGGCTGTTGAAGGTAAACATTGAGGATGGCGTGGCCGCTGACGATGTGTTTACAACCCTGATGGGCGAACAAGTTGAGCCCCGGCGCGAGTTCATCGAGAAGAACGCGCTCGATGTATCCAATCTGGATATTTAATCCCTCCCCGAAAAGCAGTTAGCTTTAATGCAGTGTACGCGGGATACTCAGCGTGAAAGAGGGTATTTCTGCATCGAACGCGGTGCCATCATCGGCGATCATCTGGTAACTACCCTGCATCGTGCCGACTGGTGTTTCTAGTATGGTGCCACTGGTATATTGAAAACTGGTCCCGGGCAAGAGGTAAGGCTGCTCCCCCACGACGCCTTCCCCGTGCACCTCGCGTTTTTGCTCGTTGGCGTCGGTAATAATCCAGTGCCGTGTCACTAGGCGCGCCGGGACGGAACCGGAATTGGTGATCGTGATGGTGTACGCGAACACGTAACGATTCTGGCCCGGTTCGGACTGGCCGGGAAGATATGAAGTCCGGACATCGATTTGAATCTGATGTTTGTCGTTGATGGCCATGGTCAGTATTGATAGTCACTCCGCGGCAGTCTGCACCACGTTAGTGTCTTAGCGTAACATTAAAGTTTCCTTCGTGGAGGGTACAAAAACCACGTTGCCACCACGAGCCCGGCAAAAACTGTATAAATTGCCGTGAACACCCAGCCCGGCGCCGAATAATAAACCAAGCGCTGCACCCAATGCCGGATGAACCCGTTTTCATATCCCGCTATGCCTGCCAAATGGCGAAATTCGGATTCCAGCGTCGTGAGTGGACAAATCACCCCAAACCAGGCCTCCAGCACCACGAACCCGATGGCCAGCAGGTGCAGCCAGCGGAACAACCGACGACGCGACCAGCCCCACCCCAGGGCCCAACCGGCCATGATCAAGACCTGTCCTCCGACAACAAACAGGATGAAGGCCGCGTGTAGCACCAGCGTCAGATCGGCGAGCCACGCCCAAGTGTTCGCTTCAAGTGCCATGAGGGGATTGGTAGGTTTCACAATCCACGCTGATAAAATCCATGGCGCCGGCATCCAGCCTCACGGCGGAAAGCGCGTGCCCCCAGAGGCAACCGCTGTCCAGGCCGATGACCCCATCGCTCTGCCACAGTCCCAGCGTGGACCAGTGTCCAAAAATGATCTTAAGTCCGCGGCTGCGGCGCGTCGGAACTTGAAACCAAGGCAATAAGTCCGGTGGTTGACTGCCGGGGGGCCCCTTCGGGCGCAAGTCCATGTTGCCCTCGAGGTCACAGTAGCGCAGACGTGTGAAGGCATTGACGATGAGACGCAGCCGATCGAAACCGTGCAAATTTTCACTCCAGTGATCCGGCAGATCACCATACATGTGGTGAAAAAATTCCGCATAACTATCGCTGCGCAAGACCGTCTCGGTCTCGTGAGCCAGTTTCTGCAACAGCGCGAGATCCCAGGGTGGCAACAGCCCGGCGTGTATCAACGTGTAGCCGAGATCGGCATCATGATGCATCAGCGGGCGCGCCCGTAACCAGTCAAACAAGCCGTTGCGGTCGGGCGCGCGCAACACCTCATCGAGGGTATCGTGTTTTTTGGATTTGGCGATGCCGGCCGCGACGGCCAGCAGGTGCAGATCATGGTTGCCGAGCACGCATACGGCCCGCTCGCCTAAGCTCATGACAAACCGCAAGACTTCCAGTGACTGTGGTCCACGGTTGACCAGATCGCCGGTGAACCACAATTTGTCCCGTGTCGCATCGAACTGCAGGCGCGTCAGCAATTGCATCAAGGGCGTGTAGCAACCCTGCACGTCACCGATGGCATAGACCGCCATCAGGAATTCAACGGCGGCCGTCCGGTTTTTGCGGCCATCTCGCGGGTTGCCTTCACGAGCGCGTGCACAATACCGGGTTCCAGTGCCGAATGCCCGGCATTTGGAATAATGTCGAGTTGGGCATCAGGCCAAGCATTTACCAGCTCCCAGGCGCTCTGCAACGGACAGACCATGTCATAACGACCGTGCACGATGATCCCGGGGATGCCCTGCAGCCGGTTTACGTCCTTCAGGATCTGTTCCGGCTTGAGAAACGTATCGTGGACAAAGTAGTGCGCCTCAATGCGTGCCAGCGACAGGGCCGTTCGCGGCGAACCGAAAAATTCCACCACGTGCGCATTCGGCAAAAGGGTGGATGCGCGGCCTTCCCAGACTGACCAGGCCTTGGCGCTGGCCATGCGGGCAATTTCGTCTTTGCCGGTTAAGCGCCGATGATGTGCGAGCAACAAGTTATCACGCTCCGGTTCGGGAACCGGCGCGATGAATTCCTGCCAGTGGTCCGGGAACACGCGGTTGGCGCCCGCTTGGTAAAACCAGTGAATCTCCCACGGGCGGCAAAGGAATATCCCACGCAGAATAAGTCCGAGCACGCGCGCCGGATAAGTCTCGGCGTAGACCAACGATAGGGTCGAGCCCCAAGAACCGCCGAACAGGATCCAGCGATCCACGCCAAGATGTTCGCGGATCTTTTCCATGTCGGCGATCAGGTCTTGGGTGGTGTTGTGATCGAGGCTGGCATGGGGTGTCGAGCGCCCCGCCCCGCGCTGATCGAACAGAATGATGCGGTACACGTGGGGGTCGTAGAATCGCCGATGAAATTCCTCACACCCGGCCCCGGGGCCGCCATGCACGAACAGCACCGGCAGGCCTTTGAGGTTACCGCACTCTTCGACGTAGAGCTCATGAATCCCGTCAACGCGCAGCCGGTATGTGGCGTAGGGCCGAATGGCGGGATAGAGCTTCAGCATGATAGCGCTTCAGTGCTTGAACCAGATTTCGTAGCTGTACAGAAAAACTTCGATCACGATCAATATCACGATGTACCATTCCACGCGTAACATGCTGCGATTTTGCATCAGGTTTGCCGCGGTCTCGGCCGTTTGATGGATCAGCGCCAGCTTGCGTTCGAGCACCGTGTTGCGTTCGCGCAGTTCATATTCGTTTTCGAGGTGCAGGTACAGGCGCTCCACTTCTGGGTGATCCCACAGCAAGTCGGGTTTGTCCTGGATTTCCACGCGCCCGGTCATCTTGTGTAGCACCAGCAGCGTACCGCCGATCTGACGCAGCAGTTCGCGCAACCGCCGCCCGCCACCGCGGGGGTTTTCCAGGCGACGCGCCAGCGGCTCGATCAGGTCGAAGGCACTGGCCATGGTGTTTTCATAGTGGGCGAGCGCCACACTGCGCGCCAGCGCGGTGGCCACGATCTGCAGACGTGCCTGCGCCAGGTCGGCGATCCCTATGCCCTCGGGCGTGACGCCTTCCGGCTGTTTCCCGACGACATTCAGCTGCGCGTCCTCGGTCTCCATGCGCCGCAGCGGGTTTTCCACTCGCTGCCGCAGGCCCTTGAGGAAATTTTTCTGCTCGGCCTCGTTCAGGTTGAACAGCACGGCGGCGCCGTAACGGAACAGTACTGCCATGCCGGCGGTGCCCGCCGGGACCGTGAGCGGACCAAGCGTGACCGCGGGTTCGGACAGATCGCGCAAATTCAGGCGCTCGCCCAGAAAACAGGCACGTACCGTGATGGGTTTGTTGACCGGAAGCCGCGCGGTCAATTCAGTCGTTTTAGAGAGCATGTCCTTGTCTCTCGCAAAACTTCAGAGCCCGAGACGCTCCCAAACGGTGCAGGTCGGCCCGGCGCGATTGAGGGTGTAGAAGTGCAGCCCAGGAGCGCCCCCCTCGAGCAGTTTATCGCACAGGTCGGTGGTGACATCGAGGCCGAAGGCACGGATCGAGTCGAGGTCTTCGCCAAATCCCTCCAATCGCCGGCGGATCCAGCGGGGAATCTCGGCGCCGCAGGCATCGGAAAATTTTGCAAGTTGTTTGTAGTTGGTAATCGGCATAATGCCCGGGACAATCGGCACGTTGACCCCGAGCGCCGTTGCCTCCTCGACGAAACGCCAATAGGCGTCCACGTTGAAAAAGTACTGGGTCATGGCTGAATTGGCGCCGGCCTTGACCTTGTTCACGAAGTGGCGGATATCGGATTCAGGCGTCGGCGATTCGGGGTGAAATTCCGGATAGGCCGCCACCTCCAGATAAAACTCATCACCGGATTCGGCGCGGATGAAACTGACCAACTCGTTAGCGTAGTGAAAATCGCCGCCGGTTCTGGGCGCATCTTTGGGCAAATCGCCGCGCAGGGCCACGAGGTGGCGGATGCCGAGCTGACGGTAGGCCTCAAGCAGTGTGAGGATGTCGGCACGTGTGGTGCCGATGCAGGAAATGTGAGGCGCGGCCTGTTGGCCTCGTCCCTGTATGTTTTTGACGGTTTCGTAAGTACCCTCGCGCGTGCTGCCACCGGCCCCGAAGGTCACGGAGAAAAACTTAGGTTTGAGCTGCGCGAGCTGCTCCACCGTTTCGATTAACTTGACGCGCCCGTCCTCGTTGCGCGGAGGGAAAAATTCGAAACTGAATGTACGTGAATTTTTGTTGTGGGCACTCATGGTTTTATCATGCAGAAGTCGGGGCAGGCAACAAGGGCCACCGGGGTACCCCTTGTCTGCTTCCGCCTGGCGATTTAATAACGATAATGGTCCGGTTTGTACGGACCGTCGACCGGTACGCCGATGTACTCGGCCTGTTTCTTGGAAAGCGGCGTAAGATGGGCGCCGATTTTCTTCAAATGCAGGCGCGCCACCTTCTCATCGAGCTGTTTCGGCAACACGTACACTTTCTTTTCGTATTTGGTGGCGTTCTGGAATAACTCCATTTGCGCGATGGTCTGGTTGCTGAACGAAGCCGACATCACGAAAGAGGGATGGCCGGTGGCGCAGCCGAGGTTCACCAGCCGCCCCTTGGCCAACACGATCAGCTTCTTGCCGCCGGGGAAAATCACGTGATCCACTTGTGGTTTGATCTCCTCCCACTGGTATTGTTCAAGTGCGGCGATCTCGATCTCGGAGTCGAAATGCCCGATGTTGCATACGATGGCCTCGTGCTTCATGGCTTTCATGTGGGCATGGTTGATGACGTTCACGTTGCCGGTGGCGGTGACGAAGATGTCGCCCTTGTCGGCTACATCGTCCATGGTGACCACACGGTACCCTTCCATCGACGCCTGCAGTGCGCAGATCGGATCGATCTCGGTGACCCACACAGTGGCGCCCATGCCTCGGAATGCTTGGGCGCAACCCTTGCCGACGTCGCCGTAGCCGAGCACCACGCAGATCTTGCCGGCGATCATGACGTCGGTGGCACGCTTAATGCCGTCGATCAGCGATTCGCGACAGCCGTACAGGTTGTCGAACTTGGACTTGGTGACGGAGTCGTTGACGTTAAAAGCAGGGAATGGCAGGCGACCCTCCTTTTCCATCTGGTACAGGCGGTGCACGCCCGTGGTCGTCTCTTCGGTGACGCCGCGAATGTTCTTGAGCACATTCGAGTACCAGCCAGGCTTGGTCTCGAGGCGCTTCTTGATTGCTGCGAACAGCACACGTTCTTCCTCGCAGGTCGGTTTGCTGATTAGCGTGGCGTCCTTTTCGGCGCGGGCACCGAGCGTAATGAGCAGTGTCGCGTCGCCGCCGTCATCCAGAATCATGTTCGGCGTGCCGCCATCGGCCCACTCGAAAATGCGATGGGTGTAGTCCCAGTATTCCTCAAGTGTCTCGCCCTTGAAGGCGAACACCGGGGTGCCGCTTGCTGCAATCGCGGAGGCAGCATGATCCTGGGTGGAGTAGATGTTGCACGAAGCCCAGCGGATGTCGGCGCCGAGCGCCTTCAAAGTCTCGATCAGCACCGCGGTCTGGATGGTCATGTGCAGGGATCCTGCAACGCGCGCGCCCTTGAGCGGCTGTTTGGCGGCGTACTCCTCGCGTAGCGCCATGAGGCCGGGCATTTCGGTTTCGGCGATCTCGATTTCCTTGCGGCCCCAGGCGGCGAGGTTGATGTTGGCGATTTTGTAGTCGGAGAACTTCGGATTGACGACAGCGTTCATATGGCTTGCTCCTGTACGGATTGAGCGAGCGCCGTTGTTTTAACTGACGTTCCCTCCGAGCCTGGCCCCAGCATCACGCATGGGGGTTGCAACGCTCCTCGGAGAGCAACGCCTCGCCGCGGGGCGCGGCGACAGGAAAATTCTTTAGCCGATGGCGGCGCTCCGTGCCTTAATGCCGGCGGCCTCGCGCAGGGCCTCGGCCTTGTCGGTCTGCTCCCAGGTAAAGCCCTTTTCACTGCGGCCGAAGTGGCCGTAAGCGGCAGTCTGCTGGTACACCGGCTGCAGCAGGTCGAGCATCTGCACGATGCCTTTGGGACGCAGGTCGAAATACTTGATTACGAGCTCCGCAATTTTGGTGTCGGGGATCACACCGGTGCCGAAGCTGTCCACGTGTACCGATACCGGTTTCGCAATGCCAATAGCATAGGCTATCTGGATTTCGCAGCGCGCCGCGAGACCTGCGGCAACGAGATTCTTGGCGACGTAGCGACCCGCATAAGCGGCCGAACGGTCGACCTTGGACGGATCTTTGCCGGAGAAGGCCCCGCCGCCGTGCCGTGCCATACCACCATACGTATCGACAATGATCTTCCGACCGGTCAGGCCGGCATCGCCCACCGGACCGCCGATTTCGAACGATCCGGTCGGGTTGATGAAATATTTTGTGTCCCGAGTGAGCCACTCCTTGGGCAGCACCGGTTTCACGATTTCTTCAATGACGGCTTCCTTCAGGGTGTCGTACTTGACCCCCGGCGCGTGCTGGGTGGAGAGCACCACGGCGTCGATGCCGGCCGGTTGCTTGCCCACGTACTTCACCGTGACTTGGGACTTGGCGTCCGGGCGCAGCCAGTGGAGTTTGCTCTTGCGCACCTCGGCCTGGCGCTTCACCAGGCGATGTGCCAACGTGATCGGCATGGGCATGAGCACGTCGGTTTCGTTGGTGGCGTAGCCGAACATCAGGCCCTGGTCGCCCGCCCCCTGCTCGAGGTCCGGCTTGTCCACGCCGGCGGCGATATCCGGCGATTGGCGGCCGATGGCGGTCAGCACGGTGCAGGAATCCGGGCCGAAGCCCATCTCGTCGGTATAACCGATGTGTCGCACCACGTCGCGCGCGACCTTGTCGAAATTCACATTGGCCACAGTTGTGATCTCACCCGCGAGCATGATGAGATTGTTCTTGACCAGCGTCTCGCAGGCCACGCGGGCAGCCTTGTCCTGCGCCAGGATGGCATCCAGTACGGCGTCCGAGATCTGGTCACAGACCTTGTCCGGGTGACCTTCAGAAACCGACTCTGAGGTGAAAAGAAAACTGTCCGACATAATATTCCCCGTCAATCTAATGACCTATTTTAAGGGGGCGCAGTTTACCAATCCCGAACAGGAATGGCACGCCAGCCAGGAAATACCCCCTTAACACTGCTCCCAGGGAAGGCCGTGAAAACGCCACCCCCCCACCGCGCTGCGATGATGTTTGTCATCCAGTTGCCCCTCAAAGCCCTCGGTTACATTGTAGACATCCTTGATACCAGCCTCGATCAAGACCTTGCCGGCCTCCAGTGAACGCACCCCGCTGCGGCAAATCAGGACCACGGGTGCCGCTCCCGCCGCCCCTCCCAGCATGGCTTGGCGCACCAAAGTTACGAAGTGAGGATTTACTTTCCAATCGGGCTCATCGATCCAGGGGATGTGTATCGCCCCGGCAGGATGCCCGACAAACAAAAATTCCATGTGCGAGCGCACATCCACCAGCAAGGCGCTGGGATGGTCTTGAAGAAATTTGTACGCCTCTTTGGGACCCAATGTTTTGATTAATTCGCTCATGGAATCCTCATTTCATAAAGGGTATGCCAGTTGTGTTCAGATTGGCATACTTGGCAGATTATGCTCCCGGCCCACACCTCTCCCAAACCGGATATAGGCCCACAACCATCCAGGTCATTGTTGCGGTCGGCCCGTTCGGCCATCGCGGATTTCGGAATGATACGCCCGGGAGACAGGATATTGCTCGGTCTTTCCGGTGGCAAGGACAGCCTCACGCTGTTGCACGTTCTGCTTGAGTTGCGCCACAAAGCGCCATTTCGATTCGAGTTGGGAGCGGCCACGGTTGATCCTTGTATCGAAGGTTTTGACCCTTCGTTTCTGAAAGATTACATGTCGGTCCTCGGTGTCCCCTACTTCTACCAGCGGCAGGACATTGTTGGCCGCGCTCTGAAGACCATGCGCGGCGACTCCTTTTGCGCCTACTGCTCCCGGATGCGTCGCGGAATTCTCTATGCCACTGCGCGGAATCGGGAATACAACGTGCTGGCGCTGGCGCATCATCTGGACGACCTGGCGGAATCCTTTTTGATGAGCGCTTTCTATGGCGGCAGTCTGCGCACCATGAAGGCCCACTATGTGAACGATGCCGGAGATTTACGGATCATCCGCCCCTTTGTATACGTTCGAGAACGTCAAACTCGTGATTTTGCTGCCCGGGCCGGACTGCCAGCGATTATGGACAATTGTCCGGCCTGTTTCAGTATGCCAAACCAGCGTGTGCACATGAAAAATCTATTAATGGAGCAGGAAAAGACACATAAGAAGCTTTTTTCCAACTTATTGACAGCAATTCGCCCACTGATGTCAGAAAAATTGCCAAAATTTTAATATATAGCCACTTAACTGGATATTTATCATTAAATAATAGTTGTTATGTAAAAAATGGTGAAATTATTTTATAAGAGTGGGCTTATAGCTAGATAAATGGGATTTTATAATTGAGAAAAATCGCGATTCCACGCGAGGACTATCGATGTATTCATCCAACCTGCCTTCCATGGAGCTTGAAACCAATTCTAGCCTTTTTCCGGAGTCAGGGTGGGTTTTAAACATCAAGGTAACGGCGTCATCCTTGGGATTGATGGACGCCAGCGTTTGTAAAACCGAAGGCAGACCGTAGGGGTCATATCCGGCGCGCGCCGCGATTACGACCCCGGCACGATCGGCAGCAAATTCATCCTCCTTATCAAGACCGCGCGCATAAATTTCGGTCCCGGCGCTGACAATTTTGGTGAACTCATCCATTCCTTTTTTCTCGGCATATTTCCCAAGGGCATCGCTGGCGAGCCCGGTGATATTGCCCTTGCGCATGGTATTTAGCGCGTGTTTCTCGACCACGTGCGTGACCTCATGAGCGAGCACGCCAGCGAGTTCGGCCTCGTCGCGCATGCGCAGCAGCATCCCGCGCGTGATGAAGATATAACCTCCCGGGACGGCAAAGGCGTTCACCCCGTCGGTATCCAGTACGGCGAAATGCCAAGGAAGATCTGGGCGGTCAGAGTGCATGGCAATCCATTTGCCTACTCGATTCACATAGGCCTGCAGCTTGGTATCATTCACAGGTGGTGCCGCGCCTAGCAGGTTGGCAGCCACGCCTTTACCGATTTCAATCTCGTCTGCCTCGGAAGGTTCTTTCAGGACCTTGAGTTTTTCCTTTACGTCCTTCAGCTTGTCGAGATCGAGTTTGGCGGCATGCACCGCGGACGCCAGCAGCGAGACAATCAGCAAGAACAGAATCGGGACTCGGAAATTCATGGGTGCCTCCACTTACTTGGATTTCGGTAGGGAAGGGACATTCTTTTCCTTGAGCCCTGCTGCCTTGGCGTATTCTCGCGCCTGGCTGGCCGTGACGCTGTAACCATCAACCTTCTTGACCGCCGCGGGATCCGGTTTTGCGTTTTTGAGTTCTTCGGCACTCATGCCGCGGATTCCCGTGGTGGCGATGATGCCCTGTGAGCCGGATCTTCCGGTCTGGCCGACGTTTTTCAGAATCGCCAGCCCTTCTCCGGAGCTTTTTCCCTCCGGCCCCTCGCCCGAGCGGACCTGGTGCAGTTTTGCCCAGCCGGTTTTGCCCTGGGCCGTGATCTTGAGCCAGCCACCGTGGCGCTCAAGAACGTCAACTTTTGTGTTCGCTGGTAGTTGACCAGCAGGTTTGGCGTCGCGGAATGGCGTGGCCAAAAGTTCCACCGCCGATCGCGTGGTGCCGGTTTCTTTCACGACCGTTCCCGAGCTTCTCGCGGCGGCTGTATTCTGAGCGAGAGTGATGGTTTCTTTGGATGGCGAAGCGGTGTTTTGGGCGATGGTAATGGTATCTTTCGTGGTGGCGCCTTCCTCGGCGCAGGCTGCGTTCAACACGGCCAGACCGGCGAGCAAAGCACCCGTGTAAATCCGTTTCATGATGAATCCCAGTGGTTCGTACATATGTTCCTTAATTATGTTCCTTGTCTTCCTGACCATTTGAGCTTGACGAGATCAAGATTGGTGAACGTCGTGAGCGCATGGCGTGATGCTCACATCACGACCGAAAACCAAAACTCAACCACCATTTCGCCGGTGTGTGATGGCTGCTGCCGATATCGAACTTATCTCTCGCGGAACCCAATTCGTGGCGAAACTGAAGCAAAATCCGGTCTCTTTTGTGCGCCTTTGAGCGCAAGGCATACACCATTCAGGCCGATTAACCGACGCGTACCAGAATGCCATGATCATATCACTAGTTGTATTTTTCCTGCGTTCCCTGATGTCGAGAAACTCATTTCTGCCTGAGATCAACGATTTTTCGGGCACAATAGCGCTCAGAGAAGGAGAGCTAGCGCTTGATATAGGAGATCAGCACGGTGATTTCGCGCTTCTGACCGGAAAGCGAGACATCGTTACCTTTCCTCTCCCAATCCCGTGACTACGCGCGGACCTAAGGACAGGACCCATATTCCGGCGTCCTGGCCTCGGGCGTGGGCTCGTCAAAATCGATCAAGACAATTCCGGGATCGGCGGGAATTGGGTGGCAAGGCAGCGCAGTTTCCGGTCGAGGGAAAGATTATCGAGGCGGATAACGGCGTCCCCTGGCACTGTCGCGAGCACCTCCAGCCAAACGAGGAGGGCAAGTGCAAACGGAGCGCGCCAGTGCGCCGTTTTATTTCAACCGAAAATGAAGCC
>JAOTWF010000091.1 GCA_029863005.1 Gammaproteobacteria bacterium | reverse complement strand
GCTATGCATCGTGGGATTCGATGGACATTTCAAGCAGCTTAATTCCGCTTGGGAGCAAACGCTCGGTTTCAGCTTGGCTGAACTGAGTGCCAAGCCCTTCATCAAGTTTGTCCATCCGCAAGATCGCGAACGCTTGTTGCTGGAGGTCGACAGGTTGATCAACGGAGGGCAGACGCTCCAGTTCGAGAGTCGCCATCTCTGCAAAAACGGATCCTATAAATGGTTGTTGTGGAGTGCCACTTCCTACCTGGAGGAAAAATCAATTTATGCCATCGCTCGCGATATTACCGAGGCCAAGAAAATTGACCAGATGAAAAGTGAATTCATCTCCACCATTAGCCACGAGCTTCGCACGCCGCTCACCTCGATCCGTGGCTCCCTGGGGATGCTCGCCAAGGGTGTGTCCGGCAAATTGCCAGGACAGGCCAGTCAGCTCATCGACATCGCGCACCGGAACTGTGAGCGGCTGGTTCATTTGATTAACGATTTCCTCGACAGCGAAAAGATCGCCTCGGGAAAAATGAAATTCACAACTGAACCGGTCGAGCTTAACTCCCTGGTGCGCCAGGCCGTGGAGGCCAACCAACCCTACGCCAGCCAGCACGGTGTAAAGATTATCATCGGCCAATCCGCTCCCCGATTCCTCGTGTCCGCTGACCCGTTCCGGCTCACACAGGTTCTGGACAACTTGCTGTCGAATGCTGCCAAGTTTTCGCCGCCCGAAAGCCATGTCACAGTCACGGTCAGCCGTGTAAACCGGCGCGCGCGCGTTGCGGTCTCGGACCTGGGTCCTGGCATACCGGCAGAATTCAAACAGCGCATTTTTGAGCGGTTTGCCCAAGCCGACACCTCGGATGCCAGGCAGAAAGGCGGTACCGGGCTGGGGCTTAGCATCGCCAAGGCCATCATCGGCGCGCTAGGAGGGGAAATCGATTTCACTTCCGACCCAGATCACGGCACTACATTTTATTTCGAACTCCCAGAACTGCAGAATTCAGGCCAAATCGGGACTGGGGAAGCTGGCAAAACATGAACATGTCAAAACGGGAACTGAAACGCATTCTGTACGTCGAGGATGAAATCGACATCCAGACCGTGGCCAAGCTCGCGCTGGAAACCATAGGCGGTTTCACCGTAGAAGTATGTGATACCGGAAGGAAGGCTCTGGCCGTGGTACCAAAGTTCAAGCCGGACCTGATCCTGCTTGACGTGATGATGCCAGATATGGACGGACCCACCACGTTCAATGCCCTGCGCTCCCAGCCCGCCTCCGCTGATATTCCGGTGATTTTCATGACAGCCAAAGCGCAGCAAAATGAAATCACCGAATACAAACGAATCGGTGCGATTGACGTGATCCCCAAACCCTTCGATCCGATGACACTCGCGCAAATCGTGTGCGATATCTGGACCCATCATGGCAACCAGACCTGAAAACATTCGCGAACAACTCACGGCCTTGCGTCAGGAGTACATCCGGCGGCTACCCGAGAGACTCGGGGAAATAGAAGCTGAATGGGCAGATTTGCTTCGAGAAGACTGGGACGCAGAGAAACTGCGTATCATGCATCGTCACGCACACAGCCTGGTTGGGTCCGGGGCCACATTCGGTTTTCCGCCTGTCAGCGATTCAGCCCGCCTTGTCGAACAGACTCTCAAAGAACTGTCAGAAAAACCGCGTCCCACCGATCATACTATCGAAAACAAGCTCGAGTCGCTGTTGATGGAATTGCGCAAGGCCGTTATTCAGGCCAGTCGCGAACTCCCGCCTCTGTTGCTGGACGAGGACACCTATAACGATAAACCGCCCTCCCCGACAGGCAAAGCCAGAATGGTGTATCTGGTGGAAGACGATGAAAACCAGGCAGAAGACATGGCGTTGCAGCTGCAACACTTCGGATACGAAGTTCGTATTTTCACCACCCTGAAAACGCTCCGGGAAGCGCTTAAAGCCACAGCACCGGACGCCATTATCATGGATATCCTAATGCCAGATGGAGACGGCCTTTCCGCCTTGGCCGAGATTTCCCGGGATATCGCTCCGAATGTCCCGACACTGGTTGTGTCCATCCTTAGAGATTTTGAATTGAGACTGAGGGCCGTGCGCGCCGGAACCAAGGCCTACTTGCAAAAACCCGTGGATATCGGCGAGCTCGTTGACAAGCTCGACCACCTTACCGGCGTCAAGCAGGCAGATCCCTACCGCGTGCTGATCATCGATGATTCGTCAGTAATGACCGAATATTATGCGCTGATTCTCCGACACGCCGGTATGTTAACGCGAACCTGCCACGACGCCACGCAGGTGATGGGCGCTCTGGAGGATTTCAACGTCGACCTGATTCTGACAGATGTTTACATGTCCGGCTGCGACGGGTTTGAACTCGCCGCGGTGCTGCGCCAGCAGGACGCGTACATGAGCGTACCGATCGTGTTCCTTTCCACCGAAACGGATCTCGATAAGCAGTTAATGGCCCTGGGAACCGGGGCGGATGAATTCCTGACCAAGCCCATCACGCCGCATCAGCTGGTATCCGCCGTTACCTCCCGTGCCCAGCGTGCACGGCTCCTGAGGGAACTGATGTTGCATGACAGTCTGACAGGCCTGCTGAATCACACCACCGTGAAAGAAAGGTTAGTAAAGGAACTGGCGCAGGCCTTGCGTCGCCGTGTACCGGTATCATTGGCCATGATAGACATCGATCACTTCAAGTCCATCAACGACCGCTTTGGGCATCTCGCCGGAGATCGTGTGATCAAAAGCCTGGCGCACCTGTTGCAACAGCGCCTACGCCAAAGCGATGTCATTGGCCGCTATGGTGGCGAGGAATTCATGACCCTCCTGTATGACACAACCGGGCAACAGGCGAAGGTCCTGATGGACAAACTGCGTGACGATTTTGCCGAATTAAGACATCAGGCTTCCGAAAAACTTTTCCGGGCCACTTTCAGTTGCGGGATAGCCGCGGTGTCGGGGAAGATCAAGGCGTCGGATTTAACCGACCTCGCGGACCGCGCGCTGTACCAGGCCAAACACAAAGGCCGCAATCAGGTTGTCCTAGTGAATTCCTAAACTGCACGCTCCACACAACTCGTCTGTTTCCCGGCGTCTTTGTTTCAGATAACAGCGGGCAAAAAAAAGGCGGGGCAAGCCCGCCTTGATTCAATGGTACTTCAATGACTATTTCATCGAGGTCGTGCAATACATGCAGCGCTTGGCTGCGACCGGAATATTCGAAAGGCATTCCGGACAGCTCTTGGTGCTGGGCGCCTTGGCCTCTTCGGGTTTCTTCATTTTGCTCATAGCATTGATCACCATGAAAAGCGCGAAGGCGATGATGATGAAGTCGATCAGTGTGTTGATGAATAGGCCATAGTTTATTGTCGGCGCACCCGCGGCCTTGGCCGCCGCCAGCGTCGGAAAGCTGCCGCTGCCGAGACTGACGAAAAGGCCGCTGAAGTCCACTCCGCCCATGGCCAGGCCGATCGGCGGCATCAGCACATCACTGACAAACGAACTGACGATCTTGCCAAATGCCGCACCGATGACGATACCGACCGCCATGTCCACCACGTTGCCGCGCATAGCGAATTTCTTGAACTCATCGAGCATCACAGTAGCTCCATGTTGTTAGCAGGTTAAGAATACATGAGAACGGCTTAGTTGCTGGTCATGGTCGTCCGCTGTGCCCGGATTTCCACTTCGACACGGCGGTTCTGTGCCTGACCCTCTGAGGTCTCATTGCTGGCAATCGGCTGTATCTCGCCCATTCCCTGAGTGAAGATGCGTGCCGGATCGATGCCCTTCTGAACGAGATAGGCTTTCACGGCCTCGGCACGACGCTCCGACAGGTGCTGGTTAAAATTCTTGGTGCCGGGGGCGCTGGCATGACCCGTGATCGCGACGTTCTCAAGAGTGATATTTTTATCGCTCATCCTGGCGGCGAGCGCATCCAGCTCAGCCTTGCCCTTGGCGAGAAGATCGGCCTTGCCATTGTCAAACAGCGTGTCTTCCCGCAAAGTGATCTTTTCTACCTTGGGCGTCATGACGGGCTTGGCGGCTGGCATGGGAGCCGGCTCCGGGGTTATCGCGGCCATCTTGGGGAGCAAGTCGGCATCGCATCCCTTGGTGGCCATATCCTTGTTCCAGGACGAGGTGCGCACGCACTCGAGGGAAGAATTCGTCACCACCAGACTGTGACTGTCCCCCGCGTATCCAGGGCTTGCCTTGCTGATAGAGTCGGCCAGGGCCGCCTGGCCTGCGAATGAAGCCACCGCGGCGATGACAGCTAGTTGTATGGTCTTTTTCATTTCAATATCTCCTATAAATTACTGATTGTTGATCGATCTTGAACTTCTGCCTTGTTATAAACAGATGCATGAAGTGTAACGACACACCGAATATCGAAGCTAGCGTTTTTTAAGAAGAACTGTAATATTTATGTTAACAATTGTTTCGGGAATTACCGGTATGCGCATCGCCTTGTTGGAAGATGAAAAGGAGCTGGCCCAGTTGTTCAAACTGTGGCTGGAAGCCGCAGGTCATTCCTGCATGCCTTTCTCCTCCGGCCAGTCATTCATCAAATCCGTTTCACGCGACAGTTTTGACCTGCTGTTGCTCGACTGGATGCTCCCCGACCTCAATGGCGACGAAGTCCTCAAGTGGGTGCGCCAGCATATCGACTGGCGCATCCCGGTCATTTTCGTGACCGTGCGCGACGAGGAAAAGGACATCGTCTATGCGCTGGAAAACGGTGCCGATGACTACCTCATCAAGCCGGTGAAATCGCTGGAAATGCTGGCGCGTATTACCGCGGTGGCCCGCCGCTCGAAGCTAAATGCGACCGAAAACAAGATCATTCAAGTGGGAGAATTCCGGATCAACAATACCGAGCGAAACATCTCCCGTAACGGCGAAGCCATCAAACTCACTAACAAGGAATTTGAACTGGCCGCCTTTCTCTTTAGCAATTCCGGCCGGTTACTGTCACGCAACCACCTCCTCGATAGCGTCTGGGGACGCGGTCCAGGTTTGAACACACGCACCGTGGATACCCACGTCAGCCGCCTGCGCACCAAGCTCGGCCTTGCGGGCGAGTACGGACCCACCCTCAAAGCCATCTATCACTACGGTTACCGCCTGGAAATTTTACCCGCGTATGCCAACAGTATGGATGTCGCCTAGTCAGATATATGCAACGATAAAGAAAATCGGGCGACAACGATCTTGCGTCAGATCACTTTCGAGAAACGGTTCTGCTGTTTCTCTCGCAAGTAGCGGTCGAATACCATGCAGATGTTGCGGATGAGGAGTTTTCCCGCCGGATGAATCCTGATGGTGGCGTCGTCCACCTCGAGCAAGCCATCGTGCTGCATGACATCCAGGTCGGACATTTCGTTTGCGAAGTACTCAGCAAATCGAATACCGTATAAGTTTTCAATCCTACCACAATCAAGGGAAAAATGACAGATAAGCTGCGTAATGATCTCGCGGCGCATTTTGTCATCGTCATCGAGCACGACACCGCGCATCACCGGCAAATGGCCGGAATCGAGCGCAGCGTAATATTCCTCAAGTGTTTTCTGATTCTGGTTGTAGCAATTTCCGACCATGCCGATCGCTGTGATCCCCATGCCAATCAGATCGCACTCGGCGTGCGTCGAGTAACCCTGGAAATTCCGGTACAGCGTCCCATTTCGCTGCGCCTGCGCCAGTTCATCGTCTGGACGCGCGAAATGATCCATGCCGATGTAGACATACCCCGCCTGTGTCAGTCGCTCGATGGTAAGCTGAAGAATATTGAGCTTTTCCTGAGGATTCGGTAAATCATCCGCGTTGATCCGGCGCTGCGGCTTGAACATCTCCGGCAGATGCGCGTAATTGAAAACCGACAACCGGTCCGGTCCGGAGGCGATGATCTTTTCCAACGTGCGTCCGAAACTTTCAACCGTCTGGAACGGGAGACCGTAGATCAAATCCATGTTGATCGAGCGGAACCCGAGTGCACGCGCCTCGTTCAGCACGGCGATGGTTTCGGCCTCGCCCTGAATACGGTTTACCGCCTTTTGCACCCTGGGATCGAAATCCTGTACCCCCATGCTCAGGCGGTTGAAGCCGAGTTTCCGCAGAACTGAAAGCGTCTCCGGCCGTATCTCGCGCGGATCCACCTCAATGCCGTATTCCCCCTTGTCATCATCGCGCAGGAGGAAATGCTTGCGTGTGATTTCCATCAGCCCGTGCATTTCCTCATGACTGATGAAGGTCGGTGTGCCACCGCCCCAGTGCAGTTGTTCCACGGGGCGCGAGCGGTCGAATAACTCCGCCTGCATGGCAATCTCGCGATGCAAATGCTCGAGGTAGGGCGCGGCACGCTTGCGGTCCTTGGTCACAACCTTGTTGCAGGCGCAGTAGAAACAGACGGTGTCGCAGAATGGCAGGTGGAAATACAAAGACAGCGGACGCCGTGTTGACGTTATATTGCCTTGCTTGGTCTGCTCACGGTAATCCGTTTCGGTAAAACCCGTATGGAATTGCACCGCCGTCGGGTATGACGTATAACGCGGCCCGCTCTTGTCGTAGCGACGCAGCAGTTCGGCATCAAAAATAATTTGGTGATTCATCTGGGATTAAATTAACCCTTATGAGGAAAAATAACACCGGGAACGCGGCAAACCATGACCTGCATCAAAATACATCAGTACGGTGAGCAAAGCGAGACAAAAAAGGCCGAGACGCGTTTAATGTGTGGTTTACTGACGGGGTCTTGTGGTTCCTTCAATGCCCAGCTGGCTCCAGAGCTTATCCACCCGCTGCTCCACCTCCGGATTCATGGACAGGGGCCGG
>JAOTWF010000090.1 GCA_029863005.1 Gammaproteobacteria bacterium | reverse complement strand
CGCCCGGAGCCATCCGTTGCGCGCGCATCTGCCCCATGGTCCAGCAACAATTTGACGATTTCAAAAGACCCCTTGGCGGCCGCGAAGTGTAACGCCGTCTCTCCCCGGTCATCCTGGGCATTCAGCTGTAGCGACTTGTGCCCGAGCAGTTCGCGTACCACCTCGAACCGATCCTCGTACACTGCTCGCATCAGCGGCGTCCAACCATAGATGTCTGATACGTTGGCGTCGGCGCCGGCCGCGAGCAGTCTCCCCACGATTCCCGCATGACCCCTGGCCGAAGCGAGAGTCAAGGCGGTCCAACCGTTCCTCGCCCTGGCATTCACCGCCGCGCCATGGGACAGCAGTGCGTTCAGCGTCGCGGGATTTCCATCGGTAGCGGCGTACATCAATGCCGTCCCACCCCGTTGATTGACGGCATTCACGTCGGCGCCGGCAGCAATCATCGCCTGCGCCAATTTCGCCTCTCCGGTCCCGGCGGCGGCCATCAATGCTGTTTTTCCATCGTCCGCCGCCAGATTCACCTTCGCGCCATGGGAAAGCAGCTGCTCAATCAAAGGCAAGTTGTTGTGACGGATGGCGCGGAGCCAATCTTCCTCCGCACCGGCATGGACGTAATTCGATACTTGCGTCAGGGATAGCGTCAGTATCGATAGTGCAACTTTGAAAAAGCTGCCATGGTGCAGGAAGTTACGTACCAAGCGTAGCGGTCTCAGTTAACGGGGGTATTATGCTCGACCCAACGGGTGGTTTCGTGAAGTTGCTCTTTTTTCCAGAACGGCGCACGCGTCTTGAGCGCTTCGATCAGAAAACGGCAAGCGTCGAAGGCGGCAGCCCGGTGTGCCGACCACACCGCCACCAGCACGATGGGTTCATTCGGCTTCACCATGCCGACACGATGAACAATCAAGGCGTCCAAGATCTCCCATTGCCGTTCGGCTTCGGCGCAGATCTGCCCCAGTTGTTTTTCTGTCATCCCCGGGTAGTGCTCCAGCGTCATCGCCTGCACTTTATGGCCCTCGTTGAAATCGCGCATCGTGCCCACGAAGCTGATGGCAGCCCCGTATTTTCCACGCTGGCCCAGTACTTCGTTCTGATAAGTGGAGAACTCCTCACATGGATCGAAACCGACCTCACGCAATAGCACTGTCATCATCAACCTCCAGTCACGGGAGGAAAGAACGCGACTTCGTCTCCATTTCGGACGACTTGATCGAGTGACGCGTATTCAAGATTGACCGCCACCAGCGTATTTTGCGGGAGCGGTGTCCCGGCGGCAGCACGCGCCCATACCTCAGCGACTGTGAGATTCTCGGACGTCTCGATCATGCCTTGAGCCCGCCCGACGCGCTCGCGGAACGAAGCAAAAAACAGAACTTTGATCATCGAGGAATTATAGGACTTTCGCTTAGGCGAAAGTAGTTACTTTACGACTCCACAGGCGATCCGCACGCCGCCGCCTCCCAGTGGCTTGGGATTGTCCGAATAATTATCGCCTCCTTCATGAATCATCAAAGAGCGGCCCTTAAGATCAGCGACTTTGAGCCGCGGCGCGGTGACCTTGCTTATAACATTGCCGCTCGCGCCCACTTTAAGAACCGGCAGGTCGCCCAAGTGTCCCTGTCCCGACGGACCCTCGTGCTTCCCGGCCTGGTGAGGATCGTAGTGACCGCCGGCCGCCAACCCGGCAACCATGGCGCCATCCTTTTCCTTAGGATTGCACATTCCATGTTCGTGGACATGGAAACCGTGATCCCCGGGGGGAAGGCCTCTCATGTCAACGTGAAGTAACAGCCCATTCTTGCTGTCTTCCGCCCGGATTGTCCCGATCGACTTACCCACGCCTTTGGCGTCGATCTGATTCATCTTGACCGATACCGCTGCCAGCGCAGTCGGAGCGGCCACGGCGAGGACACCCGCCAACGCGAATTCGACAACTCTCATTCCCGCCGCCATCTTAAATATTTTCCTCAAATGAATCACTCCGACGCGGAGCGTGTTGCCGGCCGCCCTGCTGGTCGCTCTTCGAGCGTCCCTTGGCGCCGTGCCTCTTCATACCAGAGGTCATGGTGCTGCTTGGCCCATTCGACGCTGACGCGCCCGCTGGTCATCGCGTCGAGTGCACCCTGTACGCCAAAGGAGCCAAGATACATATGCATGAAAATGATCGTCATGTAAATGATTGCAGATACGCCATGAAACAGGTTTGCGCTTTGCAAGGCTTCACGGGAGAAATTAAGATTCGGAAAATCCAGCAGCACCCCCGAAATGCTGACCGTGATGCCGCACACAACGGTGGCAATCCAGAACACGAAAATCTTTTCGCCAGCGTTGAGTTTCTCGGCACTCGGATGGGCATGGCCACCGAAATAACCTCCACCCGCCTTGAACCACTCGATGTCAACCTTCTTCGGGATGGCCTGCCGTACCCATAGGATGATTTCGAGCACGACACCAATGATAAAAAATGGCCCGAGATAATTGTGTATCAGAGTCGCGAAATTGGCCCACGCACCGAAGCCATTAAGGCCCATCCACGGAATCAGTAGTGCACGCCCCAGCATCAAGCTAAAGCCGGTGACGGCGAGTATGAGAAAGAGTGTTGCCGTATACCAGTGCAGGACACGTTCGTTCAGCGTCCAGCGCTCGATAGTGCGCGACGACGGTGGCGGCGAGAGCTTGACCGGTCCCCGAAGGGCATAATACGCTCCGAGACCGAGCAGCATGAGCGCCATCAACCAGGACAAAGTGCTAATAACAGGTCCGTTGCGCAGTTGCCGCCAGTTTTGACCGCCGTTCTGGATGAGGACACTGGTGGTGTATGGACCCGACGCGGCCGTGTAGCCCTCGTTGCCCTCACGTACCGCGCGCCAGTAGTTGGCGCGCGGATTCGTCTGCTGCTGCTCCGCCGCCGAGGTCGCGGCAATCGCCTCATTGATGGCGACGTATACATAGCCGGAGAGCGGAAGCACAAGCGCACCGCACAATATGATTACCGCGCTCCAGATCATTCTACGGCGTCCGCGCGTGCGCGTTTCCTGTGGTGTCGTCATATCGTGTCTCCTGCTGTCAGTGGTCCTCTTGACCGGTAATCAAGCGGTGACGAAGTTGATCGGCCAGCTCGGGCGAGATCGGTTGCATCCAGGCCTGTTTGGCGACGGCGTCGGCGTCGGCATCCGTCTTTGGGGTTTGCGCTCCGCCGCACCCTCCGGCGAGCGTTGCGACAAAAATTGCGCCAACCCATAAACGGTAACGCGCGCCTGAACGCATCCTAGCCTCCTAGCGGTCAGTCTGTACCTGATTGAACCGGGCCAGCAGCGCCTCTTGCTGCTGAGGAGATCGTTGTTTTTCTACCAGCGGATCGACCGGGCCCTTGTAAACGCCCGGTTCGTACAGTGTGACGTCGGCAGACTTGGAACACCCGGCCAACGCCACCACCCCTGCCATCACAAAGCCCACAAGCCATCGACTGCGCATTGTTCCTCCTCGTCGTTTGCCTCGTGTACGAAGAATCAGGCCTTGTACGCCGTTTCCCAACCCCACGTTTGCGGGCGCCCGCCGCGCTTCAAGACTCGCTTACGGTAGATATCGGCCACCACATCGCCGTCACCGGCGACCAGCGCCTTGGTCGCGCACATCTCGGCGCACAGCGGCAACTTCCCTTCCGCAATGCGGTTGCGTCCGTACTTCTTCTCCTCCTCCGCTGAGCCATCGGCCTCGGGCCCGCCGGCACAGAAGGTGCACTTATCCATTTTCCCGCGTACGCCGAAGGCCGAGGCCTGCGGATACTGGGGTGCACCGAAGGGGCAGGCGTAGAAGCAGTAACCACAGCCGATACAGAGGTCCTTGTTATGCAACACGATGCCATCTGACGTGGTATAGAAACAGTCCACCGGACAGACCGCCGCACACGGCGCGTCGGTACAATGCATGCACGCCACCGAGATCGATTTCTCTCCCGGCACGCCGTCGTCCAGTGTCACCACCCGGCGGCGGTTCACGCCCCACGGTACCTCGTGCTCGTTTTTACACGCCGTAACACAACCGTTGCACTCGATGCACCGCTCCGCGTCACAAAGGAATTTCATTCTCGCCATGATTTATCCTCCGTTAGGCCGGCCGCACGCGGCACAGCGTGGTCTTGGATTCCTGCATCGCCGTGACGGCGTCGTACCCATAGGTCGTAGCAGTATTGACGGCTTCACCCAGGATGACTGGATCGGCACCTGGGGGGTATTTACTGCGCAAGTCTTTGCCCTGGAAATGACCACCGAAGTGGAATGGGCTGAACACCGTTCCCGGCGCGACACGTTGCGTCACCATCGCCATCACCTTGATCTTTCCTCCTTCCGGTCCCTCAACCCAGACCATTTGACCATCACGAACCTTGGCATTGTTGGCATCGACCGAGTTGATCTCGACAAACATGTTCTGTTGCAGCTCGGCGAGCCACGGATTGGAACGCGTCTCATCGCCGCCTCCCTCGTACTCGACCAAGCGTCCGCTGGTGAGGATAAGCGGAAACTCTTTGGAGTAGTCCTTGGCCTGCACCGAGCTATAGCGAGTCGGCAGTCGATAAAAGTACTTGCGATCCTCGTAAGTCGGATATTTTTTCACAAGGTCGTAACGTGGTGTGTACAGTGGCTCGCGATGCACCGGTATCGGATCGGGATACTCCCAAACCTTGCCGCGTGCCTTGGCGTTGCCGAAGGGCGCACACCCATGTTTAATGGCCACGCGTTGGATACCTCCAGACAAGTCGGTCTTCCAGTTCACGGTTTCTGGCTTGTCCTTGCCGATCTTCATGATCGTGGCGCGCTCGGCCTGGGTGAGATCCTTTTCCCAGCCGAGCTTTTGGAGTATCCCGTAGGTGAACTCGGGATAACCGTCCTTGATCTCTGAACCGACCGGGTAGCTTCCCTCGGCAAGCAAATTGACGCCGTCCTTTTCAACGCCGAACCGGGCGCGGAAACACAATCCTCCTTTGGCAACCGGTTTGCTTGTGTCATACAGAACGGGCGTTCCGGGATGTTTCATGCTTGCCGTGCCCCAACATGGCCACGGAAGACCGTAGTAATCGCCGCTAGCAGGACCGCCTTCGGCACGGAGTGAGGTTGTATTGAACGTTCCCCAGTTTTGCTGATGAAGCTTTAACCGCTCGGGGCTCTGACCGGTATAGCCGATCGTCCAGGTTCCGCGGTTGATTTCCCGCAATATGTCCTCGTTGTTCGGGTTGTTGTTGACGACCTTGATGTTCTTGCACAACTGCTTCTCGAAACCGAGTTTCTTGGCGAGCAGATAAAGAATCTCCTCATCGGGTTTCGATTCGAACAAAGGATCGATAACCTTGTCACGCCATTGCAGCGAGCGATTGGACGCTGTGACGGATCCGTAAGTCTCAAACTGCGTGGAGGCCGGCAGCAGCCAGACGTTGTCCTTGCGATCATGCATGACCGCCGCTACCGTTGGATACGGATCAATGATTACCAGTCCATCAAGCTTTTCAAACGCCTTTTTCTGATCCGGGCCGCGGGTTTGACTGTTTGGCGCCATGCCATTGAAGATCACCATGCGGATCGGGCTGCGCTGCGTCATGTTTTTGCCATCTTCCAGCACGCCGTCCACCCAGCGCGACACCGGGATGCCCGGCATGTTCATCGGCTTAAGCGTGGCGGCGGTCGGGTCTTCGCCCTTGCCGCTCGGGTACTCGGTTTGATCGAAGCGTTGCACAAGCCAGTCAAAATCAACATCCCAAACCCGTGCCCAGTGTTTCCATGCACCTTCAGCCAAGCCGTAATAGCCCGGCAGGGTATGGCAGTTCGGACCAAGGTCAGTTGCGCCCTGGACGTTGTCGTGCCCGCGGAAGATGTTCGCGCCGCCTCCAGATACACCGATGTTGCCAAGCGCGAGTTGCAAGCAGTTGTAGGTGCGTACGTTGGCATGACCGATATGGTGCTGCGTTCCACCCATGCACCAGACAATGGTACCGGGGCGGTTCTTGGCCATGGTCTCGGCCACCTTGTAGACGACCTCTTTCGGGACGCCGGTCAGGTCCTGCACCACATCCGGGGTGTAGTTCTTCACTTCGGCGCGCACGTCGTCCATGGCGTAGACCCGCTGGGCAATGTATTTCTTATCCTCCCAGCCATTCTGGAAAATATGCCACAGCACGCCCCAGATGAACGGGATGTCGGTGCCTGAGCGGATACGAACGTACTGGTCGGCGTGGGCGGCCGTGCGCGTGAAGCGCGGGTCGACCACGATCATCTTGGCGCCGTTCTCCTTGCCACGCAGGATGTGCTGCATCGACACCGGGTGCGCCTCCGCCGCATTGCTGCCGATGAACAGCATGGCTTTGGATTTGTGCATATCGTTGTAGGAGTTTGTCATCGCCCCATAGCCCCAGGTTGAAGCAACGCCGGCCACAGTGGTCGAATGACAGATGCGGGCCTGGTGGTCCTGGTTATTCGTGCCCCACATGCGCATGAACTTGGTCATGAGGTAGGCCTGCTCGTTGTTGTGCTTCGAGCCGCCGGTCATGAATACCGAATCCGGACCATGTTTCTTGCGGATTTCGAGCATCTTGTCGCCAACCTCGTTGATCGCCTGCTCCCACGAAAGTCGTTGCCACTTGCCGTCAACCAGTTTCATGGGATATTTGAGACGGCGCTCGCCGTGCCCATGTTCACGCACCGAGGCACCCTTGGCGCAATGTGATCCAAGGTTGAACGGATGGTCGAAAGCGGGTTCCTGTCCCGTCCAAACCCCGTTTTGCACCTCCGCGATGATGCCGCAGCCCACCGAACAGTGGGTGCAGATGGTACGCACAGTTTTTGTTTCGGCCTTGGGATTCACCGCAGCGTCGGTTTTT
>JAOTWF010000089.1 GCA_029863005.1 Gammaproteobacteria bacterium | reverse complement strand
ACGCTTGAAGCGGCTTTCCGAGGAAGTTGGCGACACGCTGTATCTCATCATGCGTGTGTATTTTGAAAAGCCGCGCACCACCGTCGGTTGGAAGGGATTGATCAACGACCCATTCATGGACGATTCGTTTCACATCGAAAAAGGCTTAGCGATGGCACGCGAACTGTTGCTGCACCTCGCGGAGATGGGCCTGCCAGCCGCGACTGAAGCACTCGACCCGATCACGCCGCAATATATTTCCGACCTCATCACCTGGACCGCTATTGGTGCACGCACCACCGAATCGCAAACGCATCGCGAGATGGCGAGCGGGCTGTCCACGCCACTCGGCTTCAAGAACGGCACCGACGGCAATCTTGCGGTCGCCATCAATGCGCTGCAATCGGCCGCGAGCGGGCATAATTTCCTTGGCATCAACCAGGAGGGACAGTGCGCCGTGTTCCGCACCCGCGGCAACCGCTACGGTCATATCGTGCTGCGCGGCGGCAACGGGCGCCCAAACTACGACTCGGTTTCAATTGCCCTGGCCGAGAAGGAGCTGGCCAAGGCCAAGTTGCCGATTAACATCGCCGTGGATTGCTCGCACGCCAATTCCAACAAGGACCCCGCGGTCCAGCCGCTGGTGGCGGAGAATTGCGTCAACCAGATTCTCGAGGGCAACCGCTCGATCGTGGCGTTGATGCTGGAAAGCCATCTCCATGGAGGCCACCAGCCGATCCCGGCGGACCTGAAGCAATTGAAATACGGCGTGTCCGTGACCGACCCCTGCATCGGCTGGGAGACCACGGAAAAACTTCTGCATTACGCGCACGACAAATTGAAGTCCGCATTACCCGCACGCAAAGCCCCGACATAGCCACCCCGCCGGTTTTCTGAACCAGAAATCTGATGTCTGTCGGCGGTTTCGGAACCGCCAGTACTAATTATTTCCTACTCAATCAATGCTATTCCCCCGCGCCCGGGTTGCGGCCCTGGTCTGCCGAGGCTATTTATAAGTATGGTGCCCAGCGAACCAGTTTCAGCAAGAACTATGCAGACCCGCGCCAAGACCGGCATTAATGCCTTGCCGGTCGGCTATCAATTAGGCGAATACACGATCAGGTCAGTGCTGGGCCATGGCGGCTTCGGCATCACTTACCTTGCCCAGGACACCCACCTGGGATCGCTCGTGGCGATCAAAGAATATTTCCCCCAGGACTTTGCCGAGCGTGGCGCGAACTCCACGATTCACCCGCGCCCCGGCGGGAATGTCTCCGACGCTGAAATATACAGTTGGGGTTTACAGGAATTCCTGAAGGAGGCCCAGGCGCTGGCCCGCTTTAAGCACAATTATATAGTGCGTGTATTGCGCTATCTCGAGGCGAATGGCACTGCCTACATGACCATGGAGTACGAAGAAGGCGAAAGCCTGACGCGCTACCTGAAAAAGCACGGGGGCTTTTTGAGTGAACCCGATCTGCTGCGTGTCTTTCTGCCGATCCTCACGGGTTTGCATGCGGTGCATGACGCCGGGCTGCTTCATCTCGACATCAAACCCGATAATATTTACCTGCGCCGCAGCGGCCTGCCCATGCTCATTGATTTCGGCTCGGCGCGCCAACGTCAGCGTCATGGTAAGGCCGAGACCGGACGGATCGCGCTCACACGCGGTTACTCGGCGCTGGAACAGTATCCTGGCTACGGCGGCGTGATGGGACCGGGCACCGACGTCTATTCAGTCGGCGCCACGTTGTACCGTTGCATCACCGGCCGCGAGCCGGTGGATTCGCTGGAACGTCACAAGACCGTCGGCCAGGGAAAAATCGATCCCATGACGCCGGCGACCCGGTTCGACCGGCCGCTCTATGCGCCGCATATCCGTCAATGCGTGGACCTCGCCCTGCGTTTGCAGGCGGTGGATCGTCCCGCCTCGGCCCTGGCCTTGCAAAACGGACTGATGGGCAAGGAGGCCAAGGAAGAGAAATCTGCCTCGTTGTCGGTGCTGGGGCACGGTTCCGGCTTTATCGGCGTGAGCGATGCCATCGTGAAACCCCAACGCAAGTCCAGGCCACGCGGTTTTCTGGAGTCGGCCTTTTTGTTTTTACTGGCCATCGCCGCCTTGGCCATTGCCTCCGTAAAAATCATGACCGACACGGGCCGCTTGGACGAAATTGAACTGTATGCCTATGTCGATCAGGTTCAGGCCCTGCCTTACGATGCCGGGCGCGAGATCAAGCGGTTGATTGACGCACAGTTGGGGATCGAGCCGGTAATCATCACTCCGGTCAGTACGGCAACGCCGCAACGCCACATCAGGCCGAAGCGACCGACGGAGAAACCCGCTCCGGTATTCAATCCTGCCAAGACGATTCAGCTCACGCTGGCAGCGTATGCGCCGGTGACGGCGCTCGCGTTTCTGCACGGCAACGGCATACTGGCTGCGGCTTACGACGATGGTGTGGTGAATTTGTGGAATGCCGAGACCGGCGAGCTGATATCGAACCTGGTCTCCAGCAAGGAGTCGCTCGGCACGATGGCAGTGTCGCCCGATGGGCGATGGCTGGCCTTTTCCGTGAACCCAAACGCGGTGCAGATTTGGGATGCGCAGGAAAAGGCCGTGGTCGCGAAGCTTTCCGGCCATGCGGCGCCGGTGATGCGGCTCACTTTCTCCGCGGATAGCAAGCAACTGGTGTCGGTCGATCGGGATTCAGGCATTATCCTGTGGGACACGGCGGAATACAAAAAAATCTTCGATCTCCCCAAGGCACGGCATGAAATTCTCGCATTGGCCGTCTCCTCCAACGGACGCGTGTTGGCCGGGGCTGACCTCGAAGGCGGCATACAGTATTGGGACCTCGCGGGCGGCCAGGAATTGGCGTATGTGCCGGCACACAAAGTCCCGGTCAGTACCATTGCTTACTCACCGGACGGCAAATGGCTGGCTTCCGGCGGGCAACAACACAATCTCAAGTTATGGAACGCCGGACTCGGGCGCGATGACCGCGTGCTGACCAATGTTCCGGATGATGTGAATGTTGTGCAGTTCACCCCCGACAGCCAGTGGCTGTTGCTGGGGGGGGCGAGCCCGGCAGTGGAAATCTGGAATGTGGAACAGGGTCAGGTGGTCCACCGGCTCGCCGGGCACGATTACGGTGTTTCGGTGCTCACGCTTTCGTCCGACGGCGAACATCTGGCCACGTCCGGCAATGACGGTAAAATCCTGGTCTGGAAATAACGCATTCAATATCCTGACCCGTGCCGCTCGCCCACGTACCCGCAATTATCTCCCGCCATTTGCCGCTAAATCCCAAAGAAATGCCGACCACGCAGCCGGCCCCCGGTTAAGTTAGAGTAACGGCTGAATGGATCTCAGATTGGGGATCAAAAGCCGAATTTTCAGCGCCTATCTTCTGGTGTTGGCGCTCGGGGCTGTGCTCGCTTTCCAGGTTTACACCGACAGCGAACACGTCGCGGGCAACTCCCGTGAGCTGGCCGAGAAAGAGCTGCCGCAACTGAACGCGCTCATCGCGCTCAAGCTCGACCTGCGGGAACAGGAATCGGTGTTGTACCGCTATTACGTCGATTTCGACCGGATCCGTTTCCTGTCTGATTACGCCCACATTGAAAACGTGTGTGTCTCGGGTTTCGTCACCCTCGCCGAGGCGCTGGAGCAACGCCGTCTGCTTCAGACGGTGCAGGACGATTACGGCCGCCTCGGCCAGATCGGTCGCGACCTCGATCAGGTGTTGATGAGCAAACCGCGCAACATGAAGCGCGCCACCAAGCTGTTATCCGAGGCGGGTGAGGTCGTGGGCCGGATACACCGCGAACTCGATGCGCTGGCGCTGGACATCCGCGCGCGCGTGGAGCAGAGCGGCGCGCGCGCCGGGTCCACGGTGGAAACGATGCAGGGCCGCGTCATCTTGTTCGCCGGCGCGATCTTCCTGATTTCCCTGTTCGTGGGCTTCTACATCAATGCCTACATCAACGAGCAGACCGAGCGTCGGCGGCTCTCCATGTTCCCGGAACGAAACCCGAACCCGGTGTTGCAGTTATCGCCTGCGGGAGATGTTATATATGCCAATCCGGGCACCGCGGAATTGTTGAAGAAGATTAATGCCCCGTCGCACGATGTGCACCGATTGCTACCTCGGGATATAGACCAGCGGCTTTCGGCCCTGCGCGCCATGCCCACGACATACGAGTTGTGGGAATACCTGATCGAAGGCGGACGTACCCTCGAATGCGGTATTCATTGGATGCCCGATCTGGAAATCTTTCACGTCTACGTAACCGATGTAACCGAGCGCAAGCGTGCACAGGAGGGGCTGATTCATCAGGCCTATCACGATGCGCTGACCAAGCTACCCAACCGGCTGATGTTCGAGGAGGAGTTCGAACGACGTGTATACGCTAACGATCGCGCCGGCATGCGCGCCGCGCTGTTGTTGATGGGAGTTGACCGGTTTCGGGTGGTGATCGAAAGCATGGGCCATGACATAGGCGATTTGCTGCTGCAGGCCGTGGCGGCGCGTCTCAAGCATTTGCTTGGGGAGGTGCGCGGACAGGTGCGTGAATCGACGCTGTACCGCATGGAAGGCGACCGTTTCGCCATACTGGTGCCGGGGTTCGCCACGAGCCAGAACCCGGTGTGGTTGGCCGAGCAGATCCTCGAGGAAATGCAACAGCCGTTCCATGCCCTCGGCCGCGAGTATCATCTGAGCCTGAGCATCGGTGTCAGCGTATATCCTTTAGACGGCCTGGATGCGGCGACGCTCTTACGCAACGCCGAAGCCGCGATGCAACGCGCCAAGCTTCACGGCGGCGCCGGTCTCGAATGCTATACCCGCGACATGAACGAGCGTGCCGCCGAGTGGCTGGCGCTCGAAAACGAGTTGCGTCATGCTGAGGAACACGGCGAGCTGCGGTTGTATTATCAGCCGCAGGTTGACATCGCGAGCGGCCGGGTGATCGGCGCGGAGGCGCTGCTGCGTTGGGAGCATCCGGAACGCGGGTTGCTCGTTCCTTCGCAGTTTCTGGCCTTGTCCGAGGAATCCGGGCTCGTGGTCTCGCTTGGCGAATGGGTGTTGTACACAGCCTGCGCGCAGGCGGCCGCCGCGAACACGCCCGAGATGCAAGCGCTCACCGTGTCGGTCAATATCTCATCGCGCCAGTTCGCTCTGCCTGACCTGCCAAAGCGCATCGCCGCCATTCTGAAGGAGGCCGGGCTGCCGCCTCAGCGGCTCGAGATCGAGATAACGGAAGGCGTGGCGATGCAGGACATCGCGCGCACCACGACCATACTCACGGAATTGAAGCAGTTCGGTGTGCGCATCGCGGTGGACGATTTCGGCACCGGGTTTTCGTCACTGAGTTACCTCAAGCGCTTTCCGCTCGACAAGCTCAAGATTGACCAGTCATTCGTGCGCGGGCTGCCGGCCGACGAAAGCGATGCGGCGATCACCCGTGCCGTGATCGTGCTCGGCCAAAGCATGAAACTCACGGTCATCGCCGAGGGGGTGGAAACGCACGCGCAGCTGGAACTATTGCGCGAGCAGGGTTGCGACGAATACCAAGGGGATTATTTCAGCAAGCCGGTTCCGACCCGGGAGTTCGTGGAATTGCTTGCACGCACCCGCGATACCGCCTCCGGCTGACGCGCGGCGGAGGATCAATCAACAGTGAGGACGACCTTGCCCCGGGTTTTCCCGGAGGCCAGCAGGGCATGGGCCTCGGCGGCCTGCTCGAGCGGGAAGGTCTTGTCGACATGGATGCGCAACTCGCGGCCCTCGATCAGCTCTGTCCCGCGCCGCAGGATCTCGCCCTGGTGTGTCATGGCCTCGGTTAGGTCGAAGAACACCGGGATCAGCATCAACTCGAAACTGACGCGCTGGTTGCGCACGCGCGGCACGCTCCAGTTGATCTCGGGCCCGGGTGCCAGCAGCGTGACGACGTCGCCATAATAGCGCACGGCGGAAAAGGTTTCGGACAGCGTTTTCCCGCCCACGGTATCGAAGGCAATGTCCACCCCCTTGCCACCGGTCCATTCAAGGACGGCCTCGACGAAATTTTTTTCCTTGTAATTGATCGCGAGATTGGCACCGAACGACCGGGCAAACTCGGCCTTGTCGGCCGAACCGACCGTGGTACACACTTCCGCGCCCGCAATGCGTGCCAGCTGGATGGCGATGTGCCCGACGCCGCCGGCGCCCGCATGTACCAGTAGCTTGTGCCAGGATTTCATTCCGGCCCGGTTGTGCAGCGCCTCCCACGCCGTGATTAATACGAGTGGCACTGCCGCGGCATCGGTGAAACTCATGCGCTTCGGTTTCCGCGCCGCCAGCCGGTAATCCACCAGCGCCGCCTCGGCGTAACTCCCGAGCCGATCACGCACCGGTCCCTGGGAGTAATAAACCTCGTCTCCGGGCTCGAAGCCGGTTACGGCCGAACCCACCACCTGCACGACACCTGCTCCGTCGCAACCGAGCACCGGGGCGATCGGTCCCGGGTAAGCTTTGGGATTGGCGCGCATCTTGGTGTCCACCGGATTCACGCCCGCGGCCTTCACGCGCACGAGCATGTCGGTGGCGCGCGTGAGTTTCGGTTCCGGCAGGTCCTGAAGTTGCAGCACTTCCGGGCCGCCGGGAGTGGTCATGACAATGGCTTTCATGCCGGGAATAATGACGCAGGCATGTTGAATAGTCTATTCAATTGCATATCAGAACGATGACCCCGGACCTTCAAGGAATTCGAGCTCCTCCGGCGTGGACAGTCGGCCGAGAATGGCGTTGCGGTGCGGAAAGCGCCCGAAACGGTCAATAATCTCCTTGTGTTTCGTCGCAAAATCCAGGTAATAACGAAATGGTTGTTTTAACTCTTCTGCAACTACATTGTATAACGCTGA
>JAOTWF010000088.1 GCA_029863005.1 Gammaproteobacteria bacterium | reverse complement strand
AATGACATTTCGGAATTCGCCAACACCCGCTCCAATTCGGCGCAGGCCCGGGAATACGGTGTGGTGCATCATGCGGCGCTGGCGGCACTTGGCGAATGCCGCCACCCGATGGTGGCGATGATCCACGGCATATGCGTTGGTGGCGGACTCGAAATCGCCGCGCAGTGCGACCTACGCATCTGCGGAAATTCGAGCCGCTTCGGCATCCCCATCAACCGCCTGGGCCTGACTCTCGGCTTACGAGAAATGCAGGGATTGATGTCCGTGGTGGGCAAGGCGGTCACGTTGGAGATCCTGCTCGAGGGCCGCGTATTCAATGCCGACGAGGCACTGCAAAAAGGTCTGGTCACGCGCGTGGTGGCGGATGACAAGGTCGAGGAAGAGGCCAAGGCCACAGCACGGCATATTGCCGACGGCGCGCCGCTCGTTGCGCGCTGGCACAAAAAATTCATGCGCCGTCTGCACGATCTGGCGCCGTTTACCCAGGCCGAACTCGATGAGGGCTATGCCTGCTACGACACCGAGGATTTCAAAACCGGATATCAGGCGTTCCTGGCCAAGACCAAACCCGGATTCAAGGGGCGCTGACCGTGGCGGCGAAAGGACCGCTTACCGGCGTCAAGGTCATTGAGCTTGCGCACATCATGGCCGGCCCTGTGTGCGGCGTGATGTTGGCCGACATGGGCGCGGACGTGATCAAGGTTGAAAAGGTTCCCGATGGCGATGACACCCGGCGCATGACGCCGCCGGCGGTGGACGGCGAATCGGCCGCGTTCATGATCTTGAATCGCAACAAGCGCGGCATCTCGATTAATCTGAAAAATCCCGGCGGCAAGGCGGTGATGGAAAAAATGCTCATCTCCGCCGACGTGTTGATCGAAAACTATCGCCCCGGGACCATGGAGCGTTTCGGTCTCGGCTACGACACGCTGCATAAGATGAATCCCGCGCTCATCTACTGCCAGGTCACCGGCTTCGGCCGCACCGGGCCGTATGCCAACCGCGCCGGGTTCGATCTGATCGCGCAGGGGCTCTCCGGCATCATGAGCGTCACTGGTGAAGGGTCCGGCCGCCAGCCGGTCAAGGCCGGTCCACCCATCACCGACATCAGCGCCGGCATCCTCGCCGCTATGGGTGTGCTCGCCGCCTACGTGCACCGGCTCAAGACCGGCGAGGGACAGTTGGTGGACACCTCCCTGCTCGAGGCCGGCGTCACGACGACGTATTGGCAATCGGCCATCTGCCTCGCCACCGGGAAGTCCCCGGGCGCCATCGGTTCAGCGCATCCTTTAAGCGCGCCCTATCAAGCGATCCAAACCAAGGACGGCTGGATCAATCTGGGCGCCGCCAACCAAGCCAACTGGAAGCGCTTGGTGGAAGTCATCGAGCAACCGGAATTGGCCAATGATCCACGGTTTAACGACAACGCCGGGCGCATGAAAAATCTGCCAATGCTGATCGAAATCCTCACCGCGCGCTTTCGAACCAGCACTTCGGCAGACTGGCTCACGCGCCTTGAGGCCGCGGGCGTTCCCGCCGGCCCGGTGCTGTCCATCGGCGAGATGCTCACCGACCCGCAGGTGCTGGCGCGCGATATGGTGGTGGAGGTGGAACACAACAAGCTTGGGCGCATGAAAACGCTTGGACCGCCGGTTAAATTCTCCGTAACCCCGAGCGGCGTGCGCCGCGGCGCGCCGCTGCTCGGCCAGCACACGCGCGAGGTTTTAAAGGAATACGGTTACAAAGACGGTGAGATCAAGGAAATGATAGATCGCGGAGATGTCATTGCTCGGTAATCATACCTTCGCCACGATCCACACCACCCCTTGCAACGCCACGAAGGCATAAACCGCCGCGAGCGCATCATCCAGCATGTTCCCAAGCCCGCCCTGTATGCGCCGCTCGATTTGACGGATGGGCCAGGGTTTCCAGATATCGAACAAGCGGAACATGAGAAAGCCGAGCACGATCCAGACCCATCCGCTGGGCGCCAGGAACATGGTGATCAAGAAACCGACGATTTCATCCCACACGATGCCGGGATGATCGTGCACGCCAAGGTCTCGTTCGGTCAGCGCGCAAATCCAGACTCCGACGCCGAACAGCGCCAACACGAAAACGGCATACAACCAGGCCGCGAGCGGTTGCATTAATAAGTAAACGGGAATGCCGACGAGCGTGCCGAAAGTGCCGGGCACCTTGGGCAGATATCCGGCGCCAAGGCCGAAGGCAAGGAAATGCACCAGCCGGCGCCAGACGGGGAGAATTCCTTTCACGGGGTCGCGGTCGCCGGCGCGCGTTCTGGCGCAGGCGAGCCGGATTCACGGGCAAAGAAGCGTTCGACATCGGCGAGCGATTGCGTGAGCGGCATGGGCGGCAGGCTCGCGAGAAAAATCTTACCGTACCCCTTGGTGAGCAAGCGCGGGTCGCACAACACTAGCACGCCGCAGTCGTTCTCATCGCGAATGAGGCGTCCAACGCCCTGCTTCAGCGCGATCACCGCTTCCGGCAATTGATAGTCGTTAAATGGGCTGCGGCCGGATTCCTCCAAGGCCTTGGCGCGCGCCTGCAGCACGGGATCATCCGGGGAAGCAAACGGGAGTTTATCTATGATGACACAGGACAGCGCTTCACCCCGCACGTCCACGCCCTCCCAGAAGCTGCTGGTGCCGAGCAGCACGGCGTTGCCGAGCATCCGAAACCGGCGCAGCAATTCCGAGCGCGAGGCGTCGCCCTGCACCAGTAGCGGATAAGGCAGCGCATCGCGCAGGCGCGCGGCCGCGAGCTTCAGCGCCCGATGGCTGGTGAAGAGAATAAACGCGCGCCCGCGCGAGGCCGCGAGCACCGGCAACGCGGCATCGATCACACGGTCGGTGTAATCCGGCGCCGAGGGCGTCGGCGGCAGCCCGGAGGGAATGTAGAGGAGCGTCTTTTGCGCGTAATCAAAGGGGCTGTCCCATTGTCCTGTCTGCGCGTCCTCAAGGCCAAGGCGCGTCTGAAAATGCGCGAAGCTTTGTTTGACCGCAAGTGTTGCCGAGGTGAACACCCAGGCTTTCTTGCCATTGGCCGTGTGTTGGCGAAACGATGTCGCGATGTCGAGCGGGGTTAAATAGAGGTTGAAGCCGCGCGCGGAGGTTTCGAACCAGGCGATGTATTCCGAGGGCGAGCCTTCGCTGAACATGTAGAGTCGATCGAGCAATTCCGAGGCGCGGCGTGCGCAGCTCGACAGGCCCTGGCCCTTGGGCGCGGCGGCATCGAGCAAGGCGGAAAGTTCTGTGAGAGAATTTTTCAACTCCTCCAGTGCCGCGTGCACAGACTTGGTATTTTCCAGCTTGTCCCAGGCACCGCGCCTGGGTTCGACGCCGAAGGCGAGCCGGAAATCGGCCGTGGCCTTTTCAAGCGTTTGCGCGGCCTCTTGCAGGCCGGCGACGTCACTTTTCTCCCTTACTTCCTCGGCGACGGTGTCGCGGCAAAGACCGGTGAGCTGATATGCGCTCAGCGATATGCCGAGGAAATTGGAGGCGATCTCGGGCAACTGGTGTGCCTCATCGAAAATGATCGCCTCGACCCCCGGCAGCAACTGGCCGAAGCCCTCTTCTCGCAGCGCCAGATCGGCGAAGAACAGATGATGATTGACGACGACGAGATCCGCGGTCAGCGCCTCGCGCCGCGCGCGGTTGATGAAGCATTGATCGTAATGGGTGCACTCGCTGCCAAGGCAATTCTCGGCAGTGGAGGTCACCTGCGGCCAGAGCTCCGAGTCCTCGGGAATGTCGCTGAGTTCAGCGATGTCGCCGCGCTTTGTGTGCGCCGACCACTCGTGGATGCGTACCAAGCGTGATTGCTCCTGCCGCAGGGTGAGGCGGCCTTCGGACACGGTGCGCTCGAGCCGGTGGCGGCAAAGGTAATTCGCCCGACCCTTGAGCAGCGCGGTCGTGACGGGAATGGCAAGGGCGTCGCGCACAAGCGGCAGGTCGCGGTGATACAACTGGTCCTGCAGGTGGCGTGTGCCGGAGGAGATCAGGATTTTCTTGCCGGAGAGGAGTGCTGGAACCAGGTAAGCAAAGGTCTTGCCGGTCCCGGTACCGGACTCGGCGATGAACACGGAATAATCGGCCAGTGCCTGCTCGATACCCTGCGCCATGTCCTGCTGCGCTCGCCGCGGGACAAAACCCGGCAGCCGCCCGGTGAGTGGCCCATCGATTCCTAAAATGTCCTTACTGGATACAGGCAATGTTCCGTTCCGCGGCCAAGATGCGATGGGAACATATCATATTACCGGCGCGCGGGTTAACACGTGCGCGGCCGTAAACATGTCAGCCTGGTTTCAGGACGAATTCACGGCGCCAAGCTTCAAATTCATTCGCGGGAAGCGGATGACTGAATATATAGCCCTGGATATCATCGCATCCCATCTCGCGTCGGAGCGTCACCTGCTTTTGGGAATCAACATCCTCGGCAACGACCTCGTGCTTCAGCAGATGTGCCAACGAGATAATGGCTGATACGATATTCCGATGATCCGGATTGTTTACCATATTGATAATGAATGATCGGTCGATTTTGAGCGCATTGATCGGCAGCGTGGCCAGATGGCTGAACGAGGAATAACCGGTTCCAAAATCATCGATTGATATTCCCACCCCCCATTGCCTGGATCGCCTAGAGCTTCGATATATTTTCTTCGATATCTTTCATGATCAGGTTCTCTGCTTGCCAGCATCCTTCGATCAACGGCAATTACAGAGAGAAATTCTGACATGATCTTAGGTGAGATCTGCATGCAAGCGATTAAGCGCCGCTCGGTGGAGTTGATTTCAAAGGCCAAATACCGTTGTTTGCTTACCCTCTTCCCCCCACGCGTGGTCGGGGTATAATTCTTTTAATAAACGAAGCACGGTGGGATAACGTTATAACAAGCGTCCATCTAAAGGTGCAGCATGCCACTTGAGCGACGCGCAGGCACACGTAAACCGGTTGATCAGGAAGTGATGGTTATTCACGGCCTGGGACACCGCTTATGCCAAATTCATGATCTCAGCCTGAACGGGGCCATGCTCAAATTAGGATGGGGGGCGTTGACCCGCGATGTGCCCGTTGAAGTGGCCATTTCTCTGCCGTCCGCCAAAGGAAAATCCACTTATCGTCTGCCGGCCCAAGTGGCGCGTGTCTCCACGGATGGCACGGCAATCAAATTCCACGAACTCGATTCGACCGCCCTTGAGGCCATGCAGCGTTATCTGCAGGCAGAGGGACGGTCTGTCTGATGCTGGCTTTTGCCGGCAAGAGATACTGCAATAAGTATGACGAAATATTGAGGGCCGGTGTTATGCCGGGTCATCCTCTGCGGTCCAAAGTATTACCGTGGAGTGTTCGATTGTGTTTGGCCGGCGCACGACTCTGAAATTCTCGACAAAGGATTCCGCTTCGATATTGCGCTCGAGCGCAAGCAGCGTGTGGATTTCGTGATTGCAGATACTGGCCGCGAAATCCACTTCCTCCTGCGCCGTCGCCAGAGCCACCTTCCAATTCGGAGCGGGGGACTGCTGCATCAAACGGCTGACCAGACCTTTGATAACAGCCTGGTGTTCCTCATCACTGATGCTGTCGACCATAACGAGAGTGCTCCACCCAAAACTCCCGGTTCCCAGAAACCCATGGCGAAATGCCTGCAACCGTTTACCGCTGAGCGAGTCCAAGTCAACGTCCTGAAAAACGAAAGAACCCGGCACCGCCCACTCACCTGGAATGGCCAGGTTTTCGTAGACGCGGCTGTCCGAGTCATCAAGACGCACGATACGTGGAAAATGCATGCATGAATCGTACACCTTCGTGTGGTGGCCCGCGACAGGCGCCAAAGCTGATCATGGCAATGCTGGTTATTTCACACTGTGATGTAGTGATACAAATTGTGTGTAATTAACCGATGGCTGCCGGGGACGGGGATTTACTTTTTCCTTAGCATTCTATTGAATGCAATGATTCCAGATTGGCAGTGGGGCATAGGAAACCCTCGACAAGCTTGGAGATATCACCATGAGCCGGGATTTAAAGTTCGGTCGGAGAAGCTTCGTCAAACTGTGCGCCTCGGCTGTCGCCATGATCGGCGCCAATCCGAAACTTCTGGCGAAACCGGACAGTGAAATTCACCGTCATCACCGCGCCAAGCTGATCGACACCGAAGGCCATCCCATCACGCCCTCCCAGCTGAAGGTTGGAGAAAATTACCTCTTCCATTATCCCTATATTGCTACACCCTGCTTCCTCCTGAACCTCGGACGCCCAACGGAACAAGACACGCTGCTACAAACCGAAAAGGGGGGATCTTATCGCTGGCAGGGCGGTGTGGGGCCGGAGCGTTCCATTGTTGCCTTCTCTGCCATCTGCGCACACAAGATGTCTTATCCCGCCGATGAGGTGAGCTTCATTAATTACCGGCATCAGACCGTCAGTTTCCGGAACAAAAGCGAGGCGGTCATCCGGCGTTCACAGGTCATTTATTGCTGCTCTGAAAAGAGCGTCTACGACCCGTTGCAAGGTGCGCGCGTCCTTGGCGGACCGGCACCGCAACCCCTGGCAGCGATTATGCTGGAGTACGATGAACGTGATGGATCGCTTTACGCCGCGGGGATTTACGGGGGAGATATGCTCGAATTATTTTTCGAGAAATTTGCCTTCCGCCTGTCGCTTGAGTTCAAGACGTCCAATATCCGCGAAAAGGTTACCCGCACCGCCACCGTCATGCCCTTGACGCAATACAGTCGCTCACAAGTGCAGTGTTAAAGCTAACTCCACTATCATGCTGGACTGCTAGTGGATGAGACGTTTGAGAAATTCTGCCAATGCCGCGTGGCCTTCTGCCGCCGCCACCGTCGCGGGAGTGCGCCCGGAGCCATCCGTTGCGCGCGCATCTGCCCCATGGTCCAGCAACAATTTGACGATTTCAAAAGACCCCTTGGCGGCCGCGAAGTGTAACGCCGTCTCTCCCCGGTCATCCTGGGCATTCAGCCGCAACGATTTGTC
>JAOTWF010000087.1 GCA_029863005.1 Gammaproteobacteria bacterium | reverse complement strand
AGAATTATAAAGCTCTCTGACACGGATCCGATGCACTTAAACAGTGCATAGTGGAAAAATTGAATTCTATGTTGGTGCATAAACCCCCGAGAACATTTCTCCGATAACACTTAACTGACTGTTATTCAAGCAGAAAACACTCTGGCACAGAAACTGCTGTTATGCCAAGTCCATTGCAGAAGTGTGACAGGAAATTGACTGATTTTTGATTATTAACCAACTAGCAAGCCGTGAGGGCTTTGGAGAGAAATTTATTATGAAGAACATTCAGAAAACAGTGTTGGCCAGCAGCCTGCTGCTTGTGTCGGTCTCGGCCATGGCGGCGGACAAGTTGCCCGTGAGCGGCAACGTTGCCTTGACCACGAATTACGTCTGGCGCGGTATTTCGCAATCCGCCGAGAATCCGGCGATCCAGGGCGGTTTCGATTATGCCCACGAGAAGGGTTTCTATCTCGGCACTTGGGGCTCGAACGTCAACTGGGGAAACGACGCCGTGACCTCGGCTGACGGGGACGGTGCTTCGATGGAACTCGACCTCTACGGCGGTTACAAATTCAAGGCCGGCCCGATCGATATGGATGTGGGGTTCATTCATTACATGTACCCGGGTGCGAACAGTTCGCTTGATTACGACTTTACCGAACTGTACGTGGGTGGTGGCTATGGCCCCTTCAGCGTCAAGTACAGCAACGCCAGCGACTACCAGGGCCCGACCAGCAAGAGCGGTACGTATCTGGAGGCCGGCGTCAGCTTGGAACTGCCCGAAGGCTTCGGGCTAGCGCTGCATGTGGGCAAGTCAGGCGGCGACGGTGTTCAGGCGGCATTTGGCAAAAAGTATACCGACTACAAGATCAGTCTAAGCAAGGAAATCGGTGGAATCGGTTTTGGCTTGGCTTACACCGACACCAACTTGAGCGGTGCGTCACAAATCAAGAAGGGTGTCTTCGCCAACGACGGCCAGTTTATGCTGACTGTGTCGAAGAGCTTGTAACACGCGACCAGGCCGGCCGCGTCCCGGCCAACCTGGTTCCCCAGTCTAATTTGGAGACAGGCACATGAAATTAGTTACCGCCATTATCAAGCCCTTCAAGCTCGACGACGTGCGCGATGCATTGGCCGAAGTCGGGGTGCAGGGTGTTACCGTCACCGAGGTCAAAGGCTTCGGCCGGCAGAAAGGCCACACGGAACTCTATCGCGGCGCGGAATATGTCGTGGATTTTCTGCCGAAAGTAAAAATCGAAGTTGCCATCGACTCGAAGCAGCTCGACCGCGTGATCGAGGCCATTACCAAGTCGGCACGCACCGACAAAATTGGTGACGGCAAGATTTTCATCTTTGACCTCGAACAGGTTGTACGTATCCGTACCGGTGAAACCGGTAAAGATGCGCTTTGATACAGGAGAATAATCCATGTTTAACCAATTCGATCTGAAAAAGCCGCTCGGTGTCCTGGGCGTCGTGTTGCTGGCGGCATTGCCGATGCTGGCTTTCGGCGAAGAGGCGCCGGCTCCGGCGACCGCCGCGCCGACGCTGAATGCCGGCGACACCGCCTGGATGTTGACATCCACCGTGTTGGTGCTGTTCATGACCATCCCGGGCCTGGCGCTGTTTTACGCTGGCATGGTGCGGTCCAAGAATGTGCTCTCGGTCATGATGCAGTGTTTTGCCATTACGGCGATGATCACCGTGTTGTGGGCGCTTTATGGCTACAGTCTGGCATTCTCCACGGCCGGCATGGCAAAAGGTGTGGTGAATTTCGCCTCGTTCTATGGCGGGCTCGACAAGTCCTTTCTGAAGGGCCTGACGGTGGACAGCCTGCAAGGCACGATCCCGGAAACGGTGTTTATGACGTTCCAGATGACATTCGCCATCATTACCCCGGCGCTGATCGTCGGCGCCTTTGCCGAGCGCATGAAATTCTCGGCCATGCTGCTGTTCATGGGCCTGTGGTTCACGGTGGTTTACACCGCCATGACGCACATGGTGTGGAGCGGCGATGGCGGCTTCTTCTGGGACATGGGCGTGCTCGATTTCGCGGGTGGTACGGTGGTGCACATCAATGCCGGTATCGCCGGCCTGGTGGCGGCGCTGGTGCTCGGACCGCGCAAGGGCTATCCCAAGACTTCGATGATGCCGCATAACCTGGGTTATACGCTGATGGGTGCCTCGATGCTGTGGGTCGGCTGGTTCGGCTTTAACGCCGGCAGCGCGGCCGCGGCCAACGGCTCCGCGGGCATGGCCATGGCCGTGACGCAGATTGCCACCGCCGCCGCGGCTCTTGGCTGGATGTTCTCGGAGTGGATCAGCCACGGCAAGCCGTCGGTACTCGGCATCGCCTCTGGTGCCGTCGCGGGCCTGGTGGCCATCACCCCGGCCTCCGGCTTCGTCGGCCCCATGGGCGCGTTGATCATCGGTGCAGTCGCGGGCTTCGGCTGCTTCATCGCCTCGACCAAGATCAAGCGCGCACTCGGCTATGATGACTCGCTCGACGTATTCGGCGTGCACGCCATCGGTGGCATCATCGGCGCGATACTTACCGGCGTTTTTGTGGCCAAGGGTTTCGGCGGCGCCGGGCTGGGTGAAGGCGTGTCGATGGGCGCGCAGGTCTGGAAACAGATCGTGGGCGTGGCCATCACCGTCGGCTTTGTCGCCATCGCGAGTTATGCCATCCTGAAGATAGTAGATATGATCGTCGGCCTGCGGGTGACTGAAGAGCAGGAAACCGAGGGGCTAGACATTGCCTCGCACGACGAGCGCGGTTACAACTTGTAAGTCTTCCTCCTTCTCTCTCTTGGAGAATTCCACGGGCGTCTCGGGCGCCCGTTTTTTTTCTACAAGGCGTTGGTCGCGCGCGCGGGGGAAAAGCCAGGGTTTGCCCTCAAGCCGCCTCTGGCCAGGGCGCGGAGCTGAGACGCGTGCAGTGGTATTCCTGTCGCGGGCGCCACAGCATGTGGTTACATCAGAATTTCTTGTGGGTGCCGTCGCAGCGGGGTTTTTGTGCCGAATGCTTGCAGCCGCACAGGGCCACCTTCTCCGCCTGGGCCAGCTCGAACTTCACCGGTTCGATGCCGCTGCCCTTGTGCGTGCCGTCGCAGAACGGCTGGTTTTTCGACTGGCCGCAGGCACACCACCAGTAGGTGCCGGGCTGGAGATCGAGGACATAGGGGCCTTTCTGGGCAATTTTGGGTTCCATGGCGCTTCCGCTTGGTCGTGATGACGAGTCTGGAAGTTTATACGCCGAACGATGTTCGTGTTCAATCGCCGGACGACGTCACCTGCTGCGCTATCAACGCAGGAATTCCGGACGCGCGCGCGACGCCACGTGTATGTCGTGATTGTAATAACGGGTGGCAAAGGATTTTGCCGCAGCTGCCTGGTTGCGGAATTCCGCAATGGATCCGTCCTTGCCGGCCATGGTGGCACTCCACCAGCCGGAAGGATAAGTGCATTGCGGGAAGAACAGTGTTCCCACGTCGCGAAAACCGGCGGCCTTGAAGGATTTTTGCACAGAACGAATCAGCTCGGCGTGAAACAGCGGCGATTCACTCTGGCCGACCACGATGCCTTGTGCCCGCAAGGCCCGTAAACAATTTCGGTAAAAAGTTTCCGAGAAGAGACCGGCGGCCGGACCCACCGGGTCGGTCGAATCGATGATGATGACATCGTAGGTGTCGGGCTTGGCATCCGCCACCCACTTTATCCCGTCGGTAAAATGGAGTTTTGCGCGCGGGTCGTGGTTGGATTCGCACAGCTCGGGAAAAAATTTTTCCGCTACGCGCGTAACGCGCTCATCGAGTTCGACCTGTTCGGCCTGCTCCACGGTTTCGTGTTTCAACACCTCGTGCAGCGTACCGCAGTCGCCGCCGCCAATGATCAGCACCCGTTTCGGATCAGGATGGGTGAACAACGCCGGGTGCGACATCATCTCGTGGTAGACGAAGTTATCGCGGTCGGTGACCATGACCAGCCCATCGAGCGTCATGAGCGTGCCGAAGGCCTCGGTTTCGTAGATCTCGATGCGCTGGTAGGGCGACTTCTCGTCGTGGACCTTGTCCTTGATCTTGAGCGAGATGGCCGAACCCTGTCCGGCCCATTCTTCGGTGTACCAGGTTTTGTCGAGCGGCATGAATGTGGCGTGCAGAATGAATTTTGAGGCGCGATTCTAACCGCCGCGCGCGTGCACGGCTACTTGATACTTGGGAACCGCTACTTGATACTTGCCGCATGATCGACTGGAGCATCCAGAAGGCGCGCGAGGCCTACAACATCGCCCACTGGAGTGGTGGATATTTTGATATCAACGGCAAGGGCCACCTGGTCTGCCGGTTCGATGGGCATGCCGACCACCCCGGAATTGACCTCTACGATCTCTCGAAGGAGATCAAGGCGGCGGGGCTCGCGCTGCCGGTGCTGGTGCGCTTTTCCGACATCCTGCGCCACCGGGTTGAGACGTTGTGCGGAGCCTTCGACCGCGCGATGCAGACTGACGGCTACCGCGGGCGCTACACCGCCGTCTATCCCATCAAGGTCAACCAGCAAAAAAGTGTGGTCGAGAAGATCCTCGCGCGCGACGACGGGCGCGTCGGGCTTGAGGCCGGCTCCAAGCCCGAATTGCTGGCGGTACTCGCACTATCGCGCCAGGACGGTGGCGTGGTGGTGTGCAACGGTTACAAGGACCGCGAATACATCCGCCTCGCGCTGATCGGACTGGCGCTCGGCCACCGAGTTTTTATTGTCGTGGAGAAGCCCTCCGAACTCGAGCTCGTCATCCAGGAATCCATAAACCTGGGCATCATGCCGCTCATCGGGTTGCGCATGCGTCTCGCCTCGATTGGCGCTGGCAAGTGGCAGAACACCGGCGGCGAGAAATCCAAGTTCGGCCTGTCGGCAGCCCAGGTGCAGGAGTGTGTGGCGCGCCTGCACGCGGCCAACTTGCTGCCCACACTGCAGATGTTGCACTTTCACATGGGCTCGCAGATTGCCAATATCCATCACATCCAGCTTGGTATGCGCGAGGCGGCGCGCTATTACGCCGAGCTGCGCGCCACCGGTGCGGAAATAAAAGTGCTGAATGTCGGCGGTGGACTGGGCGTGGACTACGAAGGCACGCGCTCGCGCAGCTTCTGTTCGATGAATTACAGCGTTGAGGAATACGCGCACAATATCGTGCACGCCATCAGTGAGATTTGCGCCGAGAAAAAGATACCCCATCCCGATATTGTCACCGAATCGGGCCGAGCCATGACCGCGCATCACGCGGTGCTTATCACCAATGTGGTTGGCACGGAATCCGCGCCGGGCGCCGATTCCGTGCCGAAGGCCGAAAGCGACGAACCGGCTATCATCCATGACTTGTGGCAAACGCTCGCCACACTCTCGGAGCTTTCCGTGGTCGAGGCCTACCACGACGCCGCCTACCGGCTCACCGAGGCCCAGGGCATGTTCAGCCACGGCGTGCTGACGCTGTCGCAGCGGGCACGCGCCGAGCAGATCTATTTCGCCATCTGCTGGAAGGTGCGTGAACTGCTAACGCCGGCCTCGCGCACGCACCGTGAAATACTCGATGAATTGAACGAAAAACTCGCCGATAAATATTTCTGTAATTTTTCCTTGTTCCAGTCCATGCCCGACCATTGGGCCATCGACCAGATCTTTCCGGTGGTCCCCCTGCACCGCCTGAACGAACCGCCCACACGCCGTGGCGTGATGCAGGACATTACCTGCGATTCCGATGGGAGTATTGATTTATACGTGGATGGCGAAGGGATCGACTCCACCCTCCCCCTGCATCCGTTGCGTGAGAATGAGCCCTATCTGCTTGGGATTTTTCTGGTGGGCGCCTACCAGGAGATCCTCGGTGACATGCACAATCTTTTCGGCGACACCGACTCCATTCACGTTGAGCTTAAACCGGACGGCAGCCATCAGTTGTCGCAGGCACAGCAAGGTGACACGGTGGATTCGGTGCTGCGCTACGTGAATTTCAATGCCGACGATCTGCTTGCTTCCTATCGCGCGAAGATCGAGAGCGCTTCGGCGCTCAGCGAAAAAAACCGCAACTCTTTTCTCGCTGAACTCAGTGAGGGATTGAAAGGATATACCTACCTCGAGGATTGAAGCACCCCACCGTGTTTCCTATATCCTGAAATGCTTTCATTTAAATTAAACTGCGCATAACAAGATACGGCACCAGGTTGAAAAGCAGGACCCCCATCTTGAAGATGGCCATGCCCGCGTAGTGAATCGTATCGAACCGCTCGACCGATAATTTGAACCAGTTTTTATGCAACCGGTACATCCAATCGTGAGCCAGGGCGAAGGACAGGAACCACCATAGCAACAGTCCGATATTGATTACCGAACACCACGCCAGCACGTCACGAACGGTTTCGAGGGCCATGTCACTTCTCCTTGTCGTTTAACGTTATCGGGGTTTCGGACGATCCCGTTGTCCTGAAAATCAGCCCGCCTCGTTTTTTTTGACTTTCAATTTTATTGTCTTGATGCCCATTTTTTGCAACTACTGGGCCGTGACAAAGGCGGCCGCGTGCCTTCCGCGGCTCGACAATCTTAACTAATTGTGTGGCAGTAGGGCTTATCGAAACCGCCAAGTGAGACCGACGGTCGCCTGCGTCGTGTGGGCGCTGCCGTCCATAACATGGCGCACGATCCCGAAAGCGAGATCGAGATCCTCGCTGGGCGCATAAATGGCGCCGAGCTCGAGGTAACCCATGCGCGACTTGGCGGCCAGGTCCGGATTAGTCATGAGGCCGGTATCGAGCGCCAGTTTCCAGCCTGTCACGACATCCCATACTGGCGCCACCGACAACTGGTAGAGCGTGCGTCGTTCAGCGGCATTGAGTGCATCATCGGCGTAATTCACTCGGTCGACTAGCAGGTTCGCGTGCACAGCGCCGAAACCGGTCTCCTGTGTCAACACCAAACCAACACCGTAAGAGGCTCGCGCCGTGCCCAGTCCCCGCGCTTCACTTTCCTTCGAGACGGGGAGCTGGATCTGCGATTTGAAAGCGAGGCTCAATTTGCTC